>JAEYWK010000198.1 GCA_023431345.1 Pseudomonadota bacterium
GTGCAGCCGGACGAGATCTACAATCTCGCGGCGCAGAGCCACGTTGCCGTTTCTTTCGAGGAACCCGAATACACGGCGAATTCCGACGCCCTTGGCACCTTGCGCATCCTTGAGGCTATGCGCATTACCGGCCTGGAGAGGAAGGCGCGCTTCTATCAGGCCTCAACGTCTGAACTGTACGGCTTGGTCCAGGAGATTCCCCAAAAGGAGACCACGCCCTTCTATCCCCGCTCACCGTATGCCGTCGCCAAGCTTTATGCCTATTGGATCACGGTAAACTACCGTGAGGCCTACGAGATGTACGCCTGCAATGGCATTCTCTTTAACCACGAATCTCCGGTCCGAGGCGAAACCTTCGTTACTCGAAAGATTACGCGTGCTTTGGCGCGCATCCATCTCGGGCTGCAGGAGCGGCTTTATCTGGGCAACCTGGACGCCCTGCGCGATTGGGGACACGCGCGTGACTATGTCGAAATGCAATGGTTGATGCTGCAACAGGAAAAGCCGGAGGATTTCGTGATTGCTACGGGCGTCCAGCACTCTGTCCGAGATTTTGTCAACGTCGCCGCAAACGAAATCGGCATGACAATTCGATGGGAAGGAAGCGGCGTCGACGAAAAGGGATACGACGCTGCTACGGGAAAATGCGTTGTTTCGGTCGATCCGCGCTACTTCCGTCCTACCGAGGTCGCGACGCTCCTCGGTGATCCGTCAAAGGCCAAGCAGAAGCTCGGCTGGGAGCCCAAGACGTCGTTTGAAAGCCTTGTTCGGGAAATGATGAAGGAAGACCTCGAATCCGCCAAGCGCGACGAGATCATCAAGAAACACGGATTCCGCTACTTTGCTAGGCACGAATAGTCCGAGCCTCTTCGCTTGGAGATCTATAATCTATACAAGGCAAGCAGGATGGTGCGTTCCGCGAGAGCTCTATCAACACCAACGATAAGGCTGCGAGCGAACTTCCATCTCCGGCATCGCCTGCGGGATTCACGCGAGGTAATCCTGCGGTTCCGGCCATTCCATGCGACATGGACGCGCCTACGGCCACTTCTGCAACTAAGAGCTACCCAGCCGACAGATACGCCCGATAGGCGAGTTCGATCCCTTCCTTGAGGGGAGTTTGAGCACGCCAGCCGAGCTTCTCCAGTCGGGTAACATCGAGCATTTTACGGGGCGTACCGTCAGGGCGCGAGTGATCGAACGCCACCTCTCCGCGATAGCCGACGATGGCGGCAACGATGCGCGCGAATTCGGCGATTGTGATGTCCTTCCCCACGCCAACATTGACAAGCTCGGGACCTGAGAAAGTCTTCATCAGGTGCACGCAGGCATCTGCCATGTCATCCACGTAAAGGAACTCACGACGCGGCGCGCCCGTGCCCCAGATCGAGACGTTTGTTGCGCCTGCCAACTTCGCCTCGTGGAAGCGGCGAATCAAGGCAGCAACGACGTGACTATATTCCGGATGATAGTTGTCGCCCGGACCATAAAGGTTTGTCGGCATCACACTGATAAAGTCAGAACCGTACTGGCTGCGATAAGCCTCTACCATCTTTATCCCAGCAATCTTCGCAATTGCATAAGGCTCGTTAGTTGGTTCGAGGGGCCCCGTCAGCACCGAATCTTCACGCAGTGGTTGCGAAGCGAGCTTTGGATATATGCAGGACGAACCCAGGAACATCAGTTTTTCCGCGCCATTAAGATGCGCCGCGTGAATTACGTTCGCCGCGATAGCGATGTTGTCGTAGATGTACTCAGCGCGCAGAGTATCGTTGGCGACGATGCCACCTACCTTGGCTGCGGCAAGAAAGATCACCTGCGGCCGCACTTGAGCGAACCAGCGGAACACCATGGATTGGTCGCGTAAATCGACCTCGCTACGAGCGACCGTAACGAGACGAACGTCCTCCCTCGCAAGCCGGCGCGTCAATGCCGCTCCTACCATGCCGTTGTGGCCAGCGACGTAGACGCTCTTACCCTTCAGTTCAAATGGAGCAGCGGCCATCGTGACCTCCCAGTTCGCCGTGAGATCCCTGGCCGCGCTTCCCCCGCAAACTGGTCTTCGAACGAATGTTCCACATGGGACGTGGTTTGGTATGGAAGAATGAGATCAGGTGTTCAGCAAGATCAGCGCCGTCCTGTCCCGCCAGGCGCAAGATTAAAGCGACCTGCTTTTGCATGCCATTCCTTGTTCAAACGATAGCGATCGCTAGCATGAAATATTCAGCTGAGTGCACCGCGCCGAGCTAAGATATGTCCCTTTTTGGATATGTCGGATGCCTCGGTCAACCCCCGGACCGCTGAAAAGGTAAACTCGAACGGTATCGTGGATCCGTTCCCGCTATTTACCTCGTCGTCCAGTCCTGTCAATTGCCAGTGACATACACCGCCAACTCATCCATGCGGTTCGTGGTCTCCTCGAGCGCGATCGAAGAACCGGCGAAATTGGCTTGGCCTCGATGATCGAGATCGCCACAGCCAAGAGAGGGTGGTGCCAAGACGACGTCCACGAGGACCATCCGGCCGAATGGGTTCGAGGGCAAACGGGCGGACCTGAGTTATCAGGCGAGACAACGGCCTGAGCTCGCAACTTGTGACGTGCATCTCGTTTTTTTATACACGGCTCTCTAA
>JAEYWK010000206.1 GCA_023431345.1 Pseudomonadota bacterium
CGTCGGAGCTGGCGGCGCAACAGCCGGAGCTGGCGGCGACACGACGTCAGCGGGCGCGCCCGCAAGCACGGCGGGAGCGCCCGCCGGCGTCGGCGGCAGCCCGGCCCCGAGCGCGGGCGGCACGAACGGTGCGGTCACGCCCACGACACCGGCAGATGGCGGCTGCAGTTGCTCCGTGCCGGGCAAGAGCGAACGGGGCGCGCTCGCTCTCGCTCTCGCGCTCGGCCTCGGACTTGCCGCGAGCCAGCGACGCGCTCGACGCAAGTAAGCGAACGACTCAGCGACGCGCTCGACGCCATTCGAGCGCCCGCGACCGACTCGGCGGTGAGCCGAGCGAGAGCGGGCGTTCGTGAGCGCTAGCGCTTACGGCCGAGAAAGAGCGTGATCGGGCCCGGCGTCGCGATGGTGCGCTCCAGCTCCAGCCCTGCCTTCGACAGCAGTGAGCCGAGCTCCTGCGACGAACGCTCGCGCCCGCTCTCGAGCAGGCTCAGCATCACGACGTCGAGCAACTTCCCGGGGCTCGGCACGCCGGGTGGGGCGATGCCCTGCTCCGCGATCAGCAGCTGGCCCCCCTCAGGCATCGCGTCGGCAACGCGGAGGAGGATGCGGAGCGCTCTCGGGTCATCCCAATCGTGCAAGATGTGCTTGAGGATGTAGAGCTCACTGCCCGCTGGCACGGACTCGAAGAAGTCGCCCGCCACGAACGAGCAGCGCCGCGCCACGTCCTCCGCGCGCGGGATCGTCGCGGCTCGCTCGATCACGCTCGGCAGGTCGAAGAGCGTGCCCGACAGCTGCGGGTGGGCCTCGAGCAGCGCCTCGAGCAGCTTTCCGTGCGCGCCTCCCACGTCGACGACGGAGGCGTGCTGCGAGAAATCGTAGCTGGCGAGGATGCTGCCGATTTCGACGCCGCTGAACGTCGTCATGCTCTCGGAGAACAAACGCTCCTCCTCGGGGTGCTCTCCCAGCCACTCGAACAAGCTCTTGCCGTAGCGATGACGAAAGCCGCTTTCGCCCGTTTTCATCGAGTGCAGCAGGGTCCAGCTCACCTCCGCTCCCCAGGGGGCGGCGTTGTTCAAGGTGAGCGGCGCGAACGAGCAAGGAGCGTCGCGCCGCAGCAGCCGCCCGATCGGGCCCAAGCTGAAGTGCCGGTCGGGCAGCTCCACGACCGCTCCGACGACGCTGAGCGCGCGCATCAGCCGGTAGGTGGGGTCGAGCAGCGTGCCCGCGTGCTCGGCGACCAGCTCGGCCGCGGTCGGCTCGTCGGAGAGCCGGTCGAAAATTCCCATTCGGACGCCGGTAGCCAGCATCTGCAGCGTGTAGTTGCCCATGAGCATGGCCATGAGCTGAGCTTCAACCGGAAGGCCCCCGGCCGCCGACGGTGCATTGGATCCCATCGCTCCTCCTCGTTGAGTTGGCGAGAGACGCTCTCACGTCCGCTCGCTCCCTGCAACTCGGCGAAGCGAGCGTCAGCGTCGCCGCAGCTCAGCGTCGCGCGCCGAGCGCGTCGGCGGCCACGGCCAGGCGGAGCACCGTGCCGCGGCCCAGCTCGCTTTCGACCGCGACGCGGCCGGACCTGCGTGTGACTTCTTCGCGCACCGCTGCCAGACCGACGCCACGCCCCGAGAGGCTCGTCGCCTCGTCACGCATCGAGAATGCGTCGGAGAACAGCGCCGCCGCGAGCTCGCTCCTGTCGCTGGCCGGCAGCCCCCGCGCCGCCGCGCGCGCGCGAACCCGCTCCCAGTCGATGCCCCGGCCATCGTCTTGCAGCGTGATGACGAGCTCGCCGGCTTCGAGGCTCGCGCGCAGCGAGAGCTGAGCCTCTTGCTTGCCGGACGCCTCGCGTTCCTCACGAGTCTCCAAGCCATGGTCCACGGCATTTCTGACCAAATGGACGAGCGAGGCGAGCAGCGAAGCGGCGCGGTTACCATCGACGAGCAGGCCGCCGTCCGCGACCTCCACGCGAGGCTCGCCCTTGCCCAAGCGGGCCGCCAAGGCGCGGGCGTAGCGGCCCAATCGCTCGAAAGACGGGCGCAGCGGCTCGAGCAGCAAGCGCTCGACGGCGCCGGCGCCATCGGCCGCGGGTCGGCCTGCGCGAAGCTCGCTGGCGAGGTCGCGCAGGGTCGAGCGCGACACCTCGATCACTTCGCCCGCGTTCGCTCCCGCGATCGACGCGAGGCTCTTGCGCAGCACCGCGAAGCTCTCGGCCACGGCCTGCAAGTGACCGGCGTTGAACGTGCCTTCGGCGATGGCGTCTTCGGCCGTGTGGCAGCTCTCGGCGAGCGTCATGAACCCGAACATCGCGGCGTTGCCCTTGAGCGTGTGCAGGTTCCGCTGCAGCGCAGCGTCGGGCGCCGCTCCCTGGCCGAGATCTTCGATGATACCACCGTTTTCGTCGAAGAAGCTCAGCAGAGCGGCGCGGTCTTTGGAGAGCCGCTGGCACAGCGTGACGATGTCTCTTTGCTCGGCTTCTTCGCGCGCGCGGCGCAGCGCCTCCGTCACGTCGTCGATCACCACGAGCAGGCCTGACAGCTTGCTGCTGGTGTAGATGGGCTGGTAGCTCAGCTGAAAGCGCCGCTCGCCGTCGGCGAGCGCGGTCGGCAGCTGATCGATCGAGAGCTCCTCGGGCAGCTCGCCGTCGAGCAGCTGCTGGAACGCGAGCCGGAAATTCTCGACGAAGCGCGGGTCCACGCGGCCGAGGTACGAGACGAACGGCGTTCGCGGCTCGAACTTGCCCAGCCAATCGTCCACCACGCGCGAGTGCTCGGGCATGAGGCGCCCCTCGAGATCGATCGTGAGCAAGCCTTGCTTCACGTTGTCGAGCACGCGTCGCATGTCTTGGTTACGCCCGGACAGCTCCGTCGTTCGTTCTTGCACGCGCCGCTCGAGGCTCTCGTTGACGGCCTGCAGCTCTTCGTAGAGCCGCGCGTTCTGCAGGGACACCGCCGCGTGACCGGCCAAAAACTCCAGCCGCTCGACGCGCGCGCTGTGGAACGCGCCCGCGGCCGTGTCGTTCTCGAGGTAAAAAACGCCGGCGAGCTGCCCTTGATGAACCAGCGGCAAACAGGCGACGGATTTGAGCCGCCGGCGCTCGACGAACGGATCTTGGGCAAAGCGATTGTCGAGCGCGGCGTCGTCGAGCACCACCGACTCCAGCGTACGAGCGCAGTAGCGCACCACGGAGGAGGCCAGCGCGTCGCGTAGCTCGCGCGCGCCCGCTTCGCGGACGGAGGGGTCGCCTTGCACCGACTGCTCGGCGCGGATCACGAACTCGCCCTGCTCCGCCAGCAGCAGCACGCCGCGGGTGGCGCCGGCGTTTTCGAGCAAGATTTGCGTGAGCCGCTGCAACAGCGGCTGCAGGCGAATCTCGCTCGCGATAGCGCCCACCGCGCGCATCGCCGACTGCAAATCGAGCCTGCTGCCGCCGCTCGCGCTCGAAACACCGATCGTCTCTGCCGCGATGTCGAACTGTCGCGCGTTGACCTCGGCCGCTCGCAGCTCCGGGAGCTCGCGCGTCAGCTGGCGCAGCTTGCCGGTGGCGCCCCACAGCTCGTACTCCTGGAAGGCCGCCCTGAGGCTGAGCTGAGCCGCGTGCGGCCTGCCTTCGCGGCGGTGAAAGAGCCCCGCGCGCTCGTGAGCCAGCGCCAAATAGTGACGCACGCCGGTGGCGGCGGCGGCCTCCACGGCGGCCTCGTACGCTTCCCGCGCCTCCCCGAGCTCGCCGCGAGCCGCGAGCAGCTCCGCTTTCAGCAGCTGCTGCAGCGCCGAGAAGTTGCCGCTCGCGACGCGCACCCACGGCTCGAAGCTCACCAGATCGGCCTCTGCCTTCGTCAAGAGCGCGGCACGCTCGTGGTGCTCGGCCGAGCGCGAGAGCTCGACGCAAGCCATGCCGTGGAAGAAGACGTAGTCGACCTTGAACACCACGCCCGGCGGCGGCTGAATGGCTTCCGTTACGCGCAGCGCTTCCGCGGCGTCACCGAACAGGAAGCGCAGCATGGCTTTGATGGCGCCGTAGTGCGCCTTGACCGGCGGCGGCCCTTCCGCTTCGAAGGTGGGCTCCGAGAAGCCGTCACCGTCCAACGACCCCGCCGTGGGCGTCTCGCCGAGCAAGCACAGCACGCCCCGGTCGACGATCTCGAGCAGCAGATGGTTCAGCACGTCGCCCTGCGCCTTGAGCGCCTGGAGGCTCGGAGGGATCTGCGCCTGCAGCTCGGACAAACGCTGACCGGCGTAGAGCGCCTCGGCCGCGCCGACCGCCATGCAGTAGCCGGCGTGCAGCTGGTCGCCCGCGTCGAGCCCGGAGCCGACGCCGCGCTCGAAATGAGCGATGCACTCGATGCGCGGCCGCACCCAAGGCGCCAGGAACTCGGCGTAGATGAACTCCACACCGCCGCGCGCCGCCGCGTGCTGGGGGTGCTCCGCCAGCGCGAGCGCCAGCGCGCCGAACTCGTGAGCGCGCACGGGATCGCCCGTGACCATGTGATGCACGATGCCGTACTGCGCGTAGAAGAAGGGCGTGACCGGCGCCGTGCCGTGCTCGAGCGCGAGGCTGACCGCCTTCAGCACGAGCACCACCATCAGCGCGTGGTTCCACTGGAACACGGAGGGGATGGCGCCCGCCAAGGTGGCGACCTGGGCCAGCTTCTCCGGATCCTGCATGGCCGGCAAATCGTGCAGACTGGCGACGTCACGCGCGCCGAGCGCGGCTTGATAGGCGCCGAAGGCTTCGCCGATCGCGGCGCCCACCGCGGCGGGGTCGGCCACGTCGGGGAGCGCGATGCCGAGCAGCGCCAGCGTCTCCACGCTGATGGCGGTCGCTTCTCGAGGATGCCCTTGGTTGGTGACGATGGTGGCCTTCAGGTTCCTGGCCCCGACGCGGTCGAGCACGCTCTCCGCCGCTCGCTCGATGGTGTCGATGAGCGCGAGCGCGCGCGGCTCGTCGTGGAGCAGGTAGTTCGACTCGGCGGCGATGAAATGAGCTTCCAGGCTCGCCGCGTAGTCCGCCTCGAAGGGCCGCTCGCCGAGCAGCTCGACGCACGTGAGCGCGAGCTGGGCCGCCGAAGCGTGGGCGGCGCCGGCGCGGGCGCGGCGCGCCGCCGCCAAGTTGAGGCGAGCGGTACCGATGCGCTCGTCGCGATCTTCGAGGTGCTGCCGTCCGAGGTCGAGCTGCCCCACCACCTCGAACAGCTGCTCGTCGGTAGCCGGCGTTCCGCCCGCGGCGGACAGCAGCAGGCGGCCGATGCGCAGGTGGATCCGCGAGCGCTCGCTCGTCGCCTGCGTCGACAGCGCCGCTTGCTGCACGCGATCGTGCGCGAAGCGGTAGCCCATGTCGGCGATGTCGTCGTAGGCGGCATCGGGCGCTTCGTCTTGGGCGGGCTGCTGCTCACGGAACGGCAGCAGGTACCCACCCTTCACGGCGGGCAAGAGCGCCTCCCAAACCGCGCGGGGCTCGTCTTCCGCGATGACCGCCAGCGTTCGCAGGCGCAGGGTGTGGCCGATGCACGCGGCGAGCTGGAGCAGCTCGAGCGCGCGGGGCTCGAGCGCGTTCAAACGAGCGACGACCAGATCGACGACGTTGTCGGTCGCCCCGAGCGCCGCGATCGCTTTGATGTCCCAGCTGTAGCCGCGGCCAGCCTCGAACTTCAGGTGCCCTTCCTCCGCCAGGCGCTCCAGGAACTGCCCGATGAAGAACGGGTTGCCCGAGGTTTTTTCGAAGATCAGCGCCGCCAGGTCGTCCCGCGACTGCTGGGTGAGCCGCAGGGCATCGGCCAGCATCTCGCGCAGATCGGCGAGCGACAGCGACTCGAGCTCGATGCGCTGCACTCGCACCGCACGCTCGAGGCGCTCGACCATGCGCGCGAGCGGGTGCGCGCCGTCGACCTCGGAGTCACGGTAGCTGCCGATGACGAGCAGGTGCCCCTGCGTCTCCGATGACAGCACCAGCTCCAGCACCGCGAGCGAGGCCGAGTCGGCCCACTGCAGGTCGTCGAGGAACAACACCAGCGGCGCTTCCCGGCACGCGCTGGCCTCCATGAAGCGCCGGAACGTGCGCTCGAAGCGAGCCTGCGACTCGGTGGGCGGGAGCGGGAGGACCTCGGGCAAATCACCGAGCGCGACCGCGAGCTGAGGCACGAGGTCCGCGATCAGGCGCGCGTTGTCGCCAAGGGCGAGTCGCAGCCGCGTGCGCCAGGCTTCGAGCTCCTTCGCGGTCGAAGCCAAATAGACGCGCACCAGCTCGCTGCAAGCGCTCGTCAGCGCCGAGTAGGGGACGCCGCGATTGTATTGATCGAACTTGCCGGACACGAAGTGCCCGAGGCTCACCATCTCGCGGTGAGCCTCGCGCACCAGCGCCGACTTCCCGACGCCGGGCGCGCCCGCGATCAACGCCAGCGCACGGGCTCCGCGCTGCGCAGCGCGCACCGCTTCGAGCAGCGTTTGGCGGGGCTCCGCGCGGCCGTACAGCTTCTCCGGCAGGCGGAGCCGCCCGTCGTAGTCGTGCTGTCCGAGCGGGAACGGAGCGACCGCGCCCGAGCGCGTCAGCTCCGCGGAGGCTCGCTCGAGATCGGCGAGCAGGCCCGCCGCGGTCTGGTAACGATCGGCTGGGTCTTTGGCCAGCAGCCGCAGCACGATCTCTTCGAGCGCGCCCGGCAGGTCCGGACGATGCTCACGCGGGCTCGGCGGCTGCCGCGCGATGTGAGCGTGGATCAGCTCGAGCGCGTCTTCGCTCTGGAAGGGCCGGCGCCCCGTCCACAGCTCGTAGAGCGTGACGCCGAGCGAGTAGAGATCGCTGCGCTGATCGATCGAATGACTGGTGCGCCCGGTCTGCTCCGGCGAGATGTAGGCGAGTGTGCCCTGAACGGAGTCCGGATCGACCGGCCGCGGCTGCTCACGCGTGAGGTACGTCGCCAAACCGAAGTCGACCAGCCGCGCCTGCCCGGTCGCGTCGTCGATGAAGAAGTGCTGCGGCTTGATGTCGCGATGCACGACCCCGCGCGCGTGCACGGCCGCGAGCGAGCGGGTCATCTCGACCGCGCACTCGATCAGCTGGGGGAGCTCCGCGCGGCTCTTCACGAGGGCATCCGCAGGGCGCCCGGGAGCGAGCGAGAGCACCAAGCCCGCGTGAGGATCTTCAATGAAATCGACGACTTCGGCGATGGGGGCGCCCTTGAGCGCCGACAGCACCCGAAACTCGTGCCGAAGCATGGCCGTCTCGCTCGCGCTCGGGAAGCCGGCGCGAGCCCGCTTGACCACCAATCGGGTGTCGTCGGCGACGCGGGTCGCGCTGAAAACGCGGCGGGTTCCGGCTAGAGGGGATGACTCCACGCGGTACTGAGCGTTCGTCCCGTTCACGGCACGATACTACGGTCATCCCGTCGAATTGCTTAGAGACAAATTCGCACTTTGAGAATCGTCGAGAAAGCGCTCACATCGCGACCAGATAGACCGTGCAGGCCGCCGGCTCGAACGGCTGAATATCCGGATCGAATGGATGTGCGAGATCCACTCCTCCCAAGTTCACGCCCGCGATCACGATGGCTTTGGCGCTGTCGAGCCGGAGGACGCGAGCGTCAGCGGAGCTGGCGCGTTCTTGGAACGTGACGTCGACGCGGCGCGCTTCGCGGCCCTCGCGGTCGATGACCAGGATCCGCCACTGAAAAGCGACCGGCCGCTCCCACTCCGCGCGAAAGCCGAGGGTGGCGCCGATCGGCGCGTCATCCATGTCGAGCCAGATCAGCTCCGCGCCGCTCTGCGCGATCGGTCGACCCGAGAGCACGCGCCGCGGGAGCGAAGAGAACGGAATCACCCAATCGAACTGCGCGCGGGCGAAGCTGCCCGCGAAGGCGATCGACGGAAAGCGCGTGCCGTCGTCGCGATCGCCGGCGAGCGCGCGTCGGAGCGCGAAATCGACCATTAAATCGGCGTAGCGCGGCAGCTCTTCATCGACGCTGTGCCGCAGCACGTCGAACACGTCGGGCTCGTCATCGAAGCGGGCGGCGCTCGGGGGCGTACGGCTGGCGGCCGCCGACAGCAGCGACGCGCTGAGCACGCCCGGCGGCGCCGCGCTACGCGTGGTCTCGAGCATGTCGAACAGCAGCGCGAGCCGACCGACGCTCGAGCCGCCGCGCGCGGCATCGAAGGCGAGAGCCTCTTCCGGATGACGCTGAGCGTCGTCGATGGCTTGCACGTCGAGCGACGTCTTTTCGCCGGTGATCCACCACAGCTCTAGCGCGAACGCGCGCCGCGTGTCCGGCGACTCGCCGGCGTCGAACGTGCTGGCGAGCGCCTCGCCGAGGCACAGCGTTGCCTGCCGTGCGAGCAGCGCCGACCCGCTGCGACAGAAGACCGGGGCGCTGTCCAAGCGTCCCGGCAAGAGCGGCTCTTGCGTCACCGAGAGCTCGCCCTCTTCGCTCAGGTACCAGTCGATGGCGTCGCTACCGCCTCGGTCGCGATCGGTCAGCGGCGCCGGCAGACCCAGCGCCAAAATCGCGCGCTCGTACGCGCTCTCGAAAGCGGTGAGCGCCAGCGACAGCCGAGCTGCCGCTGCGTCGTCGCGGGCGTGCACGCAGAGCGGCCGCGAGAACGAGCATAGCGACGCGACGCTGCTCGGTCGCGCCTCCGTCGCCGGAATCTCACTGCCGGTGGGCAAGCGCGGATCCAGCCGCACTTGGGGCCTTGGCTTGGTGACCGCACCGCCGAACAGCAACGGCGGATCACGCTTCGGCGGCGCCGCGGAGAGCGCGGCCGGAAGCAGCACGCCGAGCACGGCTAGCGGCACGGCTCGACGCGATGAAACTCGGCACACGGTTGGCCTTCTTGGCAGATCCACGGCAGGTTACTCGAACTTCAATAACCTTGGGGCGATTTGCCCAACACTTGCAGCACGCTCGCTTCACTGACGCCGGCGCGGAGCGCGCGCTCGACCTGCTCGGAGAGCGACGCTGAGGTGTGCGCCGCTGCGCTCGCGTCCAGCACGGCGAGAAATGCGGCCGACGTCGCCGAGTCCGCCGCCGAGCAACCACACGCGAGAGAGCCGGCGTGGGCCCAGCATTCTTGGCGCGCTTCCGCCAAATCAGCGGGCGAAGCTTCGCCGGCCAAGAACCGAGCCGCCAGGTCGAGGTGCTGCCGGGCGCCCGGTGGGCCGTGCTCGAGGTGAAGCTCGGCGAGCCCGAGCTCGAGCTGCTGAATCTCGCCCGCCGTTGCCGTCGCGTGTCGCGCGAGCGCCTGTTGCACCGACTGCGAGAAGACCATGCCCAGGCCCTTAGCATCGGCTCGCCGCCCCGACCGAAAAACCCACAAGAATTGACAGCTTGGCAGCCGCCCGCCCTATACTGACGGCTCCGCCAGCAGCCCTCCTGGCTTGCGCGCGACTCGGAAAGCATCCCGATGGCGACTCGCTTCAACCCCTCCGGATCCGTGAGCTTCGACCTCGTGCGAGGTCGAGTCGACTGCGGCGGCGACCACGTCCTCGTCCCCGCGGACGCGCTCGTCGACCTGTGTCGCAACGCAGGCGACGAAGCCGTGAGCGACTTCGGCCGTCGACTCGGCACCTCCGCGGGGCGCCGCGTCGCCGAGCGACTCGGCGATACGTCGAGCGCGAGCCTCGAAGAGGTGATCGAGCACTTGGGCGGTGAGCTCGCCGTGCTCGGCCTCGGCTCGCTCGGTCTCGAGCGCTGGGGTCGAGCCCTAGTGCTCACCATCGACGGCGGCCCCTTCGGTCAGCAGCTCGACCGCTTGCTCGGCGCCGTCTTGGAGGGAGCGCTGCAACGTGCGTTCGCGCGCGACGTGCGGGCCGCGCATCTGGTGCGCGACGATCGCCAGGTCCGCTTCCTCGTCACCAGCGCAGCTAGCGCCGACAAGGTGAGAGATTGGCTGAGCTCCGGCGTCACGTACGCCGACGCGCTGGTGCGCTTGCAGAAGGGGGCCGCATGAACGCGCAGGAACAGATCACGAAGCTTCAAGGCCTGCTGGCGCGCATCCAGCGCAACGCCGCCAAGCCGCACGCGCCCGCCGCCACCCCGTCCGCGGCCGCTCCGTCACCGGTCGCAGTCGCCACCGCTTCGGTCGCGCCCGCAGCCGTCGATCAGTCGGTCGACGACCTGTTGAGCGCGTCACCGCTGCCGGTAGACGTCGACGTGGCGCTCGACAGCATCCCGCCCGCAGCCGTGTCCGCGCCCGCGGAGGTGCCCGACGCCGAGCCGATCCCGCTGGTTTCGGTCGCGGCCGAGCCCGCTGCTCCCGCGGCGCCGGAGCCCTCGACGGACGACTTCAGCCTCGAGTCCGAGGTGTCCGAGGTTCGAGTCGCCGCCCTCTCGCGCGAGCCCGCCGTGGAGGTGACGGTGGCGGCGATCGAAGCCGAGGCCGAGCCGCTCGGCACCGAAGAGCTGTCGGAAGAGGACCTGGTCGAAGTCGACATCACCGACCTGACGTCCTCACCGCCGCCCGCCGGCAGCGACGTGGACATCGACTTCGACGACGAGGAAGAGCAGCCGCCCGCGTCTTCGCAGCGCCAGGTGGCGTCCACGCTGGACGAAGCCCTCGCCGCCGCCGCGGCCGAGCTGGATGCCGACCGCGAGCCGCCGCTGATGACGCCGCCGCCCGAGTCGGGTCCGCAAGAAGCGCCGGCGACCGCCGCAACCATGACGGCGCCGCCCGCTCCCGACGTCGACGCGCTGCTCGGTCAAGAGCTCGACATACCGACGCGCGAGAGCACCGGTGTCATCCCGGTCGCGCCCGCGGCGGGGCCAACTCCGGAGCAGCTCGGACAGACCGTCGACCTCGACGAAGCTCGCGGCCCCACGCTCGAGCTGGCCGAGGCGCCCGTCCTCGAAGTCACCGGCTCGGCCGAAGAAGAGCTCGAGGTCGCGCTGCCCGGCCGCGAGCCCGTCGGCGGCTACACCGACGACTTGCTGCCTCCGCCGGAGGCGCGCGACGAGCTCGAGGCTCACCGCCGTCGCCTCGACGAAGACCTCGCGCCGCCGCCCGAGTCGCTGGCTCAGCTCCCGAGCGTGCAGCCGTCGGGCGGCGATGTCGCCGCGCTCGGCGCCCCAGCGATGCCCTTCGTCGAAGCGGCGCCCGCGGTCGCGCTCGAAGCGGCCGTCGCCGCGCCGCTCTCCCCCGAGATCACGGCGCGACCGGTCGCCTACGGCTCGCCGGAAACCTTCGCCACCTTGCGCGAATCGCCGCGTCCCCGCTCTTTCGTCGAGCTGCTCGACGCCTCGCTCGCCCTGAACGGCGACTGAGACATGCGGCTGGCGACGCTGCGGGACGGCTCGCGCGATGGGCGGCTGATCGTCGTCAGCCGAGACGGTCGACGCGGCATCGACGCGCGCGCCGCCGCCTCCCACCTGCAAGCAGCGCTCGACGACTGGGTGCGCACCGCGCCGTCGCTCGAGCGCTTGGCGAGCGAGCTGGAGAAAGGCAGCCCCGCCGCGTTCGAGCTCGACGTCGATCGGCTCGCGGCGCCGCTGCCTCGAGCTGCCGAGTGGATCGACGGCTCGGCCTACCTCAACCACGTGCGCTTGGTGCGACAAGCTCGCGGCGCCGCGCCCCCGCCGACGCTCGAAGCCGATCCGCTCGTCTATCAAGGCGGCTCATCCGATCTGCTCGGCTCGCGCGACGCATTCCGGCTCCTCGATGAGAGCTACGGCCTCGACTTCGAGGCGGAGCTCGGCGTCGTGCTGGGCGACACCCCGCAGGGAACGACCAGCGCGGGCGCGGCCGGCTGCGTGCGCTTGCTGGTGTGCCTGAATGACTGGACCTATCGCAACCTCGTGCCCGACGAGCTCGCCAAGGGCTTCGGCTTCTTCGGTTCGAAGCCGGCGACCGCCTTCGCGCCGTTCGCCGTCACGCCCGACGAGCTGGGCGACGCCTGGGTCGACGGTAGACTCGCGGGCTCGATGCTCGTGTCCGTCGACGGCCAGCGTTGTGGTGATCCGCTGACCGGACCGGAGATGCATTTTTCATTCTACGAGCTGGTTCAGCACATCTCGAAGACTCGCCGCTTCGGCGCGGGCACCATCTTGGGGAGCGGCACCATCTCGAACGTTGCGATCGAGCGAGGCGTCACCTGTTTGCAGGAGCGACGAGCGCGAGAAACCATCGCTCACGGAGCGCCGCAAACGCCGTTCTTGAAGGCGGGGAGCCGTGTGCACATCGAGCTCAGGCTCGCTGACGGCTGGGCGCCGTTCGGCGACATCTTGGAGGAAGTGGTAGAAGCATGAAGCTATACAGCTACTGGCGCAGCAGCTGCGCGTACCGCGTGCGTATCGCCCTGGGGTTGAAGGGGCTTGCTTACGAGTATGCCGCCGTGCACCTCCTTCGCGATGGCGGGCAGCAAAGCAGCGCCGCGTTTGGCGAGCTGAACCCGCAGCGCCAAGTGCCGGTGCTCGAGCTCGACGAAGACGGGCAGATCGTGCGCCTGGTGCAATCCATGGCCATCATCGAGTACCTCGACGAGCGCTATCCGGCGCCGCCGCTGTTGCCGGCGTCCGCCAGCGATCGCGCGCACGTACGCGCGCTGGCGGAGCTGGTCAACTCCGGCATCCAGCCGCTGCAGAACATCGCCACGTTCAACCAGCTCAAAGCCCAAGGCGCCGAGCCCGAGCCGTGGGCCAAGCATTTCATCAGCGCTGGCCTGAAGTCGCTCGAAGCGCTAGCCGCCCCGCGCGCCGGTCAGTTCCTCTTCGGCGACACCCCCACGCTGGCTGACCTGTTCCTGGTGCCGCAAATGTACAACGCGCGCCGCTTCAGTCTTTCGCTCGACGCTTTCCCCACGCTCGTACGCGCCGACGCGAACGCCAACGAGCTCGAAGCCTTCGAGCGAGCGCATCCCTCCGCCCAGCCCGACGCCGAGCCCGTCTAGAGGCGGATTTCTCACACAGGTCCGCCGTCACGAGTCGTTCAGGGCCGCTCTCTGGGTAGGCCGGGGTTCGTGGCGCGGGCCAGGCCCGCGCGCGCCGCGCCCAGCTGGGCGCGCAGCGAGCACGCGAGTCCCTGCGCCGTCGCTCCCAGCGTGGTGTAGGCGCTGACCCTGCATGCTCCGCGGCTGCGCAACAGGACCCGCACCGCGCTGCCAGACCGACGCGTTTTGGCGCGCCGCGCGAGCCTGAGCGGCGCCAGTTGAGAGAGAGGCGATCCAGTGGGACACTGAATGACAATGCCCCAAGTCGAGCCGCTCGGAATTCTCGGCATCGAAGGCGTGCACTACTACGTGCGCGATCTGGAGCGCAGCCGCCGCTTCTACGTCGAGCGCATGGATTTCAGCGAGATCGGCGAGAGCAGCCCGGAGCTCACGCGCGCCGGCCGCCAGCGCTCCGTCGCCTTCCAGGCGGGCGGCTGCATCGTCATCTGCTCGACCCCCGAAGGCTCCGGCGGCCGCGCCGAGCGCTACTTGAACAAGCACCCGGACGGCATCGGGACCCTCCTCTTCCGCGTCGAGAGCGCGGAGCGCACCTTCGAGCTGCTCGAGCGCCGGGGCGGCACGCCCATCGGCGAAATCGAGCGCTACGAAGACGCGCACGGCACGCTGAAGACCTTCTCGATCACGACCCCCTTCGGCGACACCACGTTTCGCTTCATCGAGCGCCGCGGCTTCAGCGCGCTCTTCCCCGGCTACGTGATGCACGATCCGCCGCGCGGCGGTCAAAACGCGTCCGGCGTGCTGCGCGTCGATCACATCACCACCAATTTCCAGACCATGATGCCGGCCCTGCTGTGGCTCGAGTACGTGCTCGGCTTTCAGCGCTTGTGGGACGTGCAGTTTCACACGCGCGACGTGGCGCGCTTCGAGCTGCGTGACGGCTCTGGCCTGCGCTCGGTCGTGATGTGGGACCCGCGTTCGTCGATCAAGTTCGCGAACAACGAGCCCTACCGGCCCAATTTCAAGGCGTCGCAGATCAACCTCTTTCACGAAGCGCACCGCGGCGACGGCATCCAGCACCTGGCGCTCGAGGTCTCCGACATTTTGAGCAGCGTGCGCAGGCTGCGGCAGCGCGGGGTGCAGTTCATGCGCACGCCGGCGACCTACTACGAGGCCTTGCCGAAGCGCCTCGACGAGCTCGGCATCGGCCACCTCGACGAGGACCTCCGCGAGCTGCAAGAGCTCGAGGTGCTCGTCGACGGCCACGGCAAGTCTTCGTATTTATTGCAAATTTTCCTTAAGGACTCCGCGGGGCTGTACCGCGAGGACGCGGCGGGCCCGTTCTTTTACGAGCTGATTCAGCGCAAGGGCGACCAAGGCTTCGGCGCCGGCAACTTTCGCGCGCTGTTCGAGAGCATCGAGCGTGAGCAGTCGCAAAGCAGCGCCCCGTCGAGCCCAACTCGCGAGAAGGGAACCTGAGCCATGCTCGAGCGTCGCAGCCAAGGCACCCTCCCGGACGCACCGCACACGCAGCTGCGCAGCGCCGCTGGTCAGCTGCTGTACGAGCACTGCATCACCCGCGAAGGGTTCGACGGCCCTTACACGATCGCTTACCACCAAGGGCGCCCGCACGAGGCGCTGCCCGCCCCCGACGCGCCCGTCGCGCTGGCACCGGCAGAGCGCCGCCCCGAGCGTCTGCTGCGCCGCCACTACCTGAGCCCCACCAGCCCGCTCTCGCTCGAACCCCTCCCCCGCCACCGCGGGCGCCTGCTCGAGAACGCCGACGTCGCGCTGAGCGTCGCCATGCCCACGCGCAGCGACGCTGCTTACTTCGCCAACGCCGACGGTGACGAGCTCTACTTCGTCCACTCGGGCTCCGGCACCCTGCGCACGATCCTCGGCGATCTCGCCTACCGCGCCGGAGACTACATTTACGTGCCGCGCGCGCTGCTCCACCGCTTCGTGCTCGAGCCAGCCGCGACTCAGCACTGGCTCGTGCTCGAGCTCCGGCAGCCACTGCGCCTGCCGAGCAGCTACCGCAACGCCGCGGGGCAGCTGCGGATGGATGCGCCTTACAGCCACCGCGACTTCCGCGGCCCGACCCTGAGCGCCAGCGCCCCGCGCGACGAACAGCTACGCGATTTGTGGGTCAAGACGCAGGGCACGCTGCAGAAGTACCAGCTCGCGAGCTCTCCTCTCGACGTGGTGGGCTGGGACGGCGCGCTGTATCCGTTCGCGTTCTCGATCGACGCGTTCAGGCCCAAGGTCGGCCGGGTGCACCTGCCGCCACCGGCGCACGCGACGTTCGAGGCGCCGGGCGTGCTAATCTGCAGCTTCGTGCCTCGCCCGCTCGACTTCGACGAGCGTGCCGTGCCGTGCCCCTATCCGCACTCGTCGGTCGACGTGGACGAAGTGATCTTCTACTCCCGTGGCAGCTTCACCTCACGGCGCGGCGTCGGGCCGGGCAGCATCTCGCACCATCCGCGCGGCATCGCGCACGGCCCCCACCCTGGCGCCTACGAGGCGAGCCTGGGCGCCCAGCGGACCGATGAGCTCGCGGTCATGCTCGACTGCGCGGCTCCGCTCACGCGCAGCGCGTTCGCGGAGAGCCTCGAAGATCCGGGCTATCACGGCAGCTTCGTCGCGTCCGCAGGCAGCCACTCCACCGGCTGATCGCGCAGCCAAGTGCGCTGGCGGCGCGCGAACACGCGCGTGGCCCGCACGACGGCGTCGGTGAGCGCCTCCGTGTCGTCTTGGGTGCCCGCGGCGAGCGCCTCCGCCACTTGGCGATAGCCCACCGAGCCCATCGCGCGCGCTTCGCCGAGCCCACGCGCCTGCAGCGAGCGCACCTCGTCGAGCCAGCCCGCCTCCAGCATGCCGCGCACGCGCGTGGCGATCAGCGCGTCGAGCTCGGGCTTCTCCCGCGCGACGCCGACCAAGCGCGCGGCGTAGCGTGGCTCACGAAAGCCGTGCTCGGCTTGGACTTCGCTCAGCGGGCGCCCCGTGATTTCGAACACCTCCAGCGCCCGGCTCACCCGCACGAAGTCGTTGGGCGACAGGCGCGCCGCGCTGCTGGGATCGACCTGCGCGAGTCTTTCGTGCAGCGCCGCTCGCCCCTCGCGCTCCGCCCACGCGCGGTGGCGCGCGCGCAGCTCGTCGTCGCCGCGCGGCGCCTCCGCCAAGCCGAAGATCAGCGCGCGCACCCACAAAAATGTGCCCCCGCACACGATCGGCAGCTTCCCGCGCGCCGAGACGTCGTCGATCAGACGCGCCGCTTCGCTGGCCCAACGCGCGGCGTCCCACAGCTCGAGCGGCTCCGCCACGTCGACCAGGTGGTGCGGCACCTGCTGGCGCTCGGCCAAGCTCGGCTTGCCGGTGCCGATGTCGAAGCCGCGATAGATCTGCATGCTGTCCGCGCTCAAGATCTCGCCGCCGAGCGACGTCGCGAGCCTGAGCGCCAGCGCGCTCTTCCCCGAAGCGGTCGGACCGACGACGCACAGCAGCGGCGTACCCGCGCTCAACGCCTGCCCACCTTACGCTCGAGCTCGGCGTAACTCAGCGTCGTCACCACCGGCCGTCCGTGCGGGCAGTGACCGGCGAAATCAGCGTCGTCGAGCGCCACCAAGAGCGCCTTGGCTTCGTTGGCCGACAGCGCATCGCCGGCGCGGATCGAGCCGTGACAGGCCATGGTGGCGAGCGCCAAGTCGACCGCGTCCGAGAAGCCGCGGCCGCCGCTGCGCGACACCTCCGTCAACAAATCGCGCAAGAGCCGCTCGGGGCTGGCGCGCGACAGCAGCCGGGGCACGGCGTGAATGCTCAGCGAGCTTGCGCCGCGCGCGCGCACGTCGAGACCCACCTCCGCGATCTCGCGCTGCCTCTCTTCGACCAGCTCGAGCTCCGCCGGGCTCACGTCGACCACCAACGGAAACAGCAGCGCTTGGGAGGGCACGGAGCGCGCTTGGTACTCGCGACGCAGCCTCGTGAACGTCACGCGCTCGGCGGCCGCGTGCTGATCCAGCAAGAAGATGCCGTCTTCGCCCTCGCAGATCAGGTACGTCATCCTGAGCTGCGCGATGAAGCGCAGGCTCGACCACGCCACGTCCGGCCGCGGGCGAATCGGCGCCGTCGCGTGATCGCGCACGGCGACGAGCGGCGGCTCGACGCTGAGCGGAGGGGCTTCCTGGCCGCGCCGCTCGGGCTCGCGCGACTCGAGCCCGGGCGCCGGCGTGACGGCCTTGGCCGCCGACGCCACCAGCCGGTCGAGCGGCAAATCGCGCGAAACCGCGGGCGGCCACGGGCTCGGCTCCGCCGCCAGCGGCGCGGTCGTGACGTTGACCGGCGGCGACTTTCGCCCCCAAGCCGCGCGCGACACCGGCGGCAGCGAGAACGCGCTCACGAGCGCCTTCGACAGAATCTGATAGACGGCGTCGCTCGCGGCGCGCGGGTCCGCGAAACGCACCTCGGATTTCTGCGGGTGCACGTTCACGTCCACGAGCTCGGGCGCCAAATCGACGTAAACGACGCCGCGCGGGTAGCGCCCGCGCTCGAGCACGCTGCCGTAAGCTTGCGCCACCGTCACCAAGATCGCCCGATCGCGCACGGGACGCCCGTTGACCAAGATGGAGAGGCCGCCTGCTCCCGCTCGCGCTTGCTCCGGCCGCGAGAGGTAGGCTTCGACGCGCAGCGGTCCGCGCTCGCCGCGACACTCGGCCAGCTCGTCCAGCTCGCAAACTTGGCGCACGCGCTCCGCTCGCTCGCCGGCGCGCAGCAAGTCACGCACCTTGCGGCCATCGCGCGTGAGCGTGAACGTGATGTCCGGCCGCGAGAGCGCCGCTTGCTCCACCACCTCCGTCACGTGCCCCGACTCGGTCCCGGTGGAGCGCAGGAACTTACGCCGCGCAGGCACGTTGTAAAACAGGTCGAGCGCCTCGATCTGCGTGCCGGCCGGCATGCCCACCGGCTCGACCAAGGTGCGCTTTCCGCCCTCGATGCGCACCAGCGTGCCACCATCCGCGTCACGGGGCCGCGTGCGCAGCGAAAAGCGGCTCACGCTGGCGATGGTCGGCAGCGCCTCGCCGCGAAAGCCGAAGGTGGCGACGCGCGCCAAGTCAGCGAACGTGGCGAGCTTGCTAGTGGCGTGCCGCTCCACCGCGAGCTGCGCGTCGGCTTCGATCATGCCGTAGCCGTCGTCGCTGACCGCGAGCCGCGTGATTCCGCCACCCTCGATCTCGACGTCGACGCGCGACGCCTCCGCGTCGAGCGAGTTCTCGATCAGCTCTTTGATGGCGCTCGCCGGCCGCTCGACGACCTCGCCCGCCGCGATCTGACTCGCCAGCTCGGGCGGCAGGACAGCGACGCGCGACTCGCTCATGGCGACTCGACTATATCCGAGCGACGACGAGTTCGCACCGAGCGCCCGCCGCAGGCGCTCGAGCCTCGCGGGCTTTCAGATCAAGCCGGCGCGCTCGGCGGCCTCGGCGACGCCGCCGCCTTCCCAGATGTCGGCCTTCAGCTGGTGCTTCGCGGCCGCTTTCACCTCGGCGGGCGCCTGCGCCATCGCGAAGCTCTGCCCGGCCCTCTGCAGCATGGGCACGTCGTTCAGCCAATCGCCGACGGCGACCACGTCTTCGATGGTGGTGCCGTAGTGCTGCGCGAGCCACTCGATGGCCGTGCCCTTGTCGACGCCGGAGGCGCGCAAGACCATGCCCCACGAGCCCGCCAAGTCTTCGCGGCGCACCTCGAACACGATGTGCTGCAGCCCCGGCACGCCGCGCAGCGCGCGGTCCACGCCCAAGATCGTCTCTTCGTCGCCCATCAGCACGAGCGCGGCCACGTTGGGCTCACCCGTCCAAACCTCGGGGTGCCCGACGTCGCGCACGCGGTGGCGCACGTCGGACCAAGTGCTGAGGTAGTTGAGGTAGCGCTCTCCGTGGCCGTCGTGGATGACGCGGTCGCCCGAGAACATGAAGGCCGCCGGGCGGTACATGCCCAGCGCCTCGCGCACGTACTGCGCCGCATCACTCGAGATCGCGGAGCAGCTCAGCTCCCCGCGCGAGTGCAGGTCGAAAATGTGACTGCCATCGATGCACGCCACGGGGCCAAGCAGGCGAAACGCCGCCGCGATCTCGCGCGTGCCGGAGAACATCCGGCCCGTGCACAGCGCGACGGGCACCTGCTTGCGCAACAACTCCTTGATGGCCTTGGCGTCGCGAGGATGGACCTCGCCGCCCGCCCCAACCAGCGTGCCGTCGATGTCGGTAACGAAGATCTTCGTCAGCTCGCCGACACCGGCGCTGGCGGATACACCGAGACGCGCTTCTTGGTCTTGCTGTCATGCTCGTAGGCCACGACGCCGTCGACCAGCGCGAACAGCGTGTAGTCCTTGCCCACGCCGACGTTGCGGCCGGGGTTCAAGGTCTGACCGACCTGACGCACCAAGATGCCACCGGCGCGAACGGACTCGCCGCCGTAAACCTTCACTCCACGGTACTGGGCGTTGGAGCCACGACCGTTGCGCGTTGAGCCGCCGCCTTTTTTATGAGCCATGGCTTTATCCCGTCACTCCCGTGATCTTCACCGCCGTGAAGCTCTGGCGATGACCGGCCTTACGGCGCGAGCGCTTGCGCTTGCGGAACTTGAAGACGATCAGCTTCGGGCCGCGGCCCTGCTGCACGATCTCGCCTTCGACGGCCGCGCCGGAGACGAGCGGGCTGCCGAACTTCGGCGAATCGCCGCCGATCATCAGCACGTCGTCGAACTTAACTTTATCACCCGGGTTGCCGGCGAGCAGCTCCACCTGAACGGTGTCGCCCTCGGCAACTCGGTACTGCTTTCCGCCGCTGCGGATAACTGCGTAGGCCATGGGAGTGTGGGCGGCGGAACCTAGTCCATGCCCCCGCACCTCGCAAGGACGCCGCAACGAAATTACTTGCCAGGATACTGAACGTTTGGTTGGACCCGCCGCTCGGCGGCGTTCCGGCCCGATTCCGGGCCATTTTGAGGCTGTGCAGGCAGCTGCCCGGATGGGCTCGGACGGTGCCCCGGCGGTCCTCAGTCCCCGGGCGGCAGGTCGCTAGGGCCGGCAGGCGCGCGCGGCGCTGGGTGAGACGCCCCACTTCCGCCTGCCGACCCTCTCGGTGCCTCCCCTTTCTTCCCCTCCCCTCCCCTATCGCAAGCCCCTGCCCCCCGTCCGTTGGTTTCCCCGACCAGGGGCGGCTACGCGCCGACCCAGAGGGACGACGGGCCGGCGCGTAGCCCCGAAACTCGATATCACCTCGTGCGGCGGCTCACCCGTCGAGCTCACACCTTGTTGGAGAGAATCGTGGCCATCGTGGCGGCGTCGCGATCGCTGATCGAGCTCACCCAATCGAGCGCCTTGTTCTGCAGGTCTTCCGCGGAGCGAACGGTGTCGCGCATGTCGTCGATCTGCCACTTGGCGGCCTGCTGCTTGCCCTCCGCGGACTTCGCGTTGGCAGTGCCGTGGCTGGTGCCTATCCACCGGCCTAGCGGCTCAGCCAAGGCGCTGAGCCCCGCTCCACCCTCCGAGACGACCTTACTCTCCGCGAAGTGCCCGACGATCGAGGTGCCGCTCCCCACGAAGCTCACCCCGGCTTGCCAGATCGCGCCGCGCCGCGCCGCGTCCGCCGCGGACTTGAGCGCGGCGACCTCGTCATCGAGGGCTTTCTCGAAGTCCTTGCGCGCGCTCGCCAACGTGTCGTGAGCGATCTCTTTGCGCTGCTCTTGCGACTCGAGCATGAGCACAGCGAGCTGCCCGCTGATGCTCACGACCTCACTGCTGCTGCTATCCTCGATCGATAGGAACTGAGCAGGGCTTGCGCCCACGCTGCCAACGGAGCTCATGCTGCACCTCCCCAGTTGCTGAGGATGGCGTAGTTGGTGCCCGCTGATTGTAGCTGGATACTGCTCGCCACCTTCACCGTGCTCAGCTGCTGCTCGAGCGCGCTTGCGAAGCGATCGAGCGCGTCCTCGATGTCCATGTCGACGAGGTCGCGCTTGCCGCCAGCGCTGCGCGCGTCAGCGTGCGCATAAGCGGCGTCCTTGTCGTAGCTGGATTGGCGCTCGTCGCAGACGGCCCCGCCCGCGGCGAACGTGTACTGGGCGGCCGTCGCGTAGGTGTCGACGTCGGCGGCAATCCTCGCGCTAGCTGAGCCCACCTCGAGCAGCCCGCCCGCGTTGCCGCAGCACAGGGCGGCGATGCTGGCGCCGATCCCGATGGCGGTAGCCAGCTCCGGGGAGATGCCTAGCCCTTCGGCGTGATCGGCGGCCAGCGTGGCCGCGGCCGCGACGACAGCCAGCACCGCCACCGCGCCGCCTCCCGTCGCCACGGCAGCCGCCACGGCCGCGACCGCGGCCGCGAGCGTCGCCAAGTCGCCGCTGAACAGCTTGCTGAGGCCGCCCCAGAAGCCGGCGTCTTTCTTGGCCTCCACCGCCTCCCGCAGGGCCTTTTGCACCTGCTCGTGCAGCTGCTCGAGCTGCTCGGCGTTGAGGTTGACGGTTTGGCGGGCATCTTTCATCTGCGTCGCTTGCGAGAAGACGATCAGCGCAAGTAGCTGCTCTTCGGGGCTGAGCGCCCCGCACACGGCTACGGATGACGCGCTCGTCCCTCGCAGCTCGGGCGTCGATGACGAAATGGCACTAGTCATGACGCTCCTCAGGCGATGTTGTTGATGATGGCGCTAGCGGTCTTGTCGCCGCTAGAGATGAACGTCGAGCCGAGCTGCGCGCCCTGGTCGAGCGTGGCCTTCAGTTCTTGGATGTGGATCATCGCGAGCTGGTCGTTCTTACCCAAGCTATCGACCTTGCTGCCGATCGCGTCGGTCCAAGACTTGAGCATCTCATCGCTGTACTGCTGAGACCCCGGTGGAGATGGCGGCGTGGGGGCGGGACCTGGCGGGAATATGCTTGTGCCATTTTTGTAGGCCTGAGCCTGCGCCTCGTGTCGCTGGAGGTCTTGGACGTGCTCGCCGCACTCCCGCTCGTACTTCGCGTGAGGGCCGTCGATGGTCTCGGCCATCCCCTCGAGGTCACGGCAGATCGATGCGAACTCGGGCATGCTGCCGTACTGCTCGAGGAAGCTCTTCAGCTCCTGGTTCACCTTGCTGAAATCTTTGAGCTCATTGGCCTCTTGCAGGTGCGCTTTGATGTCGTTGAGCGCTTCCGTGAAGTTCGCCCGCTCCTGCGACAAATCCATGGAGTCGCGCAGGTCGTCGTAGATGCGACCTTGCTGCGTCGCGAGCCAAGTCATGATCTGGGCGTCGCTGATGTAGTTCGCGCCTCCGTTACCGATTGCTGACATTTCGACCTTCCTCGTCTTCGAAGCGCTCACCGCGAGCGCCGTGCCTGATGACTCTTCGGACGCAGCGCGGGCGCGTTGCTCGAAATGTGGCGAGCCTCACGAAAAAGGCGTCAGCGTGCGAGGCAGTGGCAGAGTGTGGGTGCGGCGCGCGGGCCGGCCAAGAGCAAGAGGCCCGACGAAACACCATCACTGTAGCGAGCGCGAAGCGCTGGCTTTCGCGGCGCCTGCGGCGCTTATCGGCTCGCCCGCGTTGCCGCTTCTGTCTATGCTGAGAGGCTCGATGTTAGGGCGTTACGTGGTCTCGCTCTTCGCGCTCGCGTTGCTGCTCGACGCAGGCGTGCTCCAGGCCGCGCCCAAAGCCAAGGGCAAGCCGGCTCCTGCTGCCAAAGCCAAGAAGGGCAAAGAGGCGGGCAAGGAAAAGGAGAAAGAGAAGGAAGCCGAGCAGCAGCTGAGCGAGGCCGAAAAGGCCGAGGCCGCCGCGGAAGAGTCGAAGGGCTCGGCCAAAGAAGACAACGTGAAAGCCGCCGGCACCGCCGCGCCCAAAGGCTCCGGCGAAACGAGCGCCGTCAAAGTCAAAGAAGACAAAGAGGGCGTGAAGACCTACAAATTCGAGACGGTCGAGGTCGAAGGTCGCCTCAAGTCGCCGCAGGTCATCTACTTCTTGCGCCGCGTGCGCGCCGAGTTCGAAGCGGGCGCGCTCGGTCACCGCTCCTTCTTGGGTGAGCTGTCCGACTCGCGGCGGAGCGCCGCTTTCCGATGAGTCGGGCGCAGCCGGTCGTCACCCTCCGCACCGCCGCGGTTTGGGGCACCACCGTGCTGGCGGCGCGCAGCCTCGCGCCGGGCAAATCGCTGAAGGTCGGCGAAGGCGAGGGCGCCGTCGTCAACAAGCCCGACAACGCCTCGGTCTCAGAGCTGCCCATCCGCGCCGTCGGCAACGGCTGGGAGCTCGACGCGCGCGGCGCGACGGGCGGTGAGGTTTACCTGCGTGGCCGCAAAGAAGACCCCGCCGATCTCGGGCGCGTCGGCGCGCCGATTCCGATCGTCGCCGGCGACTACGGCCTGATCCAGTACGGCAACTTCGGCATCTTCTTCCAATTCTCGAGCGCGGTTCCGGCGATCAAGGCGAAGCGCCGGCCCGACCTCGGGCTGCTCTTCTCGTTCTTGTTCGCGGCCGTCGCGGTCGGCGGCGGGCTGGCGTTGATTTGGGCGATCACGACGCCCATCGGCATCCCCAAGCCGCTCGAGCTGACGAGCCAAGCGGAGCTGATGCTCCAGTTCAACGTGAAGCAAGAGGAAGAGGTGCCGCCTCCTCCTCAAGCCGGCCAAGCCGAAGACAGCAAAGGCCAGGGCGTGAAAGATCCGGGCGCCAAGGATCCGAAGCCGCAAGGTGGCGGCCAGAAGCTCAAAGGCGCCGAAGGTAAGCTGGGCAAAGGCGGCGACGCGAAAGAGACTCACCAGCCGGGCGAAATCCGCGCCGGGCTCGGCGGCATGGCAGAAGCGCTATCCAGCGACGTGGGCGAAGAAGTCAAAAAGACCCTCGGCACCATCAGCTCGGTGGCAGACGCGCTGGGCGGCCTCCGCTCGGGCGACATCGTGCTCGGGGCCGGCAGCGGCACCGGCCTGCACGGCACGGGTCCCGCGGGCGGCGGCACCGCAGAAGGCGGCGTACCGTTCGGCTCCGGCACGCTCGACACCGGCTGGGGTCCGGGGCGCGGCGGTGGCTTCGGCAGCGGCACGGGTGGCCCTGGCGGTCGAGGCCTGGGCGGCGCGGGCCGCGGCGGGCTCGGCGGCGGTGATGGCAGCGGCACGGGCAAGGGCGCCGACGGCGAGCGCAAGGTCGCAGGTGTCGAGAAGGCCCAGAGCGGGCAGGGGCTGTCGCCCGAGCAAATCGCGCGCGTCGTGCGCTCGCGTATGGGCGCGTTTCAAGCTTGCTACGAGTCCGCTGCGGCGGCCGATCCGACCCTGAAGGGCAACGTCGGCATCGCGTTCAGCGTCTCCCCGGGCGGCAGCGTCTCGGCCGCGAGCGTCACGGGCTCGTCACTCAAGAACCCGCGCGTCGAAGGTTGCATGCTGCGCACCTTCCAGCGCCTGCGCTTCCCGGCTGCCGACAAGCCGACCAACGCGTCGTTCCCGTTCGCGTTCCGCGCGAAAAAATGAAGGCGCTCCCCCTGGCACAGCCCTGGCATCGTTACTGAGAGCATCGCGAGTCGGAGTGAAAACATGCGAGAAATCCGGCGGTTAGCAGGCGGAGCGCTGGGGGTGACCCGCCCCTTCTCGGGGTACCGCGCCCCCATGGCCTGCCTCGGGTTGTTCGCGGCGCTCTCGCTCGGCTGCGGCGACCAAGACCACGAAGAGAGCCTGCCCGTCGTGCAGGTGGGCATGACGCCGGCGGTCGAGCCCATCTACGAGGACGACGAGCTCCAAATCTACGAGGTCAAAAAAGGCGTCGCCTTCCCGATCCTCGCTCCCGGCGCCGCAGCGCGCCAGGAGCTCAATGAGCTGCCGATGGAGCCGTACGGGCGCCGCCCGTGGATCACGACCGACGACGTCCACGTCCAGGTCACGTGGACCATCAGCAACCTCGACGAGGAAGAGCACGTCGTCGAGCTGCTGATCGATCCCTGGAACGAGTTCGGTCGCTACTACCCTGGCCTGCAGCTGACCAACGCCGACAACGAAGAGTTCATGCCCAACTTCTCGGGCATCGACAAACGCTACGTCGTCGGCGGCAAAGGCAGCGGGGCGGCTTCGCGCAAGCACGGCACCTACACGTTCGCGGACCTCGAGGAAGCGGCCACCGATCTGGCGACCGTGATGGCGCTGCTCGCCGACCCGCCCGTCGTCGAAGGCGACGCGGAAGAAGAAGATCCCACCGTCAGCTACGCCAACCACGCCTTTCACTGGCAGAACCGCTCGTCGAACGACCCGCTGGTCGCGCGCTGGGTCCCCTCGACCGTCGCTGGTCTCACCGGGCTCGACATCGGCTTCCGCACCTACGAGCCCGCCACCGTCGCCATCGAGGTCGTGATCGAGCTGGTCGACAAGAACGGCAAGCGCGTCCAGACCAAAGACCAGCTGCAAAAGCCGCTGCTAGCGCCCACGGACGAGATCATCACCGTCGGCACCGCCCCGTAACCGCCCCGGCTCCCCCCGTTCTCGTTGGGGGCTGCCCCCGCTGCGGCTCGCTCGGCAGCGCCTCCGTGTCGGCCTCCGGTCTCGCCGGACGGACGCTCCGAACGGCCCCACCGGCGCCGACTGCGCGCCGATTCCCGGCCGCCCGAGGTGGAGAGGCGCGGCGGCGACAAGACGCGGCGCTGCCACACGGACGTGGTAAGGACGCGCCCCATGAGCCGGATCTATCGAACGCTGCCGCCGGAAGGCACCAAGCTGGGCATCGCTTTCTCGGGTGGATTGGACACGCGCTGCGCCGTCGCGTGGCTGAGCCGCAGCGGCATGAAGGTTTACTCGTACACCGCCGATCTCGCGCAGCCGGACGAGAAAGATCCGAAGACGATCCCGGGCGTCGCGCTTGAGCACGGCGCGGTCGAAGCGCGCCTCGTCGATTGCCGCGCCGCGATGGTGCAAGAAGGCTTGGTCGCCATCCAGTGCGGCGCCTTCCACCTGTCGAGCGGCGGCAAGAAATACTTCAACACCACGCCGCTCGGCCGCGCCGTGACCACGACCGCCATCATCCGCGCCATGCGCGAAGACGATGTTCACGTGTTCGGCGACGGCAGCACCCACAAGGGTAACGACATCCAGCGCTTCTACCGCTACGGCATCCTCACGAACCCGAACCTCAAGATCTACAAGCCATGGCTCGATCAGAAGTTCGTGGACGCCTTCGGCGGCCGCAAAGAGATGAGCGAGTACCTCGTCAAAGTCGGCCTGCCGTACACGATGAGCACCGAAAAGGCCTACAGCACGGACTCGAACGTGCTCGGCGCGACGCACGAGGCCAAAGACCTCGAGCAGCTCGACAAGGGCTTGCACATCGTCGACCCGATCATGGGAGTTGCGCACTGGAAGAGCGACGTGGCCGTCGCGTCGGAAGAGGTGGAAATCACCTTCGAGCGTGGCGTGCCGGTCGCGATCTCCGGCCAGCGCTTCGCTTCCTTGTTCGAGCTGTTCCTGGAGTGCAACCGCATCGGCGGGCGTCACGGCCTCGGCATGAGCGACCAAATCGAGAACCGCGTGATCGACGCCAAGAGCCGCGGCATCTACGAGGCGCCCGGCATGGCGCTGTTGCACATCGTCTACGAGCGCTTGCTGTCGGCGATTCACAATGAAAACACGCTCGACCTGTACTTCACGCTCGGGCGCAAGCTCGGACGCGTGCTCTACGAGGGTAAGTGGTTCGACCCGGAGGCGATGCTGCTCAAAGACGGGCTCACGCGCTGGATCGCTCCGAGCATCAGCGGCTCCGTGAAGCTCGAGCTGCGCCGCGGCGACGACTACAGCATCATCGCCACCCGCGCCGAGTACATGGCCTACGGCCCCGACAAGCTGTCGATGGAGAAGGTCGAAGATCCGGCCTTCACCCCCAGCGATCGTATCGGCGCGCTCGAGATGCAAAACCTCAGCGTCACCGACAACCGAGCCTTCTTGGTGCACCACCTCGATAGCGTCGCGCGCTTGGGTGAAGCGCCCGAGGTCCTGTCCGGTCTGCTCGGCAGCGGCGCGCCCAGCAAGAAGTAACGGTCAGCGCTCGGCGGTCAGCGCTCGGCGGTCAGCGCTCGGCAGTCAGCGCTCGGCGGTCAGCGCTCGGCGGTCAGCGTCCCGGTCCCCCGACCCCTGACCGCTCCTCTCCTTTACGGAGCCAGCAACCTGGCGACCATCGGTCCCAGCTGTTCGCTGCCCAACTCCCCCTCGCCGAACAGCTCGGCGCCTTGCTGCACGAAGCGCGTCGACGCGAGGGGCGAGAACACGGGGTCGGCGGCTAGTGACTGCCGTAGCGAATCGAGCATCTCGAGCGCGTCACGACAGGAGCTCTCGTCGACGCAGCTGGCGTAGCCTCGCAGGCGCGTGCGCCGCCGCACGTCGATGGCCAGGCCCATCGAGCGCACGCCGCGCGGCTCCGCGTTCGGCTCCAGCGTCACCGAGCTCACCGTCAACTGATTGGTCCCGAGGCGCCGCCTGACGCCGGCGTGCAGCGCGTCGTATTGACGCGCAGGCCCGCTCGGCCGCGTCACGCCCCCTGCCTGATCGAGCACATCGCGAAAGTATTGCCCGCCGCTCAGCACGAACAAGCCATCGGGACGGATCGCCATTTCGCCGACCGGGCGCCGCTGATCCCGCACGGAGCTGAAAGCGCCATATCGAAAGCGCACCGGCGCGCCGCCTCGCTTCCTCATCGTGAGCTCCGCGCAGCGCAGCACTTGCTCGGACGAGAGCGACGTCTCGGCGATGAACGCAAAGTCCGACGAGCTCGGCGGCATCGCGAACGCGACGCGACGCATCGCCAAGAGCGGCTCGAACCCGCACAGCTCCTTCAAGCCCAACAGCGCGCCCGCGCCCGCCTGGAGCAGCTGCGGCCCCGCCACGGCCACCAAGGCCTCGACGTCGGCGGTGATCAAGAGCTGCGGCCCCGGCGGCACCGCGCCCGCCGGCTCCAAGCCAGCCCTCGCCCGCCCCTCACCGCCGCCCGCACGCCGCAAGCCGCTCCACGCGAGCCACCCCGCCGCGCAGAGCGCACCGAGCAGCAGCAGCCAATGAACGACACGCTCGCCCGAACGAGCCGAAGAGGCCGACGCCATCGCGCGCAGGTTACCTGAAGGACCCGAGCCTACCCGGAATCCGTCGCACGCCGCCCGTCCGATCGACGGCGCCCTTCGGGCCGCATCGGAAACTGCCGACGATCGAGCGGCGCTCTCCGCCCCACCAGCGACCGCTTCCCCCCCTCCTCGCGAAACAGCGCCGCCACGCCCGAAAGCGTCTCCGGCCGAGCCTCCCGATAGGCGTGCGCGTGCTCAGCGCAGAGCGCCAGCACCCGCCCCTCAACCAAGAACCGTTGCAATCGCCGCGGAGCCGGTGCTTCGGGCGACAGATTTTCGCAAACTTCGCAGCGCCGAGTCATCCCCCAACGATGCCCCTCCCACCCCCCAGGGCCAACTTCCCCGGATCGGGGCGGCGCGACGCAGGAGGCAATTTGACCCCTTCCACGACCTGCGCGCCGATGAGCCTGGGGGCAAGGGTCGACATCGACGGGGACGGCCGACCCGCGTGCCCGGAAGCTGGACTACTCGTTCTTCACGCCTGACGATGAGTGGCACCTGCGGCCGCCACATGCGAGGCATGTCTACCGCCGCGAAGCATCGATACCGACGTTCCGCGTTGGCATCACGCGGAAGTGGATGCGTACTGCGCGGCGAGGTACGCGGCCATGGGGCCACTCCAAGCTCGAGCGGCCTCGGCGAGCAAGCTCCGCTCGAGCGGGAGACGACGAAGCTCGACTCCGACCTGGCCATCGCGAAACTCGACGATGGCGTACTCGGCGTGGGCGAGGACCTTCGGGGGACCTCCCGCCACGAACCGTTCGAAAGGTAGGCCCACACTTCCGGGGTTGAGCAAGAGCTGCCCGCGGTGTTGACGAAGCATCTGCACGTGCGTGTGCCCGCCCGCCATGACCGCGGCCGTGTGGCCCTCGAGCTGCCGAGCGAGGTCGGGGTCGGGAGTCTCTGCAAGGAGGTCGCAGTCGTTCGAGTTCGGAGAGCCGTGAAACAGCAGCAAGCCGTCGTCACCGTCCGCTCCGATGCGAACGCTTCGAGAGAAGGACTTCACGAAATCAAGCTCGGCGCGGCTGAGACGTTGGCGGCACTCCTCGATTGCGCCGACGACGATCGGCGAGCTGGTGTGGCGACTGATCGACCTCGGGTCGAACAGGTACTCGTCGTGATTGCCCAAGATGAACACGTCGCACGCCTCTCTCACGATCGCTAGGACCTCGCGGGGGCGCGGGCCGAGGGTCGCGACGTCTCCCAGACATGCAATCTGGTCGGTGCCGAGGCGCCGAGCGTCGGCGATGACCTTCCGCAGAGCCAGCTCGTTGCCGTGAATGTCGGAGATGAGCGCGATGCGGTGGGCGGTCATGACGTCCGAGGATAGGGTCCGCTCGTCCCCGAGCCTGTCAGGCGGCCGACATTAGGGCTGTTTTTCGAGGACCACCGCGTGCCAAGCTGGGCTATGGCCAAGCCCCCCGGCGGACGAGATCAGCTTCGAGCCGCGCTCACCCGGCTGGACGTGCTTTCCTCGCTCAGCGCCGCCGAGCAAGAGGTGTTCGCCAGCGTTGCTCGCTTGCGACACTATGGCAAAGGGCGCGTCGTCGTGGCCCAAGGCGCAACCACCGAGGGGGCGTTCGGTGTCGTGAGCGGCCGCCTGCGCGTGTCCATTTCGCGCGCGAACGGCGCGGACGCAACGCTTGCCATCTTAGGCGCCGGCGAGCTGTTTGGCGAGCTCGGTCTCTTCCACGATGGGAGCCGGTCGGCGCGGGTGACCGCGCTCGAGGAGGCCTCGGTGCTCAGCATCAACAAGACCGATCTACTGCGGTTCCTCGAGCGCTCACCGGCTGCAAGCCTGGCGCTTTGCCGGCTCTTGGCGTCCCGTGTTCGTCAACTGGCGCAGCACCTCGACGAGGTGACCGCGATGCCGGTCGAGCAGCGGCTGGCGCGGAAGCTGGTCCTCCTGACCGAGCGATGGGGAGAGCGGACGGCGGGGGGGGTCGGTATCGGCGTGAACCTGGCGCAACGAGAGCTCGCGGAGCTCGCTGACACGAGTCGTCAGAGCGCGAACCAATGTTTGACCAAATGGCGCCGAGCCGGCATCGTCGCCTCGACGACGAAGCGTGTCGTGGTGAGCGACCTTCGCCGGCTCAAGCGCTGCGCCGCCGGTGAACGAGCCTAAGGTCTCAACGCACGCGTTCGGCGTTCGATGAAGCGCTCGAGCGGTATTGGGCGCCGATGGCTCGGCCGAGCCGATCGAGGTCGGGGTACTCCGTGAGATTGTTGCAAACGATCTCCGAGCCCGGACAATAGATGGCGGTCGGACAAATGCTCACCGTGCTCGCGAACTTGGAGTCGGGTGTTCCCGTCAACGTCAGATATCGCGCGATGCCCACGTTGACCACGGAAGTGGCCGTTCGCGGGTAGTATTGCGTGAGCAGATTGGTGGCCTCGAGCGCATCATAAGCGTCGCCGATCGGAATGAGCGCCTCTCCGGTGGTCCGGATCGGGAGCGGAATACGACCGTTCGTCTCCAGGGCAAACTTCCGCATGTCGTTCATCATCGCCCGGTGATAACCGAGGAAAGCCGTCCCGCTCCCGCGCCCGTTCTGGCCGCCCGCGCCGTTCAGATTGTGCCAGTCCCAGTGGTGAGGCAGCATGTGCGGTCCGAGGGCCGTCATGTACGCCAGTGAGTCGCTTCGAACTCCGCAATTTCCGCGTACGTCCAGTCGGACATGGTTTGAAATGGCTCGCAGTTGACGGCCGCGTCGCCCGTCGCAGTCCCGGACGGCCCCGTAGCCGTCGTGGGAACGAACGCGAGCTTGTCGATGCTCAGGCCACTCTCGCGGTTCCTCATGCGTAGCGTGTGCACGCCGCGAGCGAGGGTCACCGAGCCCGTACCCTGGGCCCAACGGAAGCCGGTTCCGATGGTGTTCGTATTGTTCATCGCGATACAGCTGCCATTGTCGACGCGGTAGAACCACGAGTCCTGAGAAGCATTGGCATTGTTGTTGATGCGAAAAAGAAGTTGTACGCGCCCGCACCGGTTTCGAAGAAGTAGGTCGCTTCGTCGGTGCTGGTGTTCGCGTCGAGATTGGTTACCGCGCTTTCCAAGTAGCCGGTGCCCGAGTAGCGCGTAGGTGAAACAAGTGGGGTGTGCGTAGCCGGGGGCGATGCCGAACCCTCCCGACCGAGCCGGCGAAGCCGAAGAGGACCGCGTCTCGAGCGGACCCTTGTCCGCGCTGACTGCAATGCTGAGGTACTGCTTGCGCCTCAGCACGGAGCTCCACCCTGCGGCGTGATTTGCCGAGCTCGGTAGCTCAGTGCTCCTCGAACGGCTCTCCCTGAGGTGAGGTCTCGTTGCTGGGTCGACGGCGGACGACGAGGCTCTTGAAGTACGGCGGGGCTCGGGGCGGAGCGCGCGCCGGGGGCTCGGTGGGCTCGCCTCGGTGGCGCAGGAACCGAGCGACACTCTGCGGCTCCGTGACGACTGCCAGCAGGCGCATGCGTCCGCCGCAACGGGGGCAGGTTTCCACGTCCACTGCGAACGTCCTCTTCAAGAGCTCAGCCCAGGGGCGATAGCGAGGGCCGATTGACTCCGGACAGGGTGACGTTTCGCACGGCGCAGAGCGGCTCGCTTCTTGCGTCGTGGGCGGCGCTGGCTTGGCGACGACGAGAGGGCGCCACTTGGCAGCGGGCGCAAGGACACCGAAGTAGCGCACGGTGTGGAACCTGGGCGCCGGGACGAGCGCGACGAGTCGGCACAGGAGCGAGAGCGGGTCGAGGTCGACGGCGACGGTGCCGTCGCTGAACGGCTTCTTCAGTGCGATGCGCACGAGCCCATCAGGGCCGGGTAGAAGCCGCTCGCTTACCAGCGGTGGGCGCAAGATGTACTTGAGCAGGGCTTCGCGGCCGCCCTCGTCGAAGGCTCCGGCCCGCGTCGTGGCGTGCAGGCTGAAGCCGGCTTCGCGCACGGAGAGAGGCGCTTCGATGACGACGCCGGGTCGGCCCGCGAAGGCGAGCTCGCGCGGCTTGCGACGAAGCTCGGGTCCTGCTGGAGCGAGGCCGGAGACGGCTGCGGCGGCGAGCTGGGCCAAAGCGGGGTCCCGCTCGGCAAGCTCTTCGGAGACGGTCAGCACGTCGCTTTCAGCTTGCGGGTCGAGGGCGATGACGCGCCTTTGCTCGAGGTAACGCAAGATGCGGGCACGAGCGACCTGGAGGGCGTCGGCCACGTCGGTCGTCGAGAGACGAGGCAGCGCGCGGAACTCGGGTGTGCCGTCTGCAGCCGCCGGTCCGGGAACGTACACACCATCGAGGAAAACCGCATGCAGGTGCGGATTGAGTTTCAAGTCGGATGACGCGCGCTGCACGGCCACGACCGCGCCGCTCTGCACCCGCTCACGCGTGCTGGTGCGCAAGTGGCGCTGGTACCAGCCGAGGATGGAGTCGACGAACAGCCGCGTGACTGCGCCGAGCAGCGGGGCGTCGTAACCGAGCCGCGCCCGAAGTGGGTGCGGCAGCGTGAACACCCACTGCCTGAGCGGGACGGGTGGCAGCACGTGCTCAGTGAGATTGAGGGCGGTCTGGCACATCTTGCGGCCCAGGCAGGAGGGGCAGATGCCGCGGCCTTTGCAGGCGAAGGCCACCAGGTGCTGCTCGCTGCACGATTCGCATTTGAGGCGGGCGAAGCCACGGCAGAGCAGGCGGCAGTCGAGGTAGCCCTCGAGCTCACGCCGCACGAACGGTGGCAGCGCTGCTCCCTCGAAGCCCGCCGCCACGGCCGCGTAGAGCGTCTCCACGTTATCGCGTACGACCGCGTAGAGCGTCGTCGTTTCCTGGCGATGCCGCTCGTAGCTGCGGTGACTTCCAGAGAAGCTGGCGGCGAGCCCCACCCGCGACGCTCATGAAAGCCGAGCGGGTAGCCAGATATCGCGCCTATTTGCCTCGTGAGGCCAGGCGCGCATCTGGCAGCCGACGGCCAGGCCACGACTTGAGGCGCCCCTTGATCGGATTCGCGGCGTAATTCGTCGCCCCGCACGCGCTCGCTAGCGCGTGTCGCGGTTGCCGGCGAAGCCATGCTTCACCCCCGGGTCAGCTTCCACAACATAGGGATAATCCGCTTCAACAGCATCACAGCCCGCTCCGCATCGCTCCTGCTCACAATCCCGCACGCCACCGCAACTCGCACCGCCGCCAGCGTCTCCCCCGCGCTCCCCGCGGCCGTGAAGTACCGCGCCCGCCGGTTCCCCGGGTCGCTGTACTCACCCTCTCCAATATTCAAAGCGACCGAGCTCGCCGCGCGCCGTAGCTGGTCTTCCAAGCTCTTGTCGCGCGCCTTGATGCGCGCCATCAACGGCCGCAACGTCTCGATCAGCTCGATGCTCAGCTCCGCAACGATGAGCGTCATGGTGTTCTCGTCTCCTTCTTGGCCCGCGCCTTCGCTGGCCTAACCGCTCGCCCTCACCAGCGCGCGCGCAGGCGCAGTCCAGGCTGCCGCGCAGCGGCACCGGCGAAGCCGGCGCGAAGCGGCCTGGACGGCGACGAGCACGCCGGTACAATCGCCCTGGCCAAGAAGGTCGCTCCTCCGTCCGCCTCCTTACGCGGCGCGTTCGGCCTCTGGCCTCACCGGGTGATCGGGATCGGGATCGGCTCGGCCTCCGGCCTCACCGGGTGATCGTGAAGGCGCGGGCCTGCGGCCTCGCCGGTGATCGGGATCGTGATCGCGCCGGTGATCGTGCCCGCGATCGCGATCGCGACCACCCGCCGCAGGCGGACCCGATCCCGATCCCAGCCGCCGCAGGCGGCTCCCGATCCCGGTCCCGATCCCGATCCCGATCCCGATCCCGATCCCGATC
>JAEYWK010000243.1 GCA_023431345.1 Pseudomonadota bacterium
CTCGGCACGCATCGCGACCTGTTCGACCTGCCGCTCGAGGCGCTCACCCCCGCCGCTTTCAAGAAGACGCTGGGCTAACCAGGCACGTTTTCGCGACCGGCGCATCCCGGCGTCGCTGATCGGTCACATCGAGCCACTCGTCGAGCGGGTGGCTCCGGACGAGAAGGAGCAGGTACACCACTTCGTCGCGCCGTCGACATGAGACACTGCGACGATCGAGGTCGTTCACGCACGCCGATGCAACGAGCTCGTCGGCGGTCCCGGTGCGCACTTGATTGTCGACGACACCGCCTTGCCCAAGAAGGGCTCGCACTCTGTCGGCGTCGCGCATCAATACTGCGGGGCGCTCGGAAAACAGGCCAACTGTCAGAGCCTGGTCTCGCTGACGCTAGCGGGCGAGGAGGTTCCGGTTCCGATCGCGTTGCGGCTGTACTTGCCGGAAAAGCTGGGCCGCGGATCCAACACGGCGTGCCAAAGCTCGCGTGCCAGACGACATCCGGTTTCGACCCCGAGTGGCAGACCGCTTACCCGGTGTCCCGTTCGTGTAGCTCCACCAAAATCCAAACGCACCGGAGGGCGTCAACCAACCCGAGGCACGCCTTCCGAGTTAAGCCAACCCGTTGCCAGGCTCGTGGAGGGACTCGGCCGGCACGCGGTGCGCACTGTTACTTGGCGGCGCGGCACCAAAGGCACGCTGTTTGGCCGCTTTGCGATGACACGCGTGCGTCCCGCTGATGGTCCTCGAATGCCGGGGAACAATCATCATCTACCCAGTGATGAGGTCTGGCTGGTCGCGGAGTTTCGCGGGGAGGAGACCCAAGTACTACCTCTCCAATTTGCCACCGTCCGCCTCGTTCAAAAAAGTCGTGACGGCTATCAAGGCACGCTGGTCCTGCGAGCAGACGCACCAGCAAATGAAGGAGGAGCTCGGTCTCGATCATTTCGAGGGGCGCTCTTGGCACGGACTCCACCACCAAGCCGTGCTCGGTATGATTGCCTTCGCATTCCTTCAGCACCTGCGGCTTCGCGCAAAACACTCGTAGGCGCAACCAATTCGACGTCCCGCCAACGCCGCCCGCGGTACGTCGAATGATTGTCCGTTGGTTGGTTGCGCCTACGCCGTGTCCGAAGTGCAAGCACCCGGTGCGCCGGCTCGTGCCCATCCAGAAAGTGGCGGAGCAAACTAGTCACGGAATGTCACTTCTGCGCGCCGATCATGTTTAGCCGCGCGACGAGCTCGGGCGCCAGCTTCAGATCTTTGGCAGCGTGATTCTCACGCAAGTGCTTGACCGACGACGTGCCGGGGATGAGCAGAATGTTCGGCGAGCGCTGCAGCAGCCACGCGAGCGCGACCTGCAGCGGGGAATGCCCGACGGACGCGGCAACCTCGTCGAGCGCCGAGCTTTGTAGCGGCGAAAAGCCGCCGAGCGGAAAATACGGCACGTACGCGATGCCTTGCTGGGCGAGCTGCTCGATGAGCGCGTCGTCCGCACGATTGGCCAGATTGTACAGGTTTTGCACGCATACGACCGGCGCAATCTCCTGCGCTTCCGCGACTTGAGCCGCGTTCACTGTGCTGAGCCCTAAATGACGAATCAACCCTTGGCGCTGCAGATCCGCCAGCACCGAGAAATGCTCGCTGAGCGGCGCGCCTTCCGGTAGCAACGGCGGACCGACGCGCAGGTTCACCACGTCCAGCGCCTCGACGCCGAGGTTCTTGAGGTTCGAGTGCACGGCGTCGATGAGATCTTGCTTGCCGAGGGCGGGATCCCAAGAGCCGGTGGGCCCGCGCCGGCAACCCACTTTGGTGACGAGCGTGAGCGAGGCCGGGTAGGGGTGCAGCGCTTCCTTGATCAGCTGGTTGGTGACGTACGGACCGTAGAAGTCGCTCGTGTCGATGTGATTGACGCCCAGCTCGATGGCCGCTCGCAGCACCGCGACCGCCGCTTGCGGGTCCTTGGGGGGACCGAAGACGTGGGGGCCGGCGAGCTGCATCGCGCCGTAGCCCATTCGCTGGAGGGAGGTGGAGGTATCCAAGAGGGTGAAGGTTTCCGTGATGCCGTTCATGCGTCGACTCCTAACTTACAATTAGCCTAGTTTGTAAGTTACAAACCGTCAACCGTGTAAGTTTTTCTTGTCGTGCGCTATGCTGACGGAATGCCCCGAACGGGACTTTCCGCCACCGAGCTGAAGCGCAAAGCCATCGACGCGACGATGCGGGCGATGCGCCAAGAAGGCTTCGACAAGGTGCGGCTGACGGACATCGCCAAGCAGCTCGGGGTGAGCCACGCCGCGCTCTACCAACACTTCGCCGACAAGACGGCGCTGCTCGACGCCGTCTCGGCGAATTGGCTCTCGGAGATCGACGAGGACCTGGCCGCGATCTGCCGCAAGACCGCCAAAGAACCGACCGACAAGCTCCGAGCGTGGATGCTCGCGCTCCACCGGGCCAAGCTCGCCAAGGTGCTTCACGATCCGGAGCTCTACAAGTCGTTCGATCTCCTGGCGCTCGCCCAGAAGCCCTACGTGCAGCAGCACATGCAAGCGATGCGCGCTCAGCTCACGGAGCTCGTCCGAGAAGCGATCGCCAAGCGGCGTCTGCGCGACGCCGAACCCGAGAAGCTGGCCGAGATCATCTGGGAGTCGATGATGGCGTTCCACCACCCCAAGCTCGTCGCCCAACACTTGCACGAGAAGCGCGAGCCGCTGCTCCAGCACGTGCTCGACAGCGTGTTGAAAGGCCTGGACCTCAAACCGTAACATCGGCCCGAGGACGAGGGGTGGCGCGCGCTTGGACGGCGCCACCAAAAGCCCAATCGCCCCTGCCGAGGGAGCGCGGAAATGCACCCTGCGCCTCGAGCCCACCGCCTCGGCGCGCGCGCTCTGGCAGGCGCTCCGCTCCCAAGCTTGGCGTCGGGTTCCGCGCCCAGGCGGTCGTCGCTGCGTGCATCGTGGACTTCCTCGCTCCTTCGCGCCGCCTCGTCGTGGAGGTGGACGGCGCGTACCACCGCAGCCCGGTGCAGCGCCGAGCGCCGGCGGAGCTCGTGCTCGGCGCAGCTCACCCTCGCGTCAACTTCCACAACATCGGGAGGATCCGCTTCAGCAGCGCCACCGCCCGCTCCGCTTCGCTCCGACTCACAATCCCCCAAGCCACCGCAACCCTCACCGCCGCCAACGTCTCCCCCGCGCTCCCCGCCGCTGTGAAGTAACGAGCCCGTCGGTTCCCCGGGTCACTGTACTCCCCTTCCCCGATGTTCAGCGCGACCGAGCTCGCCGCACCCCGTATCTGGTCTTTCAGCACCTTGTCCCGCGCCATGATGCGCGACAACAAGGGTCGCAACGTCTCGATCAGCTCGAGGCTCAGCTCCGCGACGAGGTTGCCCACCCCCGTCCGTGCTCGGCCTTCGGCCTGCGCGCGGCCGACCCCTCCCAAACGTGTGCTCGGCCGCAGCCGGCCTGCGCGCAAGCGGGAGGGGTGGCCGCCGAGCGCTGCAGTTCAGGGGTGACAGCGACGCCGGGGCAACACCCTCGCGTGCGCTCGCTTCTCCTTGCCGCGCGCGGCCGACTCGCGAGAGGCGCACACGGTGCGCCGCGCCGACTGCGCTCGTCGCCACAACGACCGCCGCCGACTGCGCGCGGCACACCGTCTGCGCCCGATGGCTCCATCGGCCGCGCGCCGCAAGGAGAAGCTCATGAAACCACGCCCGTCATCGTTCCCGGCTCAACACGCTCGTCAGCTCGCCTTTCCTCGCGCCATGGGGCGCGAGCCCACCGCATCGGAGCGCGCCCTCTGGGAGGCGCTCCGCTCGTCTCAGCTCGGGGTCGGGTTCCGCCGCCAGGCCGTGGTCGCCCGGTGCATCGTGGACTTCCTCGCTGCGTCGCGCCGCCTCATCGTGGAGGTGGATGGCACGCACCAGGCTTCCCCGCAGCAAAGCCGGGCGGATGTGCGCCGCGACCGCCCTCGCACGCGCAGGCTATCGCGTCCTGCGGTTGCCGGCGGCGCTCGTCATCGCCAACCTCGCCGAGGCAGTGCAAGCCGCGCTGTCGCCTGCCTAAGGTCCCACCGTCGCAGCTCCAACGTGACGTTCGACTTACTCCGAGAGCTGCGCTCCCAGAAGGTCCTCTAGGTACGCCGCGAGCGCGTCGACGTTGAACTGGCCGTCGGCCCAATGCCGGTCTGCCTCTTGAAGGGCGGCGTAGTAGTCGGGCCTATTTTCGCGAATGCGCTCCGGCACCGTCTTCTTTCCGGGCAGAAGACCGCCGTACCGCAGGCATATCAGATAGTAGCAGGCAGCGCGCGCCGTACGCCCGTTGCCTTCGATGAACGGATGGATCCAGTTGAGCCGCCACAACGCGTAGGCTGGCAGAAGCGTCGGATGATCCATGACGTCCCAGTTCTCGTGGACGACCGACAGAAGCTGGTCCATCAGCTCCGGCACGTCCCTAAAGTGCGGCGGGATGTGACTTCCGACGTAGATGGGCTGCTCACGAAACCGCCCACCAAATTGTGCGATATTCGACACGGCCGCCGCATTCAGCGACCACAACGTGTACTTGTCGAACGCCTCGATACCCTTGGCCAGGCCGATCTCGATGCAGTTCGTCAGCAGGTCGTACTGGCGGAGCAAGTTCTGCTCCTGCACGCGCGCGTAAAGAGGAGGTCGTCACTCTCTCGTACCGACACGCTACCTCCCTCCCCCAGCGCTACGGCTTGATCCGAATATGATCGGATGCGAAGCGGACCGAGTCCTTGGTGATGAGCTTCGACTCTGGAGCATTGCCAAAGGCGAAGCTAATTCGCTGCTCTCGCAGCGTCTCCTCAGAGACCTCTGTGTCACGCGCCTTTTCGAGGAGGCGCTGCAGCTCCGGCTTCGGCGTCAGCGACGATTGAAACTGTTTGCGAGCAGCCATAGGAACCTCCTTATCTTATGTTCAGTAGTGCACCCTCTGCGGATCGTCAAGGAGCACGATCCCCGCTCCCATCCTCTGGAATTTGCTCCATTCTCCCGGCTGCAGCGCTTCGTCATTCGAGACGACGGCGCACGCTTCCTCGAAGCGCATGCGTCTTGGCTGGCGATGGTGGACTTGCTCGGTCCTTCGCGCCGCCTCGTCGTGGAGGTGGGCGCGTACCACCGCAGCCCGGTGCAGCGCCGCACGGGCGACCGCAGGGACCGCCGTCTCCAGCGAGCCGGCTACCGCGTCGTGCGCTTGCCGGGAGCTCGGGCTCCGCGACCTCGAAGCCGCTGTCGCAATCATCCGCGCCACGCTCTAGGAGCCGACTGCCGCATCTCGCAGCTCACCCTCGCGTCAGCTTCCACAACATTGGGAGGATCCGCTTCACAACGCCACCGCCCGCTCCGCATCGCTCCGACTCACAATCCCCCAAGCCACCGCAACCCTCACCGCCGCCAACGTCTCCTCCGCGCTCCCCGCCGCCGCAAAGTACCGCGCCCGTCGGTTCCCCGGGTCGCTGTACTCCCTTTCCCCGATGTTCAGCGCCTCCGGCCTCGCCGATGATCGGGATCGGGATCGGGATCGGGATCGGGACCGTGGTCGTGCCCGCGATCGCGACCACCCGCCGTAGGCAGCCTCGATCGCGATCCCAGCCGCCGCAGGCGGCTCCCGATCCCGATCCCGATCCCGATCCAGCCGCCGCAGGCGGCTCCCGATCCCGATCCCGATCCCAGCCGTCGCAGGCGGCTCCCGATCCCGATCCCGATCCCAGCCGTCGCAGGCGGCTCCCGATCCCGATCCCGATCCCAGCCGTCGCAGGCGGCTCCCCGATCCCGATCCCGATCCCGATCCCCAGCTCGTCGGCGAAGCCGACGGCGTCCCCCGATCCCCAGCACGCCGGCGAAGCCGGCGGCTCCCCGATCACCAGCCCCGCTCGCGGGCGAAGCCCCGCGGCGGGGCTCGGGAGGAGGCGGGGGCGGGCGGGCGGGCGGGCATATCCGTCCTCGCGCGGCTGCACCTGGTGACGTGCGGAACCCTTGCGCCGGTGGGGCTGCGCATCGGCGGCCCCCAAATGCGACGAAGCCTCCCGACGCTGCCGTCGAGAGGCTTCTGTCACTCACCCGTGAGGGTTACTTACTCGTCGCCGACGGCTACGAGATCGGCCGGTTACACTCGCGTGAAGGTGGGCGGAGCGAAGGGCGGCGACTTTTCGTCGATGACCACGTTCAGCTTCTTGTAAGCGGGCAGGCCGGTGCCGGCCGGGATGAGCCGGCCCATGAGGAGGTTGCCCACCCGCGTCCGTGCTCGGCCGCTGGCCTGCGCGCGGCCGACCCCTCCCAAACGTGTGCTCGGCCGCAGCCGGCCTGCGCGCACGTGGGAGGGGTAGCCGCCGCCTGCTGCAGTTCAGGGTGACAACCACGCCAGAGACGACTCCTCGTGTGCGCTCGCTTCTCCTTGCAGCGCGCAGCCGATTTGCGAGAGGCGCACACGATGCGCCGCGCCAGCGCGGTCCGGCGCCGTAGCGACCTCGCACGACTGCGCGCGGCACACCGTCTGCGCCGAGAGCTTCGTCGGCCACGCGCCGCAAGGAGAAGCTCATGACATCACGCTCGTCCTCGTCCTCGGGTCAACTCGCTCGCCAGCTCGGCTTCGCGCGCGCCATGCGCCGCTCCCCCACCGCGTCGGAGCGCGCGCTCTGGGAGGCGCTCCGCTCCTCGCAACTTGACGTCGGGTTCCGCCGCCAGGCTGTCGTCGCGGGGTGCATCGTGGACTTCCTCGTTCCTTCGCGGCGCCTCATCGTAGAGATGGACGGCGCGTACCATTGCAGCCCGGCGCAGCGCCGAGCGGACGCCCGCCGGGACCGCCGCCTTCAGCGTGCCGTCTACCGCGTCGTGCGGCTTCCCGCCGAGGTCGTGCTGGGCAACCTGCCAGCCGCCATCGCCGTCATCCGCGCCGCCCTCTAGGCGGCGCGGGGTCACCGCCTCATCCCCGCGTCGGCTTCCACAACATCGGGATATCCGCAGGAGCAGCGCCACCGACCGCTCCGCATCGCTCCGACTTACAATCCCCCAAGCCACTGCAACCCTCACCGCCGCGAGCGTCTCCCCCGCGCTCCCCGCGGCGGTGAAGTAACGAGCCCGTCGGTTCCCCGGGTCACTGTACTCCCCTTCCCCGATGTTCAGCGCGACCGAGCTCGCCGCACCCCGTATCTGGTCTTCCAGCGCCTTGTCCCGCGCCTTGATGCGCGACATCAGGGGCCGCAACGTCTCGACCAGCTCGATGCTCAGCTCCGCAACGAGGTTGCCCACCCCCGTCCGTGCTCGGCCTTCGGCCTGCGCGCGGCCGACCCCTCCCAAACGCTCGGTTCGGCCTGCGGCCTCACCGTGGTGATCGGGATCGTGATGGCTCGGCCTCCGGCCTCGCCGGTGATCGTGATCGGGGTCGTGATCGTGATCGGGGTCGTGCCCGCGATCGTGATCGTGATCGTGAGCGTGAGGGCGATCGTGCCCGCGATCGCCCTCACGATCACCCGCCGCAGGCGGACCCAATCCCGATCCCAGCCGCCGCAGGCGGCTCCCGATCCCGATCCCGATCCCGATCCCGATCCCGATCACCAGCTCGTCGGCGAAGCCGACGGCGCCCCCCGATCATCAGCTCGCCGGCGAAGCCGGCGGCGTCCCCGATCACCAGCCCCGCTCGCGGGCGAAGCCCCGCGGCGGGGCGCGGGTGGAGGCGGGGGCGGGCGGGTGGAGGCGGGGGCGGGCGGGTGGACATCTCCGTCCCCGAACCGCACGGCTGCACCTGGAGACGTGCGGAACCCTTGCGCCAATGGGGCTGCGGCTCGGCGACCCCTAAATGCGACGAAGCCTCCCGACGTTTCCGTCGAGAGGCTTCAGTCACTCACCCGTGAGGGTTAGTTACTCGTCGCCCACCGCGAGCAGATCCGCCGGCTGCACGCGGGTGAACGTCGGGGGCGCGAAGGGTGGGTGCCTTCTCGTCGATGACGACCTGCAGCTTCTTGTAAGCGGGCAGGCCCGTGTCGCCCGGGATGAGCCGGCCCATGATGACGTTCTCTTTGATGCCGCGGAGGTCGTCCGTTTTGCCGCAGATCGCTGCTTCCGTGAGGACTTTGGTGGTCTCCTGGAAGGACGAGGCGGAGATAAACGATTCCGTAGATAGAGACGGCTTCGTGATGCCGAGCAGCATGGGCTCTGCGACCGAGGGCTGACCGCCGGTAAGCGGCTCGTCTTGCGCGGTCGCTTGGACCGCTCGCACCTGCGAGGAGAGCTCCAAGCAAGCTGAAGGCCTTGCAACGACTCATGGAGGAGCTCGTGGACGCGCGCCATCGAGTCCTCGTCTTCAGCCAGCTCGTGGACGTGCTCGAGCTCGCCGGCAAACTGCTGGAGGAGCTTGGCGAGACGTACCAATACCTAGATGGCTCCTCGACCGCCAAGCAGCGCGCCGCGCGGTGGACGCGTTTCAGCCCGGCGAGGGCGACGCGTTCCTCATCAGCCTCAAAGCAGGCGGGTTTGGCTTGAACCTGACCGCCGCCGACTACGTGATCACCTCGACCGGTGGTGGAACCCCGCCGCTGAAGCCCAGGCCACGGATCGCGCTCATCGCATCGGGCAGCAGAACCCGGTCACGCTGTACCGGGTGGTGGCGAAGGGGACGATCGAAGAGCGCATCGTCAGCCTCCACCGGACCAAGCGAGAGGTCGCCGACTCGTTGCTCGCAGAGTCCGACCAAGCCACGCGACTCTCCACCTCGGAGCTGCGCGCGTTGCTCGACTTGGGGGTCGCCTAGAGGCCGGCGCTGCGCGGCGTCGCGACGTATCGACGTCGTCCTCGAGGTAGGCCTTGACGCTCCTGGCATACTGCACCGATAACGGATCGTTGATGGCGGGCTCGGCCGTCGCCCGCGGCCCGCGCAAACGGGCAACGTCACGCCGCCCACCCGCAAGTAGCGCTCCGCCTGATCTCGGAAGGCGCGTGGCTGCTGAGCAGGGCTAGCGAAAAACGACAGCCTCGTGATACGGTTGAGGCGTGAGGGAGCCAACGAAATGGCGCTAGGTGTGCGAGTCCGCATGAGTCCGCTCTTCTCTGGTCTTGGCGCACCTAACCAGCTCGTGGCCGACGGAGCGTCCGTGTCGTTCGCCCGCTTGGGGAAACCTCCGTCAAAGCTCAAACGCGGCGCCGAAAAGCAGGCGACGTTGACGCTGCGCGGGCGGTTCTTGGAGCGGGTCCGTGAGCCAGGCGAAGAGGAGGAGCGGGACCTTGCGAAGCTGAATGGCAGTATGCGAATGGAAGATGACGGATCCTTCGTGTTTGCGGCTAAGCAGATCGGGGACGGCACAGCAGAAGGTCTGCAACCCACCGAAGCCGTCGGCGACGATGACGACGTTTCCGAGAATGACCCTCGAGAGGTGCGGCTCATGCGCTTCGCCTTCGACGGCAACCAATTCGAGGGGCTCGGGGGGCGCGAGCCGCTCGAGTTGGCCCTGCGCATGGATGCGGCGCGCTTCGACTATTGCGAGGTGTCGGTCAAGCTCGAAGTTGGCGGCAGTGTCGAGGCCGATGGCGACGTCAACGACACGCTGGATGTGCTGATCACGCCGGACAACCCCACGCCGCGCGAACTCGTGACCGTGCGCTTCGTCGACGAAGCCGGCGACCCCATGCCGTCGGCCGCGGTCGCAATATCGTCAGGGGCAAAGCCGGTAGACGCCGGCGCCGATCCCACTGCCCTGACGGCTGACGGCAACGGTGAGCTCAGGCTCAGGAACGTGGCGGGCTCTGTCGCGGCCAAGCTCGCTTGGGGTAGCTCAGCCGACGACCTGCGTTTTCAAAAATTCGTGTTCCTGGTCTTGGGTGAGGATGCCAACGAGCGCAGGTTGCGAAACGTTGGCTATCCCGAGCGAGAGCTACCCGACAACGTTCTCAGCTTCCAGGCGGATTTCGCCCGGCCGCCGAGTGGCCGCATAGCGGACATCGCGGACGATCTTCAAGCCTTCCACGACGATGGCGCGCGCCCGGCTCCGGGTGACGCAACGGACCCGAGCACGGAAGCCGTCGCCGTCAACGGCCCCAGGACAACGGACTTCGACGACTTGCGCGGAGCCCGCACCGACGATGGCGTCGCGCTGGCCTAGGTTCCGTCGGCACGGAGCCGCGAGCACGGCTTTGGCGTGTCTATCGGCTTGGGCCTGCCAGCAACCGCGGCCGGCCGCGCGCAACCACGTGCGGCCGGCGGTCTCGGAAGTCACGCCACCCCTCACGATCCAACGCCTGGGCCCCGGGGGGTGCGCGCTATCGGACGCTGGCATTTGGCTATGCCCAAGTGCCGACGCGACCCCGGACAATGGCTGCCCCGTCGAGCAAAGGGCGCCCCAGGAGCCTCCCCCCGCGGTTGGAGATGGTTTGCGTTGCTCGTTGCGCGAGGGGATCGTGGCATGTCGGGGCAACAACCCCGAGGGCGGCTTAGGTGATGGACACACCCGCAAGTCGAACGATCCCGTGCGCGTGAGACTGCTTGGCCGAGCGGCGCAGCTGGCGGTCGGCTCACAGCACGCGTGCGCCTTACTCGGAGACGGCAGCGTGTGGTGTTGGGGGGAGAATTCGCGCGGGGCCGTGGGGGTAGGGGAGCTCCCGGCGTGTTGCGACATCCCCGATCCCGCGCGCCCTTCCGAGTACCTGATGCCTCAGCGCGTGGTCAACCTGCCCGCGAGCGTGGCCGTCGTGGCGCGGGGCCAAGCCAGCTGTGCGCTCACGCACAGGGGGGACGTCTACTGTTGGGGTGAGAATGGCTCGGGCGAGCTCGGCATCCCGCCGACGGGTCAACCGCTCGCCCGTCCTACCCGCCTGCTCAACATGCCAGCAATCAAGCAGCTCGTCATGGACTTGCCCAGCTGCGCGCTCGGTGTGGACGGGCAAGCTTACTGCTGGGGTGACGCTTGCCCGCTACGCAAGCAGAGCACGCTCCCGCTCAAGGTCGATTGGGCAGAGCTCGCGCGGCGCAAGAGCCCGGGCTAGGGGCCGCTGTCGTTCGCAACGGCCTCGATGGCGAACGCCGTTTCGAAGTCGATGCGGCCGAGTCGGAAACGCGTGCCCTTGCTGGCGGCGTTGCCACCGGAGAAGTAGCGCCTTTGAAAGGCGCTGATCGCGGCGACCAGCGCATCATCGAACGTGCCGCTGATGCTGGTGCCGTCGGCAGCCACCGAGTAGCCAACAGCCGAGAGTGCGGTTTGAATTGCAGTTATGTCCGGGGTCAACGCGCGCGGCGAGGAGCGCGCCTTCTCGGCGAATTGTCCGGGCCCGATCCCGAAAATCGTCGGGGCCGGCACGGCGGGAACACGACGCCGCACGAGCGCCGCGGCCTCGAGCCGATCCCACTCGAAGAACTCGCTCGGGTCGTCGATGCGCCGCGAAGACAAGGTGTGGTCGCTGTTGCCGGTTGCGATCTCCATGTGACCGACGACGTGCTGACGGGTAATCGTGGGCGCCGCTCCGCGAATCTCGCGGACCAGTCTAATCACCGAATCATACTGAGCGTCCGGGAACACGACCGGGGCACCGTGGACGATCTCGATGCCCACCGAGGTCGCATTGATGTTGGTCGCGCCATCCCAAAACGCATGGCCGGCGTGATTGCAGACGTCGTCCTCGTGAGCCAGCTTCACGACGAAACCGTCGACGTCTATCAGATACTGTGGGCTCACTCGCGTCGATGGGTTCAGGAACGTGTTGAGCGCGCTACGAATGTCGGTCCCGCCCGTGCGGTGCAGCACGAGCACGACGTTCGATTTGCTGGCGACGACTCTGCGGTTGCTCGTCTTGATGAAGTCGGGCTTGTAGTCGATGCTGAGCTTGTCTTTGGTCAGTGACAGCAAGAGCGCGTGCGGCGGCGGAGCGGGGGCGGGCGGTGACCCAGCAGTGGCCGGCAGCGTGACGCTCGCCGTGCCGGGTACGAAACCGTTCGCGTCCGTGTCGACCGTGACTTGGAATGGGCGGAACTGAAAGGCGGGGGCGGACGCTCCACCCCCGCCGTGCACGGCACCAGCCGGGCCGCTGCTCAGCTGGGCCGCGGCAGGCTGAACATCGAGCACACGACCTGACGCCGCCCCAACGATTGGCAGGTGCACCTCGCCATTGACGTTGGTCGTGCCGGATATCGCCGTACCCTGAACGCTGACCTTGATCCCAGCGGCACCACGACCTTCGACCCAGCGCACGGCGCCGGGAGCAGACGCGAGCGAGAACGCCTTGAGCAACGCGATCGTGAGCCGCGGTGGTGCAGCGGTGACGGTTCGGGGCGTGGCACGGGGCCTAGTAGCCATGCGAAGGCTCTCTTCCATCCCGCCACGGCGGGCCGAAAGCCAAAGCCGCCCAACAGCTCACGGCCCGAGCTTCGTTCAAGGGCGGGGGCAGAGTCAAGGCTCGCCGAACGGCCCATTCGTGGTAGCGAAGGGCTCGGTGGTCGCCTTTCGTCGCGCCGGTCGAGTTTCCAAGCAAAGCTGCTCGCACACGACCTGGGCTCTACTCGGGTCCGCGTTCATCATTGGGGCTTGCTCGCGTTCGAGCACCAACAGCAGTGCGCAGGGCAGCGCCAGCGCGAGACCCGCCATTGGCTGTGTGAAACAGCTGGTCGGCAACAGCGGCTTTGCGTGTGCCTTGACGGCCCGAGGCGAGGTTTGGTGCTGGGGCGACCCGGGGCGTATGTCGATTTTGGCCGAGCCGAGGCAGCTGCCTGAGTGGGAGCCGTGGAGGGTAGCCAGCTTGCCGGCTTCGGCGACGAGGCTGTTCGTGGACGAGGCTGACAGCGTATGCGCCACATCAGCCGACGCGAGCCTCTGGTGTGTCGCCGGCAACGGGCGCGGACAGCTGCGGTTTCCGCCCAGCGAGGGTTACTCTCGAACCGCGTCGCAGCATCCGGAGCTGCGCAACGTGAAGCAAGTCGAGTTTGGCGGCCGGTGCGTGCTGGGTACCGAAGGCCTGCGCTGCTGGAGCGACGATGACCATAAAGTCACCCCCGTAACCTCCCTGCCGGCGCCAGCTGCCGACCTGGTGGGCGGGGTCGACTTCGCTTGTGTGCGGCTGCAAGACGGCTCGGTTTGGTGCCGCGGCAGCCACCTGCGCTCTCAGATTGGCTACGTACCAGGGCCTGCCGACCCGCCAGGGCCGAACCCGTGGGTGGTGACCACCTTCGTTCGGCTGCCAGAGCTCGCCGGTGTGAAGCAGCTCGCCAGCAGCGGGCGACACACGTGCGCGCTGGACCGCGAGGGCCGGGTTTGGTGCTGGGGCGAGAATGAACGGGGCCAAATCGGCAAAGGCGACCTTTCGCGCTGCCAGTGGGAGAGCGGAAAAGGCTTTGTGTGTTCGCCCGAGGAAGGACGCCGTCCCACCCTCGTGAAGGGGCTGCCGCCTATCGACAGCATCGCGCTTGGAAGCACTACCTCATGCGGGGTCACACGGGAGGGCTATGTTTGGTGCTGGGGCTCGCTCCCTGAGCCGAGGCCGAAACCCGTCAACATCCCGACGCCGGAGCCGGTTGCAAGCGTCATAGAGGGCGGCGCGCCACTCTGTTTGTTGTATCGCAGCGGACGCGTCGGATGTTGGCGCTATGGCGACCTACGTCGGGGCGCCCCCGAAGACGTGAAGCTCGACTGCACCACGAGGTAAGAGCGGCGCGAAAGACCGCCGCGTTAGCGACCGAAGATCCTCGCGGCCAGGATGGCGTTGACGACGATATCTACCCGCCGCCATTTGTGATACTCGGTGGCGTCCTCGCGCTGCACGTCCGCTTTCGATACCCCTGACGCATAGGGGTCGTGGAGGCCGCCGCCACCCTTCGCGACGGGTTGCAGCGACGGCCCGCGCCCCGCCCCAACCGGAGCGCGATGATCCTTGTCCGCGTCCACCACCCCCTCGCCCGGTTGACCGATGGTGGCGGTCAAGTAGTCGTCCGCCGCTTTCGCGCGGTTCTGCGACAACAGCTTGTTGGGACCATCCGGGTCGGATTTTTGAGCTTTGAACTCCGGCGAGCTGAACCCGGAGCACAGGTACCAGCCTCCCAGCTCGAACAGGTGCCGGTAGAGCGCGATGCGACGATCGAGCCCCGTGAGCTGCGTGGTCTGAATCCGCGAGTCATTTTTCTCGAAAGCGATGAAGGGAGCATCGAGCGTCGGGTTCGCGGGCACTACCTGATCGGGAATGATTGGCATGTCCGACCCCGGCGGAGGAACCGCCTTCGGATTGCCGAGCCGAATCATGATTCCGCCGCTTTCGGAAGCGGCCGCGATCGCGGCTTGTGCATTCACGATCTTCCCTTCCTCGACCCCCTCCAGGAATTCTTTCGGGTCTGCGACCTTCGCGTCGAACGTTACGAAGTCCTCCACGATCGCCGATAGTACGACGGCGGGTTTGGTGATGCGAGGAATGCGTACGCTGAACAGCGCCGACGAGGGACTGATGGCCGTGGCCTCGAACGGACCTACGACGCCGGATACGCCCGCGGAGACGGCCGCCACCGAGAAGCTGACCGGTGGAATGTTCGTCCATTCTGCGGCTGCAATGTCGATGAATGACTGGACTTGGCAGCTCGGCGGAGCTCCGCCTGCAGAGCCGCCGCTTGCCGGCTTTCCCAGCGCGACTTTCACGCCGAACGCCCCTGAGACGCCAATGAAGCCACCCAGAAAGCCCAGCGTGTAGTCGTCCTTTTGCTTGCTGGGATCCGCGGACGTACGGGTCACGACGCACGTGAATCCGCCGACGGCAGCTCCCAACACCACCGTTAGGCCGATCTCCACCGCTTTGAAGTCGAACTTGTAGGTGAACTCGCCACCGCCCAGCGCTCCTAGGTCGCGCAGCACGCCGCCGTTCGTCCCGCTGACCGCGTCGTTGATCGCTGCTTGCTCGGTTGAGGTGAGATTTCGACCCGCGTCCACCTTCGCCTTCTCCAGCAGATTGCTGCGGTGGGTTTCGCCGATGTCCAAGAGCCACTCCTGCAGGGTCTTCTCGTCCCCTGCGAAATCGGGGAGGCGGGTACTACGCGATAGGTTCTGTACCACCGAGAGGCCCTCGGCCCGATACTCCGCCGGCAGCGAATTCAACAACGCATCGAGCAGCTTGCCGACGTTGTCGAACTCCTGTGCCACGATCACCGCGCTGCTGCGGAACTGGGAAAAACGCTGGATCGCGCGGCCCAAGCGGCCGTCGTCGAGCCGTCCCCCGAACGCGCGCCAGCCGCCGTGCGGCAACGGTTCCACGTGAGAACGGATGAAAGCGTCTATCTGACTCGGTGAGACCTGCTTACTCGCCGCCAAATGTCTGAGCACGACCCACGGCAGGCGCGAGCGACTCGCGACGCGTTTGAAGACGCCGAGCGTGGCGTTTTCGTTCGGAGCTCGCAAATGCAGACCCGGGGCGTCGTTGAGGAACGAGCGCCGGCTGAACAATACCTCGATGGTCAACGGATCCGAGCTGCTCATCACCTCCAGGTCACCGAGCAGTACCGGCACGTCGTCACTCGGATCAGCGCTCTCCTGGCTGACGAACAACTTGTCGGGGTCCAGTCGGTCTTTACCGACGTCGAGCGCCCAGAAGGTGAAGTTCTTCGTCGGGAAAGTGCTGGATTCGGCGGTCACCAGACAGGCGCGCTGCGTCAGCGGCACTTTGTCGTCCCCAATACCCGTGAACTTTTGGCCGAAGCCAATCGCGCTGTAGGGCAGGTACCACGCGACGAGTGACTGCCCCGCTTGGGAAATCCACAACGAGGCGGGCGCGACGTAGTCGAACGAAGACGTGTCCACCCCCTCGGCCTGCAGCTCGTAGCGACCCGTGAGGTCGAGAGTGGCCCGACGGTTACTGAAAGGAGCCGTGCCCGTGTCGCTGGGAGCCGTCCCGCCGGGGCGGGTGAGGGCTTCCTGGGCGGCGACGACGTGAAGAATGACGCCGCGGCTGCGTACACCTTTGAGCTTCCCTACTGCATTGTCGAGCGCATTGAGCGACGAGAGGATGATGGTGCCGGCCTTGAGCGATCGCTGAGCGGCCGGCACGACGATCCGAACCGCTAGCAGGCGCGGTGACGACAGCGTGGGCAGATCCTGCTTGTCGATGCCGAAGCGGCCGATCACCTGACGTCGCAACGTGCCCGTGCCGAAATTGCCTAATTCGTCTCGCCTGGCGAACATCTCCAAGGCGATCGAGAACAGCGAATTGCGCGAGCTCTGCAGAGCGCCGATCAAGTCGTTGACGAACCAGATACCAGTGCCGCTGGCTTTTGCTGTCGCCAGTTCCGCCTTGGTCGACAACCGTTGCAGATTGAAGTCCACCACCGCCAATACGCCGTTACCCGGGCTGGGCGTCGGCGAGAGGAAGGCTTGCGGCAAGATCATGCGTTGCTGCGGCCCTCCGGCTTGGTCTTCGCGTCCGCTGAAGAAGTCGGGCCCGACTTCGAAGTTGATGACGTCATTGTTGGCGTCCGACTTCGCGGATTGGTCCTCAATGTAGCGGTCGAAGTCGTAGACCACCAGCCGCAGCTGAGTCTTCGGCGCGAGCAATTGATCCTCGCCCAAGTCGAGCGTGACCGAGAGCTTTGCTTTCTGACTACCCAAGATGAGCGAGCGGGGTTGAACGATGATCACGACGTGGTGTCTCCAGCCTCAGACGAGCCCTGCGAAATGATCGCGGCGAAACCGCCGATCTCGTCGGGTTGAACCGACACGCCGAACGCGTACTCGCGACCACGCGCGCTGAAGCTGAGCTGATACGAGCCTACTTCGCCCACGAAGTCTGCGGAGCCGAATTGGCTCGTGGTCAGGGAGATTTTGACCGCGAGCTGCCCGGTCTCGTCGTCGACCTTGGTCATGCTCGCGGTTACGCCGCCAATGACGACCAACTGGGGATCGAACAGGCGAATGGGAAAGGCCGTCGGCTCGTCCTTAAGCTCAAGCCCCGTGGCCCGACACCAGCGTACGTAAGTCGGGCTTTCGATACGCGTGGATGGCACCACCGTCTCGGGAGCCGGTACCACGGGTTGATCGAAGGCGAACACGTCGACCCGACGATTGGTGCCAGACAATTGTCCGTCCAGATCGTCGGGGACGGCGTCTGCCGAAAAGCCGCGCGGAGGGTTCCACGAACCGGCCGAGACGCAGCGAATGCGGTCCGCGGCGACGGGGCGCGTGCCCATGAGCTCGAAGTAGCGATCGATCAGGAGCGAAAGCGTATCGATGTCGCAGCCATAGTCGACGTCCAGCGCGCCGCTGTCGAGCTGGAATCTACCCAAGGCGGCGCGTGTAATGTCCCCGGGATAGTCGTCCACCATCCCAACGTAGCAGCGCTCTTCGCCGATTCGGACGGCGCTCAACATCCACTGCACTTCTTCCCAATTCCAGACCTTGATCGGATCTGGCTGGTTGAAGCGCCGCAAGAAAAAGTCCTTGTCCTGACGTAGCAACGCCGAGACCGCCTCGGCGCGTCCGAGCGCGAGCTTTTCGTTCTCGTCGTTGAGGAGTGAATGATCGGTGTGGCCGGCGATGACCAAGCGAGCGTGACCTTCGGTCGCGAGCTTCGCCATTTGGCGGAGCACGGGCAGAGCGCTGGGCTTTGGAAATGTACGCCCGTTCGAAAAACGCGTGGGCAGCCGCGACGCTTTGATCGGCAACAGTTGCAGCGTCTCGGGGTTCACCGGCTGCGGCTCGTGCAAGAAGCTACCCGGCAAGTAGATGTCGCTCAGATCCAGCGGCGCGTCGAGGTCCGGCTTGTCCCTGGCGTCGAAGAACAGCACCTCGACGCGACGGTTGGCGGCGCTGCGAATGCCGTCACGCCCCAGCTCGTCGATCGGGTAACGCTCTCCGAAACCCAGCGAGCGCTTGTCCTCGTCGACGAAGTTGAGCGACGCGCGGTACTCGTTCAGCAAGTCGCGGTCACCGTCCAAAATTTCCGCGATTTGCCCTTCGAACAGGTCGAACACTGCCGCCCAGGTCAGAGCGCCAAAAGCGCCGTCGACGCCGAGTGGCGGGGCCAGCGTATTCCCACCGCGATCGCTGGCGTTGTACGCGTCCTGAAACGCCCGCACCGCTTTGTCTGCGTTTCCGCCGAAGCGCTTTGGCGCACACGCGAAACCAAGGCATGAATCGGCCCAATCCAACACGCGTGACTGATCCGCCTTTACGTGTCGAGCGTCGCAGGTCTTGCTGAACGAGTCGCGATCACCTACGAGCAGCGCGAGCACGCTGAGGGCGCGTTGCTCGCTCAGTGGGTCGTTGACTTTGGCGTCCGCCGTGGTGTCGGTGTGGCCCGCCACCAGCACGAGCTTGTCCGGATAGCAGAACGCGAAGCGGAGGGCTGCGGCCACGTCCGTCAAGGCCGAGGGACCCCTGGTTGGAACGCCGCTAGCGCCAGGCTCGCAAGGTTGGGGCAGCGGGACAGCGCTGTTGGTGTCGAAGAGCACGTCCTCGAACTCCACGAGCTGGAGCTTCGTCCCTGCCGCGTCGATCACGAGGTCATGAACCTCGACCGCCCGCTCCCGCCATTTGGGATACACCGTGCTGGCAGGCGGGGAGTTCTTTCCCGGCGGCGGCGGGGTGATACCGAACTCGGCGTCGAAGAAGAAGAGCTCCACACGGCGGTCGATATGGTCTGCTTTTTCGTCGGCCGGAGCAGCGTCCAGGGTCGCGCCGCGGTCGTCGAGCGGGAAGTTTTCGCCGCAGCCGTGGGCGACTGCCTCGACCTCACCCACGAAGTCTTGCAGGGAGGTCCCGTCGAGCGACATGTACTCCGCGATCAGGGCGTGGCGCGTGTCTTTGCCGGCTTTGCCGTCGACCTTTAGCTTGCGGGTGCGCTGAAAGAACGACACCTCGTCTTCCTTCGGCAACTTGGACTTGAAGTCCGGAAGCGCGATGATCATCAAATGGTCTTCGACCTTGCCCCAGCGTTTGTTTGGATCGTCGTGACTGTAGAACTCAAACCACGCCTCTACGTCGTCGCGTAGATAGGCGATGGTTGCCTCCGCGCGCTCCAACGAGAGCTTGTCGTTGTAGGCAAGCCCACCCCGTGTGTCGGCGTGCCCCACGACTAGCAGCTTGCAGGGGGCGTTGTCCGAATACAGCTTCCGCAACTGGCGAACGCTGGGCAGGGCCGTCGGCAGCAAGAAGCTTTTGTTGACGTTGAAGAACCCGTGCAGGCGCGCCAACACGGAGCGCGGAACGGCGCCGAGCATCCGCACTTGGGGCTCGCCCTCGGCCGCGTCGAGCACGACGAGCGAGCTGTCCACGACGTCCATCGCCCGGTCCGGGTCGCCCTCCTCGAAGAAGTCCAGACCCAGAGACAGCTGATAATCGCCAGGAAAGACGTCCTCGTGCAGCAATCGTCCGACGTCGTCCGTGGTCCCTTCAAACGTTCGAGGACCCGTGATCTGGTAGCTGCGATTGGCGTGCCGAGCGCGGCCGCTCTTGTCGAATAACTCGACGAACAGCTTGCCGGGCGGTGGTTTGATCACGACGGTGTTGGGCAACTCGGCCTTCAACGCGAACGGGCCGAGGGCAGAGCCGCGGAAGACGACCTCCTTCGAATTGGACTCCTTCGGCGGCTTGCCGGGGCGGAAGCTCGCCCAGCGAGGGTCGAGCACCTTTTCGAGCGACTCTGGATCGAGGAGCGAAACGTCGGCGCTACTGGCCTGCACGCCCTCGAGCAGCGCGACGCCGGCAGGGTTGGTGCTTCGGGTTTGGGCACCGTCCGCTGTGAACTCGGCGTCGATGCCCGAGATGGCTTTGCCTACCTCGTCGACCAAGCGCACTTCGAAAGAGTGGGTGCCGGATTCGCGGGGAGCGGGCCGCAAAGGCGGAAGGTCGGGCACGCTGGTGTCACGGCGCTCGGTGAGCGAGGCGACCAGCTGGCGTTCGACAACGAGGCGGCCGGCGAGCAACTCTTGTTCAAGTCGGGCAGCGACGCCGCCGAAGGCAGTGTCCAGCGGGCTGCGGTCATCGAGGTCACTCGCGAAACCGAAGGCGCGTCCGAGCCCGGGACCTTCACCGTCGAGAAGCCGTACGAGCTGCCGTACTGCCCGCACGACTCCGGGATCGCCCATGTCGATGCCGAAGCGGAGTTGACTGGCAGCCCACCGCGCCAGCTCGAGCTGCTCACCGACGGGGCGCGCACCACCGCGTTGAACCCGCACGGTGAGGTCCTCGAAGGGGGTCCTCACGACCACCGCGTCAACGCCCAGCGTCACGGGGCCCACGTTAGACGCTGGGGCGTCCGGGTAGAAGAGCGGGGTGGGCGCCTGCTTAGTAGGAAATACATCGACTTGTGTGGTGCGTCCCGTCGGGCCACCGGGCCGCTTGGGTCGCGGCCGTGTTGCCACCGGGGGCAGCAGCCCTGCCGCTGAGTGTAGAGCTTGCTTCGCTGACGCGGGACGTTGCAGCCCGCGCTGGCAGAGGGGTGGCTCCCAAGGAACTCTCGGTGGTCGTATCGGAAGACGAACTCGCTCGCGACCTCGCCTACCAACGCTCTGTCCGTGCGTGTCCGAGCCCAGAATTCGCACACCATGCCGCGATCGCCTTCTCGAACTACGAGCTCTACCTGCGCAAGGTGTTCTGGGTAGGCGAGTCACTGTCGTGGTCGCTCGGGCGTCACCGGAGATGCCGTCCGCGCGTAGGCAATTTAAGCGGGGGTGGGGCGAGATGGCAGTCGCCACTCCTACCCTCCCAAGACCCAGTGAGCCCTCCCCAACGACCTGGTCACCGGTGCTGCGGCCGCCCCAACCGTAGGAGTCG
>JAEYWK010000026.1 GCA_023431345.1 Pseudomonadota bacterium
AAGCTCGTTGACCACGACGTCGTCACACGGGTCGCCGAGACGCTCCTGCGATTCGACTGATCGAACGCCATCACGGCGGTGCCTCGCGACGGCGCCGCCGTGATGGCCATCACGCCGCGCCACGCCAAGCGCGTCACGCGATGGGCATCAGGCGATGCGCAGACCATCCGCTACCGCGATGGCCATCAATCTGCTGGCGTCCAAGACCATCATCCAAGCGGCGCGCGCACAGGTGCTAGCTCGTGAACTTCGTTGCCCCAGCAAACCGTTTGTCGCTCTAGCGCACGCGAGTCGAGGGGCGGCGGTGGCTCTACTACGCCGTTAGGCCCAGCCGTTCGAGCGCTTGCTGCACGAAGGCGCGACGGCCCCGCGCCATCGTCTCCGCGGTGATGTCTGGACGCGAGATGGGCGGGCATTCGTAAGAGGCTGACCAACGCTCGAGGGCGCCACGCGAACGCAGCGCGGTGAGCAAGTCCCAGCGAGGCAAATTGCGGAAGTCTCGATCGGTGAGGGCTCGGTAGCGTTCGGTAAATTCCTCGGCAGCTTCAGCGCCGAAGGCCCACGTGATGTCGAGCCTGGCGATCGCGAGGTCCGAAAGCGGATCGCCCAGCTCTGATTCTTCCCAGTCGATCACCGCGCTCAGTCGCCCCTCGTCGAACAGCACGTTGCCGGGCCAGTAGTCGCCGTGAAGTAGGACATCTGGGTTATGCGCGGGCCACGGCCAGAGCGAACGCACGACGGCGTGGAGCTGGGGCTCGTCGAGCGTCGCGTCCGGTTGCGCCGGATCGCTCGTGACGAGAACATCGGCGCTTTCGCGCCGGGGCGGCAGGAACTCCAGGCCGCTCGTGGGTACGGAGTGGATTCTGTGCAGCTTCGCAGCCAGTTGCGCGACCAGCGGCCCGGCGTTGCTCTGAAAGTCGGGGGCACCTGGCAGCCACGACAGGACGATGGCCGCGCTCCTTTCGTCGACGAAATGCGGCACCGGAGCGGAGAGGCCGTGGCGCACGCAGTGCTCGAGCAATCGCCGTTCACGCCGCACCAGGGCGATCGCGCCCTCGCGTGTCGCATGTGAGGGACGCCGCACGACCACGCTCCGCGTGCTCCCGTTCGGCAGCACTATATCCGCACGCGTGGCGCGGGAGGAGACCCCACCGTTGAGCCTCGACCACGCCTGCACGGTCGCGCCAGGGAACGCGCGACCCAAGGTGGTTTGCAACCCCTGATCGTCCACCGAGTGCACGGGTACCACTACGCCAAGGCTGGAGCGCCGTAAAGGCCGGCGCACCGACGCTGGAGGAATCGACGCTCCAATGCGTAGAATCGGCGCAGGCCGCAGGTCACGACCATTTTGCGGAATCTGGTCCAGCGAGGGTAGGTTGCCCGGCACAAGCCGCGAGCCGATCCGCTTCTACCTCCGACGTCAGGAGATCTCGCGGACCGGCGGACATCGACGCGCAGGTCGCCCGCATGCTTCGACCCCGCCCGACGGGCGCTGGCAAAAAGCTTCCGCCAACTGACCAAGTTGGTCATGGCAGGTAAATTTCGAGCAACTCGCGGTTAGCGTGGACGATAGGAGGGTTAACAGGAGAGACCCCATGCCGAGCCCGATTTCCAGCGCGAACAGCTCCGTCTACGATCGTACGCAATTGGTGTCCGATGCCAGCGGCGACTCGAGCACCATGAGCTGGGCGCCGGAGCCACCGGTCAAGGTCGTGACCATCGAGCCAGTCTTGATCGAGGGAGAGGCGAGCCGGAACGACCTAGTCGCCGCCTACGAACAGTCCAAGCGTCGGGTTCCTGAGTGCCAGAACGAGGCCCTCGCGGCGGCAGTGGGGTGCGGAGCTGCGGCTCTCTCGACAGCGAGTACACTGGCAGCGGCGCCTACTGGCATCGGACTGGCTGTCGGGATGGGAGCCACCGTCGTCAACGTGACCAACTGTTGGCGGCTGATCGACGCCTATAACGATTGTCGGGAGCTCGGCGCTGCCCGCGCTGAAGTCGCAGAACGTTGCGAAGAACGGGGCGGCGTCCCGCTTTCCGGTGTCGCCGACAACGAGCTGGTTTGCTTGATGGTCACGCCATGAACCCGATCTCGACTGGTCCGAGCGCTCCGTCGCGCCGTCCGGCGGTCGTCGGTGCTGCCGTTGCCGTTGCGGTGGGCATCGGTATCGCGCAGCTCGATTCACTCACGAACGGGTCCCTCACGCCCTGGCTCGACGTGGGCGTAGGCGTCATGCCCCTGCTGGTTAGCTTCTGGGTCATCATCATGATGATCGAGCAGCCACAACTTCACTTCATGGTCCCCCTGGGTTTTCTGGCGGGGATGGCTCTTGCTCCCTTGTTCGCGCGCCCTACGAGTGCAGGGTGGTTCGTCATCACGGGCGTTCTTTGGGGTTTGAGCGTGGTGGCCCGCGCCATTGGCCATCGCCGCGCGAGCGCCGTGTTCGTGCTCTTCATCGGATTTTTGCTATGCGGCCTCCAGCTGTCGCGCATGCCCCCACCCGGGCTATGAGCAACTTGCGATTTTGAAGGCCACGCCACGTCACGCGACCAGATGGCCGCGAGCTCGCCAGTTTTGTCCGCGAGACCGTCGCGCACGATTCCCGGTCGTCAAGGGGCGGCCATCTCTGATGCGTCGAAGGCGCTCATCGGCGGCTTGCTTCGAGCCGAGTCTCGAGGGTAGCGCTGGAAGGCCGGAGCTCGGGATGCCAGGCGGCGGTGCCACTCACGCGCCACGCCCCGGCTTGGTCGAGAGAGAGCACGATGGCTCCGGCATGAGGGAGCGGCTCTCCAGGGCAAAGCGCCGGAAGTCGTTGATGGCGAACGGCACTTGCGCTGCGTGGGGCCGCGCGCTACATACTGAACCTAATGGTTCAGTATGCGCCGAGCCGGTTAGATGCCTCATTTTCCGCGCTTTCAGACGCGACGCGCCGCGGCGTGCTCGAGCAGCTCGCGCGCTCTGACGCCTCCATCACCGACTTGGCCGCGAAGTTTCACATGACTCTGACGGGCATGAAGAAGCACGTCGGCGTCTTGGAGCAGGTGGGGCTCGTCTCGACGGAGAAGGTCGGTCGTGTGCGCACCTGCAAGCTCGGGCCGCGTCGTCTCGAGGACGAATCGGCTTGGCTCGAAAAGTACCGCGAGCTTTGGGATGCGCGGTTCGATGGCCTGGAAAGGGTCGTCGAGTCACTGAAGCGCAAAGAACAGCTCGCACGTTGCAAGGAAGAGTGAAGCCGATGAACAACAGCACCACCGTGGAAAAGAAATCCGAGCGCGAGGTCGTCGTCACGCGCACCATCAACGGCCCTGCTCGCCTCGTCTTCGAGGCGTGGACGCAGGCCGAGCTCTTCCAGCAGTGGTGGGTGCCCAAGTCGCTCTCGATGCAGCTGCTCTCGTGCGAGATGGACGTTCGGGTGGGCGGAAAATACCGCCTCGTGTTTCGGCATCCCGCCGCTCCAGAACCAATGGCCTTCTTTGGTACGTACCTCGAGGTCGTCCCCGGCTCACGCCTGGTGTGGACCAACGAAGAAAGCGGCGAAGCGGGTCAGGTTTCCACCGTCACTTTCGAGGAAGTTGCCGGCAAAACGCGGGTGGTGCTGCACGAGCTCTACCCCACGAAGGAAGCGCTCGAGGCCGCAGCGGGAGCGTACGACGGCATGTCCGAAACGTTCGAGCAGCTCGACGCGCTCATCGCCGATCGAGCAGCTGTCTGAAGCGGTCGGCGCGGGGCCTGGCGTTCAGTAAACCTTGTCGCGCTTGCAGCTCACGCTGCAGCCGTCGCCGTTCTTGCGGTTGCCGTCGTCGCATTCTTCACCGGCTTGCACCTTGCCGTCCCCGCAGCGGGGGCCGAGGACACAGCGCGGGGCGCACTTCCCGTACTCGCCGGCGTTCTCGCCGTCGTCGCACTGCTCGAAGGGCGCTTGAGTCTCTCCGTCGCCGCAGTACGGCGGCTTCTTGCAGCCGGGGGCGCAGCCGTCCCCGTAGGCGCTCAGGTTGACGCCGTCATCGCAGGCTTCGCCCTCGTCGGCTTGGCGCACGCCGTCCCCGCACGAAGGCCCGCGACTCCGGCAGTCGCTCCCGCATCTACCGTAGGCGCCGTCGTTCCCGTCCGGCCCGTCGTCGCAGAGCTCGTCGCTCGCGACGATGCCGTCTCCGCAGCGTGACTCGCACAACGACTTCGGCTTGTTGAAGTCTTTCAGCGTCACCTTGAAGTTCGATCCGCACGCGTTGCGCTCGGCTTGAAACATGACGATCTCGTAGACGCCGCCAGGCACGAGGCCGAGCGGCACCGCGTTCTTCGTCACCCCGCGCACGACGGTAGTGGCCGTGCCGTCAGCGGTGTCGGCGGCCCCCGCGCCGTCCGTGTCGTCATCGAGCACCAGCCGCGCGGTCTGACTCACGTGCAAGCCGCCCAAGTCCAACGCCAGGCGCCCATTGACGAAGACCCACAGGTCGTCGTCGCCCTTGAACTCGAAGGATTCTCCGCCGCTGTACTCGAACCAGAAGTGCGTCTCCGTGGTGAAAGAGACGTTGTGGCCACCGCAGACCTCCTTCTCGTCACCCGAGGCGACCCAGCCCTGCTTGTCGATCGGATAGAAAGCGTCGGTCGCGTCGAAGATGTAGGTGCCGGCGCCGCTCTGAAAGCCCAAGGGGAGCACGCCGACGACTTCTTTGACGTTGGGAGAAGCGGAGTCGAACCATTCCCCGAACGGCGCCGCGCCGTTGAAGTTCGGTCGCGTGTCTCCCGCGCTCTTGAAGAGGTAGCCAGGGTTCTTGCTGCAGTCGCCGCTCGGGCACGCATACACGGGGCGCCCGTCGTCACCCAGCGTGGCTTCCACCACGCCGTTCACGCCGCTCCCGTTCAGACCGTTGAAGTCGATGTGGAAGCACGGGAGTGGTCGCTGCGCGCTCGGCGCGCTCGTGACCGGGTTGTAACAATTAGCGGTGTTGCGCTTGCTGTTGTCTTGGCCAATAAAGTCCCGGTAAATGATGGGCAGCTGGAGCTGGGCGGGCTTGACGCCGACCTGGTCCTCGCACTGGTAGCCCGGCTCGACCGCGCACTTGGCGGAGCAACCGTCCCCATCGCGGACGTTGCCGTCGTCGCACGCCTCCGTGTCGAAGCGCTGCCCGTCCCCGCACACCGCCTTACACACGCCGTCTTTGCAGCTGGGCTCGAAGCGACACTGGTAGCAGCCGTCGAAGGGACGGTCCACGCCGCCCACCGTGTCCTCACACTGCTCCCCACGCTCGACCTTTCCATCACCGCAGACGGTGGCGTGGCATCCCGCGTCGTCACACGCGTACTGTTCGTCGATCCTGCAATCCGTGCAGCCGACGGTCGGCGTGGCGTAGTCGCACTCTTCAAAGCCCACCACGAAGCCGTCCCCGCACGCGGCCGCCTCGCAGCGCACGCCGGAGACCGGGCACTTCCACCCCTCTTCGAGCGCGCAAGCGGCGTCACATCCGTCGCCGTCCTTGCGGTTGCCGTCGTCGCAGGTCTCTTGCCCAGAGACCTTGCCGTCCCCACACTCGACGATCGAGATGCAGGGCTCCCCCGGCGTGGGGCACGCCGAGTCCGCCTCCAGCATGCAGGTCGCGGTGCAACCGTCGCCAGAGCTGCCGTTGCCGTCGTCACACTGCTCGCCGTCTTGGTTGATGATACCGTCACCGCACGCCGGCTCGGCCGCTACCGGGCAACTGTCCGCGCCGCCGGCGCACTCCTCTCCTGCGCCGCCGAGGCCGTCGCTCTCGCCACCAAAGCCGATGACAGGGCCACCGCTGCCGCCGCGTCCACCCGAGCCGCCATCTTCGCCGCCGCCACTGCCCGCTTTGCCCCCTTTACCCGCTCCGGAGCTATTGCTCACGACTGGGTCGCCGCAATGGACGAGCGCCAACGACAACACACCGACCTTCAGGAACGTTCGCCAGGTAGCCACTTAGTTTCTCACAGTGGCCTACGGCTCAAGGCGTCGTCAATGAAGTGAATATAAAGATGAACGGCGACGCGCGCCCTCCTCAAGCGAAGCGCGGCAGCGCGCTTCTGCCACCGCGACGGCCACTGTAGGTGCGCAAGCGACAACCCCCGGGGTTAGGGCCGCGAATGAAAGAGTCGATCGATTTCTGGCCGGTGGCGCTCGAAACGGGATCAACAGGATCGAGCTGGCCTGCTCTACGTTCGGCAGTGGTCGCCGAGCAGATCGTTTCGCCAGAATTGGCGCCTGTTGAAGGCGACGCTAGAGACTTCTTGTCTTCGTCGTCCCCGCACGCCATCGCGGGCGCCATCACACAAGCCACTGCCCCAACGCTCGCTGTTTCCGATGCTTCTTGGACGAGGCTCGCCGCCAGACGTTCAAGCCTGCTAGGTGACGGGCTGGCGTGGGGGGACGCGGAGGGCAAAGGGATGCGAAACGCGGGGGCGGTGCGGGTGACGGGTGCGGGGTCGTCGGCTTGATGGTGGTCCGCTAGGCGGTGCAATGCGGAATCCGCGCTCTCGTCGCACCCCTGCATGGCAGACTGTGCCATGCAGACTGTGCCATGCAGGGGTGCGACGCGGGCTGGTGGTAAGTGAAATACGTGCCGCTGCGCAGATCTATCCGCTGGCATAGGTCATGCAGAACGCTTCCTTCATGAATCGAACGGGATTGGTTTGGCTGCTCTTGGGAAGTAGCGCGCTACTCACGTGGGCTTGTAGCGACAGCTCGACAGATGAGCCGAGTCGTGGCGTCGCTGGGGCCGGGGGTGAGAGCGACGGCGGCGCGGCCGGCGCGGCGGGATGGGGCGGCGGCGAAGCGAGTGATTGCCGCGAGCACCGCGACTGCAAGAGCTTCGGCGACTGCTCGACCCTGTCAGACCTCGTCGCAGATTGCCGACTCGTCGACTATTGGTCGTATGGCACCGATTGTGGCGGCACCTACGTCGAAGTTGGCGACGCCGCGACGCGCAGCGCTTGGGTGTTCGACGACGCGGGAAAGCTGATCGGCGGCTCCTACGAGGGCGAAGGGAGCTGCAAGTCGTGGGGGGAGACGTGCGCACCGATCGGCGTAGCGGAGCCGTTCTGCAAAGACGTGCACGCGTGCGTCGAGCGCGAGAGCTGTGACATCTGGGGTGCGAACTTCGCCTGCCCCTCAGAGCTCGCGGACGTGAGCGCCCTCTGCGGTCTTGGAGGAGCGTCCGTCGAGAGCTACGTCTCGGACTGCGGAGGCACTGTGGTAAGAGTCTCCAACGGCGTGCAGCGCGCCGACTACACCTTCGATGCGGAGAAGCAGCTGATTGGTGTGGAATCCGTCGGCGACGTGGGCGACTGCGACCAATGGGGAGCTCGCTGCGCGCCGATGGGCACCGCGGAGGACCTCTGCGGTGCGGGCGG
>JAEYWK010000027.1 GCA_023431345.1 Pseudomonadota bacterium
TTTCCGGTTGGTGTTCATGTTTAGCAACCGGATATCTGCCGGACCTGAGCCCCGGCTTTCAACACGCGCGAGCTAACTGATCGGAATCGCTTTGTTTTCTCTCAGCAGTTTGGGAACTGCACCCAAAAGATTCTCGCGGCGTTGACGACTGATCCAGCGAAACTCAACGCGATCCTCGTCACTAACGACGACTTCGCCTGAGCCGTCAGACTTCTTGGGCAGACGAAGGCCATTCTTGGGCAACTGGTCTATTTAGGGCAAAGCCTCACGCCTCAGCCTGTGCGCGAGCAGGAATGCCAGCAATTCGCAGTTCGAGCGCGAACAAGCCTTGGCACGTGCCGTGCAACTCGAGGCGCATGAAGCACTGGGCTGGACTTGGACTCTATCGATGTTGCTAGCTTGGGGCTGTAGCGACGCAGCTTCCGAGATGAATGGTGGCGCGGCCGGCCAGGGAGGCGCGGACGACGCCGGCCAGGGAGGCGCGGGCGACGCCGGTCAGGGGGGCGCGGGAGAAGCGGGTACCGGCTCCGCTTGCGAGGCCGAAACCCTCGAGTGTAAAGACTGTCCGACGCTCGAAGATTTTCGCGAGAGCTGCGCCGACGCGTCCCCCACCGCGTGCGGCGGAGCGATAGTCGGCCCGCTCGGCGTACCACCGTTCAGCTACACCTATTGCTACGCTGCCGACGGCGCGCTCATCGGAAAGATCACGGAGGATAGTGACGCTCCGTCGAGTCGACGGGTCGAGGGCTCGGACTGCACGGCGAACGGACCGAGCGAGCCTCTCTGCGACGACGGACCGCGCAGCATCGTCAGCGCAGCAAGCGAAGCGATTGAGATCGGCTGGTTCAACTACTTCACCGGAGGGTATCGCTTCAAACGCCGCATCGATCAGCTCTCGACCGAGCAGCGCGAGCTAGCCGAGGCCATCCGCATCGCGCCACCAACCGGTGATTGCTGGGAAGACGCCACCCACCTGTCGATCATGGTCACGGACAGCGACACCGAACACGAGTTCGAGGCCAACGAGTTCACCGGGACCTGCGGGCGCGACGTGACGCTCGTCGATTTCGAGGCCGCGACGGCCCTGCTCGACACGGTCGATTGCCTGTCGGCAAAGGGTTACGACGCAGAATCCCCCGAGACCGCGCCGAGCATCACCGCCAACGATGGCTGTTTTCACGGTCTCTTCAACGCCAGCGGCAGGAACCCGGAGTGGTGGTTCCGAGCCGAAGTTCCCAGCGCGGGCGAATACGACTTCGTCATCGACGCCTGCGGTGACCGCGGCATCGAGCTGGAGCTGTTCGAGGAGGACGCGGCGACCAGCCTGGCAAGCTCGTCGCCGACCAGCGAATGCCCGACGCTCACACACGCCTTCACGTCTGCGGGAAGCTACGCGCTGCGTGTCCGGATGGTGGATGGCAGCGCCGCCGGTGACTTCTACTTGGCCCTCGAATCCAGCGCGAGCGAATAGAAAGTGCGGATGGACGCGAGGTAGACGCCACACGGGCCATTCGCCGGCCCTAAGCGCGCTACGCCTTGCCCAACCGCCAGTGCGCTGCTCTCATCGCTCGTGAGCTAACGTCCGGCTGGCGTAGAGGAAGCGGACGTAGCCGATCTCGGCGGCGTTCTTCATCAGCTCCAGGTTGGCCCAGGCGACGATCTCGGCGAAGGGGCGATCGGCTAGGGGCCAGCGGGTGTGGGTGGTGGATTGGAGCGCGGTGGCGTCCAGCTCGCTGATGGCGCTACGCCATTGGGCGTGGAGAGCGCGCACGGTGGTGCGGAGGGCGTCAGCGGTGCCGGGCCAGCGTACGGCTTCGCGCGTGAGGGTGGCGGGGCCGAAGGAGTGATCGAGGACCATGGACCACCAGAAGCAGAGGTGCCAAGTGAGCCAGGCGATGCTGGCGGGGCCGATGTCATAGCCTTCGCTCTCGGGCCAGTCCGCGCGCCAGGTGTCACCTGCCGCGTGCACGTGCAGACCCTCGCTGGCGGGGCGCCACAGGCACTCTTCCGTCGTCAAGTCGCCGAGGTGGTACTCGGTCAGTTGCCAGGCGATATCGAGTTGCTGGAGCAGAAGCTCGCGCGGGCTATCGGCCATGGCGGCGGAGGGTAGCGCACCCTTCGACGCGGAACGGAGCGGTGCCGTCCCGGCGACGGGGGAGGATTTTTCCAGCTATGGGCCGAGCTTCCCGTATCGCTCGAGTCCCGCCTCGCCGTGGCTGCGTGTGAGTCGGGCGCTCAGCGAGATCGGGGGCAGCTTGTCAGGCGCTGGAGCTGGGCAAGGCGCCGGTGGCGACGACAGAGCATGCGCCCCGCACTTCAGTTGTGTGGCTGTTTCCGTTGGTGACGCAGTCTTGCGATGAGAAAGGAAGAAGGGGGAGCGTCGATTTCTGGTCCCGATGACGAGTCTCGGACGTCTCTTCGGGCGTGTGGCCTGTGCTCTCGCCGCCGCCGAGACAGGGCCTACGAGCGCAGCCCATGAGGAAGATGATGCTCACTCTTTTGGATAATGGCGCCCTCCAGCCGTGCATCGCGTGCATTGCTCGGTCCCTAGCCGCATCTTCCCGAAAAAGACGCACTCAGCTGATCAGAAACGAGCGGACTGAGTCACCTCCCTCTGTGCTCGCGAGAATCCCGATGACGTCCGGACGTATCTTCCTCAATCTGAGCGCCGTGGCCGTGCTCTCCGCAGCTGCTCGCGCTCTTCACGTCACGTCGCTGAAAACACGAACCCTGGTGGTATTCCATGCTCACGAATCGCGCCGATAGGTCTCGCTTCGCTGCTCTCTCCCTCCCGCTGGCAGCCGTCCTCGTCGGTTGCTCCGCTCCCTCGACCGGAGCCGATGACGTCGGTACCGCCGGCAGCGCGAGCCAACAAGGCGGCACTAGCTCACAGGCTGGAGCTAGCCCGGGCGGCGGGGGCGGCATGGTCGCGGCCACCGCGGGGGCTTCCGGTTCGAGCGGCGGCTCCGAGCCCGGCGCTGCCGGCACCGCCGGCATGACCGGCACCGCCGGCACCGCCAGCGGTGCCGGTGGCGGGGGTGGCGGCGCGGGAGGCGACGTTGGCACCACCGGTGGTAGCGGCGGCTCGGGAATGACGCAGGAGCCGGAGGCCTTCGACGAGCCGGAAGGGAAGATTCCGAACGCGCCGCAGCCGGAGTCCAAGGCCAACCTTCCGGAGTCCAAGTGGCGCGACGGCATCCTCTCGGCCTCGCTGCTGAAGGGTAAGGCGCTGGCGCAGCCCACCGTGATCAACGGCTACCTGGTCATCGGCGGCAACGAAAACTTCTGGTTTTACGACGTGTCGGATCCCGCCGCGCCCAAGGAGCTGTCCCACGCGGTCACGCCGGGCGCGCGCGGCGGAGAAGCGGAGGCGCACACCGTGTCCTACGCTCGCTACGGCAACAGCCTGTACATGGTGACGCTCAGCGGCACCGGCATCGACACCTGGAACGTCAACGACGTGAAGGCGCCCAAGCACCTGGGGCAGCTGAAGATCGCCGGGACGAACTACGGCGACTACACCAACGCCATTTGGGGCGTCGCCTGGCAGGGGCAGTACATCTACGTGGGCGCCACCAACAACGGCGTCAAGGTGGTGGACGCGACCGATCCAGCGCAGCTCAAGCTCGCGGGGGACATCGCCACCTCGGACTACGGCAACGTGAGCGCTGGGCCGCTCGACGCGATCGGCAACGTACTAGTGGTCACGACGCCGAAGGAGAACGGCGGCGTCGCTACCTTGGATATCTCGAACCCCACGGCGCCGAAGCGCTTGGCCTCGTTTACGGCACCCAACTCGTACATCGGCATGTTTCACCGGCGTTGGGTCTTCCTGCAGGGGCCGCTCCGCGCTTGGGACGTGCTGAGCAACCCGAGCAGCATCGGCACCGGCAACGCTCCGCTCAGCTCCGTCAACACCGCCGGCTCCGAGTACATGAGCTTTCAGGATGACCTGATGTACTTGGGCCACGTTCGCGCCGAAATCAGCGGCAAGCCTGGCGCATCCGTCTACAGCGTGCTGGACCCGAAGAAGATGACCTCGGTGGGCCGCGTGTGGGGCCGGATGGATCTCGCCAACAAAAACGACGATCAGTTCACGATCGGCATCGGCAACGTGCTGGTGGTCGCGGACGATCAGGCCCCGTACCACGGCTGGTTCACGGCGGTGCGGCAGGCCGCGCCGGACACGCAGGCGCCGATCGTGGACACGGTGATCCCCAAAGCAGGGGACTCCGTGCCCGTCACGTCTCGCGTCGGTGTCACGTTCTCGGACAACATCGAGCTCGCGACCGTGAGCAGCGCGAGCTTCATCGTGCGCCCGGTGGGCGGCGAGCCGCTGAAGGGCAAGTTCGGGCTGCGCATGAGCGTCTTGAACTTCGACCCGGATGAGGACTTGAAGCCCGGCACGACCTACGAGGTCGTCTTGCCCAAGGGCGGCGTCGCTGACTTGGCTGGCAACCGCATGGCCGCCGAGTTCAAGTCGACTTTCACCACGAAGTGAGGTGCAGCACTTGCCGTCCCAGCGAGCTTGGTCGAAGCTGGTGCGCCTGGTGCGCGCCAGCGCTGTCGTCGCCGCTTCGCTCTGGGCCGCCCCGGCGCAGGCGCTCACCGTCGACCTGACGGATCCGGGTCCGTCGCAAGTCGGGGTAGCCCACACGTTCACCGCCACCGTGGCGGAGGCCTCCGGGGAGGTGCAATTCCAGTGGAAGTTCTTCGACGTCGATGAGCTGAACGCCGGCGGCGCGATGATGGCCACGACCTACACGGAGCCTGGCCACTACCTGGTCGAGGTTCAAGTCACGGACGAAAGCGGCGAGACGGCGAGCGACATCCTGCAGCACCTCGTGCATCACCCGCTGACAGCGTTGCGCCCTACCGCCTCCACCTCCATCGTCTACGACGCGGCGCGCGGCCGCGTCTACAGCCTCAATCAAGACAACGACACCGTCACGGCGATCGACGCCGAGCAGCTGACGAAGGTGTCCGAGCTCCCCGTCTATCGCAAGCCAGAGTCCCTGGCGCTGTCGCCGGACGGCAAGCTGTGGATCGTGCACCAGGACGACTACGCCGTGGCGGTGGTGGACCTCGAGCGCTTCGAAGTGGAGCGGGGTTTTCGCCTGCCGTACGCCTCGCAGCCGATCGCGCTGGCCGTGAGCCCCCAGGGAGACGCCGCCTACGTCACCCTGATGGCGCTGGGCAAGCTGCTGAAGCTCGACCCGCTGAGCGGAGCCGTTCTGGCCGAGGCGGACGTGGGGCCGAAGCCGAGAGCCATCGCGGTCTCCCACGACGGCGCCGAGGTGTACGTCACGCGCTTCATCTCGTCGGATGAAGGCGGCGAGGTGGTGAAGGTCGACGCGGCGACGATGCAGGTGAGCGCTCGCATCCTGCTGCAGCTCGACAACGAGACGATGTACAGCTCCACGGAGGGGCGCGGCTTACCCAACTACTTGTTCTCGATCGGTCTCAGCCCCGATGGACGCCAAGCGTGGGTGCCGAGCAAGAAGGACAACATCGTGCGCGGTCTGTTGCGCGACGGACAGCCCTTCGCGCCCGACCAAATCGTGCGCCCGATCGTCTCGCTCATCGATCTGGCGACGGCGCGAGAGCGCTACGAAGATCGCTTCGACTTGGACGACCGCAGCCCTCCCGTCCACGTCGAGTTCACGCCCTACGGTGACTTGGCGATCCTGGCGCTGGGCGGGTCGAACCACATCGAGGTCCGCTCTCCGTTTCGGCCCGCCGAGGTGTTCACGACGATCTTGGAGGCCGGGAGCTTCCCGCGCGCCACCGTGCTCACGCCCAGCGGGCGCCTGTTCGTGCAAGCCTGGCTGAGCCGCGAGGTGCTCGTGTACGACATGTCCGCGCAGCTCCAGCGCTACTCGAAGTCGACGCCGACGGAGCTCGCGCGCATCCCGAGCGTGGGCGCCGAGAAGCTGGCCGCGCAAGTGCTGCTAGGCAAGCGCATCTTCCACGACTCGGCCGATCGGCGCATGACCAACGAAGGCTACGTGACCTGCGGCTCCTGCCACTTCGAGGGCACGGAGGACGGCCGCGTGTACGACTTCAGCGATCGCGGGGAGGGCCTGCGCAACACGCTCTCCCTGCTGGGCCGGGCAGGCACCAAGCAGGGGCCGTTGAACTGGGCCGGCACGCTCGACGAGGTCCAAGACTTCGAGCACCAAATCCGCGAGATGTTCTCGGGCACCGGCTTCCTACCGGATGAGAAGTTCCATGCGGGCGCCGTGGACCAGCCGCTCGGCGCGCCGAAGGCTGGGCTCAGCCCGGAGCTCGACGCGCTGGCTGCGTACGTCGCCTCGCTCGAGCGCGTGAGCCCGAGCCCGTATCGCAACGCGGACGGAGCGCTCACGGACGCTGCGCGAGCGGGCAAGGCGCTGTTCGCCAAGCTGGGCTGCGACTTCTGCCACGGCGGGGCCACGATGACGGACAGCGCCGAGCGGCTGCTGCACGACGTGGGCACGATCGCGCCGGGCTCAGGCTCACGCGCTGGCGCGACGCTGCTCGGACTGGATACGCCCACGCTGCTCGGGGTTTGGGAGACCGCGCCGTACTTGCACGACGGCTCTGCCGCCACCCTGCGCGACGTGCTCACCACCAGCAACACGACTGGCCTGCACGGCTACGTGGCGGGGCTCGCCGCCGAGCAGCTGGAGCAGCTGGTCGCGTACCTGCTGCAGCTGGATGACGACATTCCGACGCCCACCCTGCCGTTCGAGCCGCCGCGCATGGCTCCGGTGGAGCCGAGCGGGGGTCAGGCCGGCAGCGGCGGCGCCGCTGCGGGGGCGGCCGGAGCCGGAGGCCAGCCGACCTCGCCAGCCGCCGCGCCGGCGTCGCCGAGCTCCAGCTGCGAGTGCCGGCTGCGGGGCGGCGTGGAGAGCAGAGCTGGTGAGCGCTCGGCCTGGCTGCTGTGCGCGCTTTGGGGGGTTGGCCGGCTGCGTCGTCGCAGCGGTGGTGTCAGTCGCTCCGCTCGGCGCGGGAGGGCGCGCTCGTGAGCGCCAGACGCAGACAAGGCGCCGGCGCGCCGTGGGCGCGCTCCGCCGTGCTCGCCGCGCTGGCCGCGGGGTTGCCCGCCTGCTCGGACGCGGCGTCGTCGACTCCGTCTCGAAATCCGTCTCCCGGCCAGCAGTCGTCGTGGGCGGACTTGCCCGCCCTGGCGCACCCCGACCCCGAGCTGCAGGCTCTGGGCATGCGGGAGCAGACGCTCGAGCGGCTCTGCGCGCGCGGGCGCCAGGACTCCTTCGCGTTCGCGCTGTGTCAGAGCGAGCGGCCGGAGCTCACGAGCCTCGAGAGCTTGCTCGCGCTGGTGGACTTGCAGGAGAAGCGCGCGTTCGCGCTGACGGCCAACTCCACGTCGCTCGTGGCGATGAGCGTGTCGGCGATCAATCCGCGGATCATCGTGTTCCCGCGCGTGGATGGTCAGCGCGAGCGTCCGCCGGCCATGACCGCGCTCGGCTTCGTGCGCGGCGAGCATTTCGTGGAGCTCGTCAGCCGTGACCTGAGCAGCGGTGAGCTCAACTTCTACTTGCTCCGTTTCGAGCAGCAGTGCAGCTACCAGGCGGAGGGCTGTGACCTGGCCAGCCTCTTGACCGAAGCGATCGAGCGCGACTGGACCGCCTACAGCATCTACGATCACGAAGACCTGGAAGGGACGGCCTTCGATTGTTTGTCGTGTCACCAGCCGAAAGGCCATGGCACGCCGAAGATCCTGCGGATGCAGGAGCTAGACAGCCCGTGGATGCACTGGTTCCCTCAGCGCTTCGTCCAGCAAACGGACTCCGATCGCGTGCTCACGGCGCAGTTTGCCGCCGCGCACAGCCATGACCTCAACTACGGGGGCGTCCCGGTGGCCACGATCGTGAGCGCGCTGGACGAAGGCAGCGGCGCCCAGCTGGAGGCCTTGCTGCGCGCCGAGGGCTTCGCTGAGCAGCCCAACGCCTTCGACGGCCAGATCGCGAAGGAGATGAGCGCGGGCGCGAGCCCGACGTGGCAGGAGCGCTTCGACGCGCACCGGCGCGGCGAGGCCATCGCGGTGCCTTACCCGCACTTGGACGTGACGGACGCGAGCAAGCGCGACGCCGCAACGAGCTCGTATGTTGCCGTCGTTCAGGGCCAGGCTCCGCGCGAGAGCTTGCTCGACCTACGCGACGTCTTCTCCGAAGACGCCAAGACGAAGCTGAGCTTTCTGCCCAGCCCTGACGCGGACGGCAAGACGGTGCTGCTGCAGATGTGTAGTCGCTGCCATGATGGCCGCGGCAACCCGTCGCTCGGCAAGAATCGCTTCAACGTGCTGGCGCTCGACGCGATGCCGCGCGCCATGAAAGATACCGCCATCGCCCGCATCAACGACACGGGAGCCTTGCGGATGCCGCCCTGGCGCTCCGGCAGCTTGACGCCCGAGACCCAACAGGCTGCGATCCTGGAGCTGCAAAAGTAGCGGCAGGCGACTTTCGTGGCGCTATGGAGCAGGCCTGGGTGCGCTTGCCGGGGCCCGCGGTAGGGGCATCCGGGCCGGGGACGAATCACTTTTCGCACAACTGGTGATCGCCGCCGGCCGAGTGGTGCTCATGTCGATGAAAGCTGACGGCCCCCACAGCGCAATCATTCCGCCCCGACAAGGGCCGGAAGCTCTGGCTCGGCGGCTCATGTGCGTCGCCTTGATAGCTAGCGCCGGCCTCACAGTCGCGGTCCCAGTGCGCGCGGAAGAAGCGCCCTCTAGCGAGACGAAGGTGGGCCCAGATATCGTTCGGCTGAAGAGCGGCGGTCTCGTTCGGGGGACCATTACGGAGCTTGAGCCGGGGGTGAAGGTAAGGGGTGTGTCCGGCTCCGGAAAGGTTTTCGAGTTCCCGATGGCGGAGGTCGCCTACGCGGGGCCCGCCGACGAGCGCTTGGCTGCGCCCGCCGCCAAACAAGCCATTCCCGCTGCCGGGGCTGATGGGGCACAGCCCGCGTTGCGCGACGGCCGCGAGCTTTCGACTGTCCGTTTGGAAAGTGAGCCGCCTGGGTTGACCTTCCACCGTCCGGGGAGCTCCGCGGTCGCATTTGGAACATATGGAGCGGGCGTGGCCACCAACTACGAGCGCCTGTGCACGGCGCCATGCGAGGTCACGCTGCCGGCAGGCACAGAAACTCTCGCGCTCAGCCGGCCTGGAGGGCTACCGCGCGAAGCGGGGTTCGTCACGATCCCTGCGGGCAGGTTTCGCGTGACTGGAGCTTTCGAAAGCCGCGCTGCCACACGAGCCGCTGGCTGGGTGATCGCCGCCGGCTCCGTCGTACTTGGCGCCGCCGCCTTCTACGCCTCTGTCGGCGAGAAGAAGGTATGCAGCCCAGACTACGGTCGCGGCCAGGATTGCCGCGACGAGCTCGATGTGGACCTGCCATTGGCTCTCGTCGGCGCGCTTGGTGGCAGCCTCGGTATGGGGATCGGCCTTTCGATGGCCGTGCGCGCCGACCAACCGGTCGTCAAGGCGCAACCAGCCGCCCGGGCGTCGCTCTTGCAAGGTCCCGTGGCCGGCGCCACCGTTCGTGGAACCTTCTAGCTGCAGCCAGCGCATTCGCCGTCGCGATCAGCTCGGATCGGCACTGGCGCTCTTTCGCCTGACGCGCGCTTCGGATGATTCCCACCGCAGAGGCATCGCGCTCCGAGAGATGACGACCCCGCCTCACTCGCGGCTGCCCGGTGGAAGTGCAACGGGCTCGCCGCCGGGTTCTCCGCTCGCGCCATCGTTCCCCGTGTCCCCGCGCGTCGCGCCGCCGGTCGCGCCAGCTTGCGTTCCGAGCCCGTCCTCGGTAGGGAACCGGTTCGGGGATTCAATCGGCGGTCGAGGAAGACATGGCGATACGGGCACGACGCGGGACGGCGATCTATTCTTTTGGGGCGTGGTTACGCACGAGCACCTGGAGTGGTGGACCAGAAACACCGGTGAGGTTGCTCATCACCGGCACGACCATCGAAAGCGTGCGGTGCGACCCGCGCTGAAGCGCATCGTCGTACCCCTCGTCGCCGCGACCGCGCTGGTGGCGGGGGGGTGCCACAACGAGCCTGACTGCGGCGGCCAAACGCTGCCGGCTGGCGTCGAGCTCGAGATCGCGCTCACGCAGGTGAGCTCCAACGAGGGTTGTGACGGCTTCGGCGCAACGCTCGACGATGAGCCAGTGCGCTACGCCAC
>JAEYWK010000246.1 GCA_023431345.1 Pseudomonadota bacterium
CCCCCGTTCGCGCCCGCGCCGGGGCCCGGCGAAGGCCCTCCGCCCGCGACGCCGCCGCCCGCCGCGGCGCCGTCGATCGGCGCGTCGGTAGAGCAGGCGCTCAGCGCGAGAGCCGCGCTGCAGAGAGTGACCCTCAGCGTCGGGAAGAGCCGAGCCCGGCGGAGGAGCACGCTTCCAGCGGGCAGTTGGTGCAACCCAAGCATCAAGACCTTAATGAGCGCTGCGCCGGCTTCTCTTCCCGCCAATTGGCGCTCGCAGCCCCGCGCCGCGAGCGGAGACGCCGGGTGTATCAACGGAGCGCAGCCGCGCCGTGAAGTTCGGGCTCACCTAGAATTTTTGCACCAGGATGTATCACAGTCAGCCGGCGTCGAACGCCGGCCAGCAGAACGGCTCCGCGGGTAAGCCGGCGGTGTTCATCAGATTGACTTCGGGAGCGTCACGGAAGGCGTAGCGCACGCGCTTCGGGCGCGCCGTGAACGGCGAAAGCACGCGCACCCGATTCTCGATGATCTCCGCGCGCGCGGCGTGCACGGCTCCGTCCGCGTCTTCGAGCTCGAAGCCGTGCACCGCCGCAAGCCCGTCGGCGGTGACGAGCGGCGCTTGCTCGGCGTAGACCACTTCGGCGCCGTCAGGCAGCAGCTGCACGAGCGAAGGCACGGGGCCGCGTACGGGACCGACGTCGAGCCCGTACGTCTGGTGCAGCGCGAGGCGCGCCAGACGCCGGCCCACCTCGCGTTTGTTGCGCGGGTGGATGTCGTTCGGATCGCCGACGTCGAGCGTCACCACCATGCCCGTGTGCGGCAGGCGCAGCGCGCGCGCCTGGGCCTCGCGAAGCAGCGGCCACTCGCCGTTGTCGCGGAAGCTGGCGAGCTGAACGAACAGCAGCGGAACCGGCAGCGGGGATGCGCCCGCCAAGCGACGCTGCCAGTCGCGAATCAGCGCGCTGAACCGCGTCAAATAGTGGGCGTGCGCCGCGACGTTGGCCTCCCCCTGATACCAAATCACGCCGCGCAGCGCGAAGCCGACGAGGGGCGAGATCATCCCATGATACAGCGAGCTTGGGCGATCTTGCGGACGAAGCGCGAGGGGAGCTCGCGGGTAGCTGGCCCAAACGCTGCTCGGCACGAGCGGCACCTCGCGCTCGACGCGATACTGCCAGGGCCCCGCGAGCTCGTAGCGCGCTCCGCGTGACGTGAGCAGAAACAGGCTGCGCCCCCCGTCCAAGAAGCCACCCTCGCCCACGTGATCGAAGACGCGCACCGAGATCACGTTGCGCCCGGGGCGAAGCACGCCCGCCGGCACCGCGTAGCGACGCACGATGTCGCAGCTCTGCGAGGTGCCTTGCGGGTGCTCGCCGATCAGCACGCCGTTCACGTACGTGTGATCGAAGTCGTCGATGCGACCGAGCTCGAGCGTCGCCGCGCCGGTGAAGTCGGGCGGCAGCTCCAGCTCACGCCGAAACCACACCGCGCCGTTGAAGAGCAGTCCGTGGCGTTGCCACAGCGTCGGCACGTCGAGGGTCGGCGCGTCCCAGCGGGGCTCCGGGCGGTGCCAGCCCCAAGCCTCGCCCTGATTCCCGTCATCTTGCACCAAGCAGCGGCGCTCCCAGTCTCGCAGCTGCTCCGCGTACGCCTGCCGCGTCGGCTCGAGGTCGCGCTCGGCCGCCGTCCAGGGCGAAAGCGCGGCGCGCAGGTCCATCACTTCGGCCAGCGCCTCGGCGCTGGTCCAAGCTTCGACGGGCGTGCCGCCCCAGCTGGCGTCGATGACTCCGACCGCGACGTTCAATCGCGCGCAAAGCTCGCGCGCGAAGGCGTAACCGATCGCCGTCATACGCTGCACCGTGTCGGGCGCGACCACCCGCCAGTCGCAGCGAGCGTCGCGACTGGGAGCCTCTCCCGTGCGCCGCTCGACGAATAACCAGCGCAGGCGCGGCTCGACGGCGAGCGCCGCTTCTTCGTCGACGAACGCGGACTGCGCGACCGTCCACTCCATGTTCGATTGGCCCGAGGCGAGCCAGACCTCACCCACCCACACGTCGCGCAGCGTGACCCGCTCCGAAGCGCCGAATGAGAGCTCGTACGGCCCTCCGGCGGCGTGCGCGGGGGTGCTCAGCCGCCAGTCGCCGCTAGCCTCGACTCGCGTCTCCACCGTGAGGCGCTGCTCGTCGCTTTCCCACTCCAAGGTCACGACGTCGCCAGCCTGCCCGCGGCCCCAAAACGTCAGCGGTTTGTCGCGCTGCAGCACCATGTGATCGCCGAACACCGCCGCCAAGCTGAACGAACTGGACATCTCGTGCGACACCCAACATGCATCGCGCGGGCTCTGCAAGCTCCTCTGTTACAGCCCGCCGGAAGGCTCCCGCCCCGCCTGCCCGCGTCGCGGCGCCAGTGTCTGCCAGCGGCTGTCGGTGGTCGAGACCGCACCGGAATCTTGAGCTGCACCCACGGTCCTCAAGGTTCTGGCGATGGACCGCACCGTCGCCCCCACCGCGAGCGCGCCCCGCTGACGCCGATCAGAGCGGCACTTCGGAAATATCGCCTACACCGATCCGGATCTGACGCGTGCGCGGGCGGCGCTCGATGATGTGCGCAGGATCGAGTAGGCCCAGATCGGCGAACTGCCGACGGATGCGATACACGTCCACGTTCAAGCGCTCGGCGTCGACCTGCAGCTTGCGGCAGAGGTCATCGTGGTAAAGCCAACCCGCGCTGCCGGGCGGGAGGCCAGCGGCCGTGTCCGCGCGTCGAGCGCGCCCCAGTAGCAGCAGCATTTCGTTGTGGGTGCGAGCCGAGAAGCGGTGATGGCTGTGGGCACCGGTCACGTCCAGCTCGATAGTCTCCATATCGGAAGAGACGCGAAACACGAGCGTCAGCTCGGGGACGCGCGCGCCGATGAAGCCGTGCAGCGGCGTCGTGCGTGTGTACGGTTGCGGTAGGCACAGCCGGTACCGCACCGGCCCGAGCTGGATGCTTCCGCGATCTTCGACCTTGGTCACCCGGTCCCCCGCGTCGACGACCCACGAGCCGTTGTGATCGCGGTAGACGGTGTACCTCGGCTCCTCGGCGGAGGGCAGCGGCAGCAGCCCGTCGGTAGCGACGATCGGAGCCGAGCCGTCCTCGGGGACCGCCATCGGCAGAGGGCCAGCGTCCTCGGTGAGCTGCCACGCCTGCTTGGGGCTGCCGAACGCGACGCGCGAGCCCTTGCGCAAGGGCGCGCTGTGGGCTGGTGTCAGCTCGACTTCATCCAAGTAGGTGCGGTTGAGACTTCCCAGGTCCTTCAAGATCCATTGGGCACCGTCCCAGCGAATACTCGCGTGCTCACTGGAAACATGGGGATCTTCCAAACGAAGTAGGCAGTGCTCTGACCGACCGATCAGATAACTTGCCTCTAGATAGACCTGCTTGCCGGTGGTGGCGCACTGAAGCCGTGCCATCGAAGCTCCGAATCTCCGATAGTAGGCCATTTTCGGAAGCGCGTGCTGCTTTGTGATTCAAAGTAAGGCAGAGTCTCGCGCGCCTCACGCTATCGGTAGTTTCCATGCTCTTCCGTGGACAGATTGCGAGCTACCGCGCGATTGAGCCCTTGCTGGTCGGCCCGGATAGCGCGGTTTTCAGGGCCACGTCAGAATTCCAGTGCACCGCCGATCAGCCGCCAGATGTAGCCATCAAGCAAGCTACCTGCCCGCGCGGCGCACACGCCATCGCCCGCGAAACGGCGATCTTGCGGCGCGTCGCTCGCGCTGGGAACGTTCACGTCGTCGCGCTGCAAGACGCCGGTGAAACGGACGGCTTGCCCTGGTTGGCAACGCGCTGGCTCTCGGGCGGAAACCTCGACGAGCTCGCCAACGAGCCTTGGAGCTCGGCACGTATCACTCAGCTCGTCTACGACTTGGCCGTCGGGCTATCGCAGCTTCACGCGCTGGGCGTCGTTCACGCCGACATCTGCCCCGCCAACATCGGCTTCGACGACGCGGGGCGCCCGGTCTTTCTCGACTTGGGCGCGGCGACCGAGATCTGGGAAGCGCGAACGGAAGGCACGGCTCGGCGAGACGGGAGCACGGCGCCGCTCGCCGAGCCAGATCTTGCTGCGTCGCTCGACGCGGGCACGTTGGGCTACGTCGCGCCGGAACGGCTCCTCGGGCGAGCATGGGACACCCGAGCGGACATCTATTCGCTCGCCTGCGTGTGGTACCAGCTGCTCACGGGCAGGCCCGTGTTCGCCTCGGACAGCGAGGCCGGCGTCTCGTCGCAGCACCTTCGCGCCGAGCCGCTCGCGCCGAGCCGGCTCGGTCTGAGCATCGCACCCGAGCTCGAGCGCGTGCTGTTGCGCTCCCTAGCCAAGGAGCCACACGCTAGAACCTCCCGCGCCAGCGACCTCGCGCAGGCGCTCGCGGCCCACGCGGGTCTGCCCGCGCCGAACGCGTCGGTGGACGCCGCCATCGTCTTTCGGTCGCGCCTCCACGGGCGCGCGGCGGCCATCGCCACGATCCGCGCGCGCATGCTGAAGGCGAAGACGGGCAGCGGTGGCCTGCTCGTCATTGGTGGACCGTCCGGCTCGGGCAAGACGCGCCTTCAGGCAGCCGTCGACGACATGGCCGCCGAGCTCGGCCTAGCGTGCCTGAGCACCACCGCGCACGAAGCCATCCGTGAGCTGCCGATCGTCTCGGCGGAGCGCGAGCTCGGCTGTTTCGCGGAGACGCTCCGGCGCGTGGCCGTCGAGCTTGCGCTGACCCCACAGCCGCAGAGCGTCCTCACCGAGCTGAGCCCGCTGAGCGCATTCGATAGCGAGCTGGAAGCTCGCTTGCCTCGAGTCGTCGGCGAGGCCGCTTCGGACGCGGCCTTTCAAGCGCTGGTGTTCAACGCCATCATCGCCGCTCTGCAGGTGCTGGCCAAAGATCGGCCCTTGGTGCTCAGGCTGGATGATGCTCAGTTCGCCGACGACCTCACGTTGCGCTTCCTGCGCAGCGACGCCATCCGTCGGCTGCAAGCGCTACCCGTGCTGCTCGTCGTCGGCTGGAACACGTCGCGCGCGGAGCTACCCAGCGCGCCTCATACGGAGCTTCTACAACTCGGTCCGCTTTCCGCGGCGCTGACCGGTGAAATGTTGAAAGACATGCTCGGGACGAGCAACCCCGATCCGGCGCTGGTCGAGAGCGTACATCGCGCCTCGCACGGCACGCCCCTCGCCATCTCCGAGCTCGTCGCGGCCGCAGCGAGCGAGCGTCGATCGCCGCGTGGCGACGGGCCCCTTCACGGCAACTCGGGAGAGATTTCTGGCTCGCTCGCCGAGCGCGTGCGCGCGCGCGTCGCGAGCCTCCCCCCGAGCGTTTCGCGGGTCGCAGGCCTCGCCGCCGTTCTGGGCGACGAGTTCTCGCTCCAAGAGCTGAGCCAAATCGCGGCCGATCAGAGCTTGGGTACGGACGAGACCCACCCGCTCGAGATCGGCGCCGCGCTGGAGGCGCTGCTCGTGCAGCGCGTCGTCGTCCCCGCCGGCCCTGGAGCTTGCCGCTTCACGCACGGCATCTACCGCGAGGCGTGCGAAGATTTACTCGAGAAGAGCGCGAGGCGCGACTTGCACCGGACGCTGGCGGCGCGGCTCGTCGCGAGCCCGGCGGCAAATTTGCTCCAACGACGTATCGGTCTGCACCACGCGGCGGCGGGAGAGAGCCGCGCTTGCGTCACGCCGCTGCGACGCGCAGCCCGCGCGGCCCTCCGCGTTCGCGCCATCGAGGACGCTTCGAGGCTACTCGAGCTGGCGTGGCATCATGCGCGGAAGTCGGCCACCGAGGCCGCTCTAGCCGAACGCGCCGCGCGCACGGGCTGGGACTTGCTGCGGGTGTTGATGCGAGCCGCCGAGCACGACCGGCTGCGTGCGGTCGGCCGAGAGCTGCTTGGCGCGCTGGCCGCGCCGTCACTGCTGCGCTCGCGAGTGCAGCGCCTCCTGGCGCTCTCGTATCGCATCACCGGCGACTACTCGGCTGTTAGTCGGCTACTCGAAGCCAGCAGCGCGGAGCTGCAAGCTGCCGGGGGCACGCTTCGACCGGCCGCGCAGCGTGAGCTGCTCGAGCACGGAATCATGCGCGTCTCCGTCCACTATTCGCTGCGCGAGCTGGCGGCGGCGAGCGCGGTGCTGCGCGAGCTGCGACCGCTGGCGCGAGCCGTGTCGGGGCCAGCTCAGCGTGCCAAGCTCTACATGTGGCGCGCCAATGTGATCGCGCTTCGTTCGAGGTACGCCTTCTCGCGCCGCGCCGTCGAGTACGAGCGGCGGGCGGTGGCTGCCCACGCCCGTGCGCACCTGCTCTCGGCGGAGTACGTGATGTCGCAGTTCGACCTGGCGTTCATGCTGCTCTTGGGCGGCCCCGCCGAATGGCAAGAGGCGGCGCACCTGCTCGACGAGGCGCACACGCTCGCGGAGCACCTGAACGACGCAGTGCTCGTCTGCCGCATCGTCACGTATCGCGCGGTTGCCGCGCGCCGCGCCGCCGACACCTCCGCCTGCGAAGACCTGGCTCGGGTCGCGCTCGCCGGTGCAGAGAGCAGCGGCCTACGCGGTTACGTCGGCGCCGCGCACGCTTGCTTGGGGTGGGCGGCGCTGCGCCGCGGCGACGACGCTCGAGCCGAGCAGGAGTGCGCCGCGGCGCTGGTCGCTTGGAACGGCCACGTGGACGCTCCCCCCGCCAGCAATTGCTACCCGTTCCAGTGGCTCGCGTTCTTTCCTCTGCTGGCGGCGCGTCTCAACTGCGAACGAGTCGACGAGTGCGGACCTCTCATTCGCGGCCTGTTGGAGCCTTCGCAAGCGCGCCTTCGCCGCTCCGTTACCGCCCAGCTCACGCTCGCTGCCGAGAGCTGGCCGGGCGCGAGCGAGCGCGAGCGTCTCGATTCGCTCGACGCCTGCCTGCGCTCGGCAGCGAAGCACCGCTACCTCTAGAGCGGGTAAAGCTGTCGGATCCAGGCCCTATCGATGGTTCCGAGCGTCCTGAAGTAACGGACGCACTGCCGCTGACCTAGGCCTTCGTACACGTGACGCGCCGGTAGACCCATCATCACCGAGTTGTCCGCCAGCCAGCCGACGAGCCCCTGCTCGAACGGCCCGAGCGCACCGCTCGCTTGTCCCTCGCGCAGGCGCTCGCGGAGCTTTGTCACGTCCGCGCCGCTCTCGCCCCGATGAGCTGCGTAGCTTTCAATCAGGTCGAGCCAATCGGTGCCATCGCCCGCGCCGGGACCTGACCAGCGCAGCTTCAGCTCTTCGAGCACCTCCGCTTCGCTCATCGCGACGCCGAGCTTGCTCCCGAGAAGTTTAGCTGCCTGCGCGGCGTCGACGAACGGATCAGTCAAGTCGGGGCTCTGATGCAGGTGCGGCAGACCCAGGGCGTGACCAAACTCGTGCAGGACCACGTGCTCGAAGGCGGATGAGCCAAAATAGCCATCGAGACCGCCGCTTCCCAAGCGTTGGGTCCGTTGAGCGGGCTTGCCGTCTTCACCCTTGATACCCTCCGGGAAACCCAAGTAGAGGGTCGGCTCCCCGCGGTTGAGCCTGCTCGCGTAGCTGCCAACCTCCGAGAACGGCAGAGTCACCTCGCGAGCCGCTCTCGACTTGTTTCCGGCGATTTCGAGGGGAAGGTCGTTCAGATCGATCAAGATGTCGTAGGGCGTGGCGCCGTCGAATTCGACGAAAGGCGCGAGCTTGAGGTTGACTTGCGGATCATCGACCCAGGAGCGCGCCAGCTGCTCGACCTTCTGCTTCAGCTCCTGGACCACGCCGGCGGCGTAGCTCGTCGGCGGCCTGAGTGGCGCGAACGCTACTCGCAGCGTCTTCCCAGCTCGCCACTTGAAGTCCCACGTGCTGGCGAGCACGCTCTTGGGGAGCAAGTCCGTGCGGCGCGACAGGGTGCCGCCGAACGACGCCAAGTTGACGAGCTCACGCGGACCCCGGTCGGTAGTCACCGTGCCGGCGAGGCACCCGTTGCGCAGCAGCCTCCACACATCGCTGTTCCGCTTCAGGCTTTTCCTATCGATCCGACTGCACGCCGCGAGATCCACCTCGCACACGGTTCCGGGTGCGGTGGCGATGAACAGCCTGCGTGAGGTGCGGATCGGAAGATCGGCCGCAAAGGGGGCGTTGGGAGGCGGCTCGGACGTCTGCGGCTGGCTTTGCTGCTGATCGCTCCATTCGGCTACCGTCCACGCGTTTTTCACGTTGAGTCGCAGCGCGTTGAAGACGACGGTCGGCGTATCCCGAGGCGCGCTCCCATCCGTCAACTCAGTAGCGCCCGGTGGAAGGATCGCTACCGCGATGTTGCTAAACTGCGAGCGATTGCGACGCTCCAGACGGTCCTCGCCATCAAGCGGCGGGTTCGACGCCTCACTTCGTTCGAGAAGAGCGAGCAGCGCTCCGGTCGTGACTCGAGCGGGAAGGCTTCCCTGTCCCTGGCTCGCGCCGACGGTTTCCGCGACGTACACCTTTCCATCGGGATTCACGGTCGCGACGTTGGGGGTTTCAGCGCCCTTTTGCGCGTGGCGCCAACCCGCTAGGTTGATCAGCGGCACGAGCTCGCCCCGGCTTTCCACCTCGCCCGCCAAGCATCCTTGGGCCAAAAGCTCGCGCGCCTGTTCGTAATCGTGACCTTCCAAATGGCGAGTGTTCGCGTCGAGCGTCACCTCACGCAGGACGCCCTGCTGATCGTACGGGACGCGCTCCAGATCCGCTTCGGCGACCCACAGCGTCGCGTCCCGACGGTTGGGTTTGGCGGCTGTGTCCCAGGCGATCGGCGGAGCGTTCAAGCTCAACCGGCCCACGTTGGCGAGGTAGCAGCAGATGTGCGCCGAGTTGGGCTCGTCTTTGATCGGCAACAGCGCGACCGCCACCTTGCCCGCAGCCGCATCGCCCTCGCCCTCGCCCTCGCCCTCGCCCGAGATGTTGAGCACCTTGCGGTAGCCGTCGCCATCCCGTTCTATCTCGCGAACGGCGTTAGGGTAGTCGCCGGTTCTCGGGTCTACCTCCACTTGATACAGTCTCTTACTCGCGCTCAGCACGAGCAGCGAGTGATAGTCGCTGACCGGGTGATTGTCCGCATTGCTTCTGGCAAGCGAAATAGCGGATTGGCCAACACTACCTTGCTTGGAGGTTCCGTCAGGCATGTCGTGTGTCCCTTTCGCAGCAAGCGGATAGTCGCGCTCGCCTCAGGGCGCCATGTCAGTCGATGACAATGTCGACGTCCAGTGTGGCCGACTCGCACTCAAAGATTTTCACGTCGGCCACGACTCGCCTCAGGTAGGCTGTCGTGGGAAAGGTGGCTAGGCTCCTATGCTCGTAGTCGATGACGGCGCGACCGCTCTCCGCCGCAAGGTCTTCCGTTTGGCGACTCATCGCGCCCGAGCTCCTGAAGACACGCTGGCGCGATTGACGCCGCTCCTCGGCACTTTCGGGATCACGCGCGTGGCGGTCGTCAGCGGGCTCGACAGGCTCGGCGTCCCGGTCGTCATGGTCACCCGGCCGCTCTCGCGTAGCTTGAGCGTCACTCAAGGTAAGGGCTTGTCGCTCGTCGCGGCCAAGGTGTCGGGCATCATGGAAGCCGTCGAGCACGCGCACGCCGAAGAAATCGAGCTGCCCTTGCGGCTCGCGACCGAGCGCGCGCTCCGCCGTTCGAGCCGCGTCTTGAGCCCTTCCCAGCTGAATCTGGCTCGACCCGGCTACCACGCCGATACCTCGCTGCTCTGGGTGCGCGGTCGTACCTCGAGAGAGGAGCAAGCGATCTGGGTACCCTACGACGCGGTCCACCTCGATGCTTGCTCGCCTACGGCGACGGGGCCATCTTGGCTGCTGTCCTCGTCCAACGGCTTGGCGTCGGGCAACGGCGTGGCCGAGGCCATAGCTCACGGCCTGTTCGAAGTCCTCGAGCGACATCTCACGTGTGAGTTTTATGATTTGAGCGCCGCTGAGCAGGAAGCGCTGCGGCTGGACCTCACGACGATTCGAGACGAGCCCGCGAGATCGCTACTCCGGCAGCTGGCCGACGTTCAGGTCGAGGTGTGTGTCTGGGATATTTCGGGGGGCCTCGGCGTGCCGTGCTTCTTCTGCGAGCTGCTCGACCGTGAGGAAGACGTGGTTCGCGGTGTTCCACGCGCGCGAGGCATGGGCTGCCATAGCGACCGTCAGGTCGCGCTGCTGCGCGCCGTCACGGAGGCCGTCCAGTCGCGGATCACCCTGATCGCTGGCTCGCGCGACGACATCGTCGACGTGGGCTCCGGCGCACGCCGCGCCGACATCGCGAGCGCGCATCGGCAGCAGCGCGCCCGCAGCTCGCTCGTTGCCACGCGCTCTTTCGACCAAGTCGCCAGCAGCGACTTCGAAGACTTCGACGCAGAGGTGAGCTGGCTGAGCTCGCGCCTCGAGCAGGCGGGCCTCGGCGCCGCCGCGGTCGTCGATCTTTCGAAGGGAGGCTTGCCGGTGTCGGTCGTGCGGGTGCTCGTCCCGGGCGCTCGTCTGTCGTCCGCCGTCCATTCGAGGGGAACATGAACCCAGTCGTGATCTTCTGCGGGCCGACGCTCGCACGTGAAGAAGTGCTCGAAATCCTGCCCCGCGCTCGGTGTCGTGGGCCCGCGGCGCGCGGCGACGTCTACCGCGCATGCCTGGACCAGCCGGCGGCGATCGGCCTGATCGACGGCTATTTCGAGCATCGGCCCGCGGTGACACACAAGGAGATCTTGTGGGCCCTGAGCCGCGAAATCCCGGTGTTCGGCGCGGCCAGCATGGGCGCGCTTCGGGCGGCCGAGCTGCATCAGCTGGGCATGATTGGCTGCGGCGCTACTTTCGCCGATCTCGCGGCGGGACGGCTCGAGGACGACGACGAAGTGGCGGTGACCCATGCGGCCGCCGAGCACGGCTACCGCGCTGGCTCGGAAGCGATGGTCAACATGCGAGCAACCATCGCGGCCGCGCGCAGCGCTGGTGTCGTTTCGTCGACGTTGGCGCGAGCATTTCTAGAGTGCGCCAAGGCGCTCTTCTATCCGTCGCGCGACTACCAGCGGGTGCTCGCGGAGCTCGCGGATTCAGGAACGAATCGTGAGGAGCTTGCGACCCTCCGCGCCTGGTTGGCGGCACCGGGGCACCGCGTGGATCAGAAACGGCGAGATGCGCTCGAGATGCTCACGACCATGAAGGCCATGCTGGAGGGCGAAGGGCTCACGCTACCAAAGCCCGACTGGTCGCTCCCGCTCACCAGCGCCTTCTGCCAGCTGCAAGAAGAGGTAGCTGCGCGAGCCAGCTCACCGCTGCGCCGCGGCATCATCGAAGAGCTTCAACTCCTCGGTCCGGAGACATACTCGGAGATCGTGTCGTCTGCGAGTCTTCGAGCGCTGGCCGTGGCCCTCGATTCCACGGTCGGCTCGAACGTGACGCGACCCTGGCCGCCGCCCGCGGGTGAGGCCAGCATGGTCGCGGACGAAGCGCGCGTCATCCAGCACATGCCGCGCGTTCAGGATCTGGTGCTTTCGGAGGTGGAGCCGGTGCTGCGCGTTCTCGGCGACTACGAGCGCGTGGCGGCGAGGGCCGCCAAGAAGGCGGACCTCTGCAAAGACCTGGCCGCGCCAACACCCGACGAGGTGGCAGAGAGCATCGACGTCTACTTCCGCTCCGTGCTGAGACGCGAGCTGCCCGCCGATCTGGCGCGCTTCGCCCAATCGGTCGGCTTCTCGTCGGTCGCGAGCTTCGCGGCGTGTGTCCGGCGGGAGCTCGATTTCTTGCGCAAGCTCACCGTCAATTGTGCGCCGTAGAGCCGCTCGGCGAGCGCGGCGGTCATCCCGCGCCATGGCGAGTCATGCCCTGTCATTGCTCGCGGCGTCACAGCTGGCGATCCTCTGGCATCGAAGTCGGAGGCGACGATGGACTCGAGCGCAACGAAGCAAGAGGACGAACAGGGCTTGGAGCTTGCCGCGATGAGGGCCGAGCAGCTGGGCGCGACGCCCATCGCTTGGGGCCCCACCTGGCATTCGCTCAAGTCTGGCTCGCTTCAAGTCATTCACGCATTCGCAACCCCGGAGCGTTACTACCTGGTGCTGGGCGAGCGCGCCGGCGGCGGAGACGCCGCGATCGCGGACGACATGGCCGCGACGGTGACCGAGCGTTGGCTCCGAGGAACGCCACAGAAGGTGCTCGCGATCGAGGCCGACCTGAATCCGTCTACCATCAGCCATTTTTTGCAGCGCGGCCTGCGACGGCTAGGAATCTCTTGCCGCCCCACGCAGGTGCCCGTCGTCGTTGGCATGCTCGCAGCGGCGGCAGCTGGTATCCCTCCGGTCGACCCGGGGCGTAGCGCTCGGCTCGAATACCGGGCGCGAGAATGTTTGGTGCTGGGAGTGGCGCGCCCCGAGGCGCTCCTCTCGCGTTACGTCTCTCCCGCAGAGTACGTGACGCTGCGAATGCTAGCCGAAGGCTCGACCTACGCGCAGATAGCGGGCTCGCGCCGCGTTGCGCCGCGAACCGTCGCCAACCAGGTAGCGAGCGGCTTCCGGCGCCTCGGCGTCTCCGGACGTCTCGAGCTTCAGCAACTGCTGCTTCGCTTCGCCTCGGGGAACGCCGAGATCTCCCGCAAGTCGATGCTGGCGAGCGCGGCGAGCGTGACGAGCGCGGCGAGCGCGGCGAGCTACGCCCACTAGTAAATTCTCGCGGAAGAGCTTGAACGTCGGGGATTGCCAACCGAGCGGCGTCTGGCGTAGAGGACAGCGTCATGGCGCCTTGGTTAGGAGCGGCGGGGGCAATGCTAGGGGTTTCATTGGTCGTGGCGGCGGCGTCGGCCCAAGACGCAGCGCCGAGCAGCGCCGTCTCACCGCAGGCGCAGGCGCAGACGGAGGCTCGAGCCTGCTTCCCTGCGTGCCGCCCCGGTTATCTCTGTCACGCGGGTCAGTGCATTTCTCGCTGCAATCCGGCGTGCGCCGCCGGAACCGAGTGCAGCGACGACCTCCGCTGCGCGCCCACCGCAGGACCGCCGGTGAGCACCGCCGCGCCGGGGACCCCGCCCGCCCCCGACGAGCGACGGCCTGGACGGCCCGGCGACTTGGTGCTGCGCCTGACCTTGGGGCCCGCGTTCGTGATTCAACGCGGCTGGGTGGCGGAGGAGAGGGTGGACGACTACGGCTACGGCTACAGCGACGACTACGGCGGGAATCGGCGCCATTTCGACGATCGCTTCGTCGGCCAAACGGGCGAGATATCCCTCGGCTCCGTGCAGATCCGTCGCGTGATCGTCGGCGGGAGCTTGATGGAGACGGTGGGCTACAACGACAGCGCAGGCGTCGTCGTCGTGTCGTTCGGCACCTACGTCGACTACTACCCGATTTCGGAGCGGGGCTTCCACCTGCGAGCTGACATCAGCACGGGCGTGATGGCCGGGCTCGACGATACCAAGGAGGCAATGTACAGCCTAGGAGCGCTGGTGGGCGCAGGCTACGACACTTGGATCAGCGAGGGCTGGGCGCTCGGCGTGCTCGCCCGTCTGCAGTACGTCGGCGGGTTCCACGTGAACCAAATGCGTCACTTGTTCATCCCGACCATCTCGCTGTCCGCGAGCTACGGTCCCATTTCTTGGTAAAGCAGCCAGCGTGAAGCGAGGCAGCGTCCACCTGGTGTGCGGGTTCCTGGGCGCCGGCAAGACGACGTTCTCGAGCGCGCTGGCCCAGCGCCTCGGCGCCGTACGGCTGTCGGTCGACGAGCTCTACCTGAAGCTCTTCAGCGCCGGCCCCACTTTCGAGCTCGACCAGGCCGCGCTCGACCGCTTGCTCGGCGTGCTGCAGGAGCTATGGCCTCCGATCGCCCGCCACGGCACCGACGTGGTGCTCGACTTCGGCTTCTGGCGGCGAGCGCTGCGCGACGAAGCGCGAGGTCGCGCGGCGGCGCTAGGCATCACGACTCGACTCTATTGGCTGCGCTGCCCCGACGACGTCGCGCTCGCTCGCTGCTTGCGTCGTAACGGCGAGCCGCACGCGTTCCTGATCTCGGCCGAAGGCTTCCGTGAGCTCTCGTCTCGCTTCGAAGCGCCCGGCCCCGACGAGCCCCACGAGCTCATCGACACGGCCTGACAGGCTCGCCCCCGGGCGGGCAGAGCGCCGCCGAGCTTCCCGGGCGTGAGAGGCACGATAGCGCCGCGCGCGGAGAGCGCGCGGCGCGACCGCCGTGACGGGCTCAGCGGATCGGCGCGAGGATCAGGCAGCCGAGCGGAGGGAGCTGGAGCTTGATCGAGTTCTGGCGGCCGTGAGCGGCGATCGGGTCCGTCTCCACGACGGTCGTCGTTTCGTACTCGCTACCGCCGAAGCGGATGTCGTCGCTCGAGAGCTTCTCGACGTAGCGGCCGGCGTGCGGCACGCCGACGCGGTAGTTGTCGCGCGGCACGGGCGTGAAGTTGAGCACCACGATCACGAAATCTGCGCCGTCTTTGCGCAGGTAGGAGAGCACGGTGTTCTCGCGATCGGTGCAGTCGATCCACTCGAAGCCGTCGCCGGTCGGATCTTGGCGCCACAGCGCGGGCGTCGCCTTGTACAGCCTCGACAGCTCCGCGATGTACTCTTGCAGGCCCTTGCGCTGCGGATGCTCGGCGATGTGCCAGTCGAGGCTCGCGTCGTGATTCCACTCGTTGTGCTGGGCGAACTCGGTGCCCATGAACATCAGCTGCTTGCCCGGCCGCGTGTATTGGTACGCCAGCAAGAGCCGCAGATTGGCCAGCTTTTGCCAGAAATCCCCCGGCATCTTGTCGATGACGGAGCCCTTACCGTGCACCACCTCGTCGTGCGAGATGCTGTTGACGAACTTCTCGGTGTACTCGTAGAGCATCGAGAACGTCAGCTGGTCGATGTGGAATTTGCGATGCACGGGCTCCTTCTGGAAGAAGCCGAGGGTGTCGTGCATCCAGCCCATGTTCCACTTGAAGTTGAAGCCCAGGCCACCCTCCTCGGGCGGGCGGGTGATGCCGCCCCAAGCCGTCGACTCCTCGGCGATGGTGAAGGCGCCGGGCACTTCTTGGCGAATCACCGCGTTTGCCATGCGAAGGAACTCGATGGCGTCGATGTTCTCGCGGCCGCCGTACGGGTTCGGCATCCACTCGCCCTCTTTGCGGCTGTAGTCGAGGTAGAGCATCGACGCGACGGCGTCGACCCGCAGCCCGTCGATGTGGAACTCTTGCAGCCAGTAGAGCGCGTTCGCGACCAAGAAATTTCGCACCTCGAGGCGGCCGAAATTGAAGATCAGCGTGCCCCAGTCGGGGTGCTCCCCGCGGCGCGCGTCCTCGTGCTCGTAGAGCGCGCTGCCGTCGAAGCGGCGCAGCGAGAAGTCGTCCTTCGGGAAGTGCGCCGGCACCCAATCCAGAATCACGCCGATGCCGTGCTGGTGGCAGTAGTCGACGAAGAAGCGAAAGTCGTCAGGGGTGCCGTAGCGCACCGTCGGCGCGAAGTAGCCGGTGACCTGGTAGCCCCACGACGGGTAAAAGGCGTGCTCCGCGATCGGCATCAGCTCGATGTGAGTGAAGCCGAGGCGCTGCACGTGCTCGACGAGGCGCGGCGCGATCTCACGGTAGGAGAGCCAACGGTTGCCCTCTTCGGGCACGCGCGCCCAAGAGCCGAGGTGCACCTCGTACACGCTCACCGGTTCGCGCTGGATGTCCTTGCCGACGCGCGATCTCATCCACGCTTCGTCGCGCCAGCTGTGCTGGGAGACGTTGACGCGCGACGCAGTCGCGGGAGGGTGCTCCATCTCCCGCGCCAGTGGATCGGTCTTCAGGCGCAGCGCGCCCTCCGGCGTCTTGATCTCGAACTTGTAGAGAATGCCCGCGCCGATCCCGGGCACGAACACCTCCCAGATACCGGAGCTGCCGAGCGTGCGCATCGGCACGAGCCGCCCGTCCCAGCGGTTGAAGTCACCCACGACGCTGACGCGGCTCGCGTTCGGTGCCCACAGCGCGAACGACACGCCCTGCACGCCGTTCATGATGCGCGGGTGTGCGCCGAGCGCCTGCCAAAGCTTGCGGTGATTGCCTTCACCGATCAGGTGGATGTCGATCTCGCCCAGCGAGGGCAGGAAGCGGTACGGATCTTCTCGCTCCCACGTCTGACCGTCGGCGAAGCGGAAGCGCAGCTTGTAGTCGAGCGGCAGCCGGTGCCCCGCCAGGAACACGGCGAACACACCGCCGGCGAGCAGCGCCATCGGCCACGAGCTACCGCCCATGACCACCTCACAGCCCGTAGCGTCGGGATGGAACGCGCGTACGACCACGCCCTCGCCGCCCGCGTGCTGCGCGGGGTGGGCGCCGAGCACCGCGTGAGGCTCATGGCAGCGATCTTCGATGAGGCTGGTGAGCTTCTCTACATCGCCCAAAAGGACTGGGTCGGACGATTGAAAACCGGGCGTGCGGATGAAGGAAGCCATCAGTCGAGGAGGTAGCAAAGCAGCACAAGTGAGTGCGGCGCAACATTGATTCCGCTGCCCTTTTGGATGCGCTGCGTCGCCTGGGCGGTGTTGACGACCTCTTGCCAGTGACCCTTTTGCGGCAAGCTGGGCAAGGCGAACTTATGTGAGCGATTGCTGCCGTTGAGCAGCAGCAGCAGCGACTGGCCCTGGTTGGGCCTGCCCCGCTCATCCACGTCGTCGGATGCCTCGCCAGGAATCAGCATGCCCAAGATGTGCGTGCGCGGATTTCCCCAGTCTTCTAGGGTCATCTCCGCGCCGTCGGGCCGGATCCACGAGACGTCTTTGACGCCGTGGGCGGAAATTGTGCCACCTGCGAAGAATCGTCGACGGCGGAACAGCGGGTTGGTGCGCGTGATGGCGAATACTTTGCGCGCGAACTCGAGCAGCTCCTGCTGGCCGGGGTCGAAATCCCACTGCATCCAAGAGATGTCGTTGTCCTGGCAGTAGGCGTTGTTGTTGCCCTTCTGGGTCCTGCCGACCTCGTCGCCGTGCGAAATCATCGGGACGCCTTGCGAGAAGGCGAGGGTCGCCAGCATGTTCTTCATCATGCGCTCACGCACCCGCGTGACCTGCGCGCTGCGCGTGTCGCCCTCCACGCCCCAGTTCTTGCTCGCGTTGTCGCTGTTGCCGTCGCGGTTGTCTTCGCCGTTCGCCTCGTTGTGCTTGCGCTCGTAGCTCACGAGGTCCTTCAGCGTGAAGCCGTCGTGGCACGTGACGAAATTGATGCTGGCGTACGGCCCGCGGTCGCCACCGTGGAAGATGTCGCTCGAGCCGGAGAGCCGCGAGGCGAGCTCCGGCACCTGGCCTTCGTCGCCGCGCCAGAAGCGCCGAATGCAGTCGCGGTAGCGGCCATTCCACTCCGCCCAGCCCGGCGGGTAGCCGCCCAAGCGGTAGCCGCCCGGCCCGAGGTCCCACGGCTCCGCGATCAGCTTCACGCGCTGCAGCACCGGATCTTGCTGCACGAGGGCAAAGAAGCGCGAAAACGAGTCGAACTCGTAGGGGTCGCGGGCGAGCGTCGACGCCAAGTCGAAGCGGAAGCCGTCGACGTGCATCTCCGTGACCCAGTAGCGCAAGCTGTCGAGCACCAGCTGGAGCGCGCGGGGGTGCAGCACGTTGAAGCTGTTACCGCAGCCGGTAAAGTCGATGTAGTGCCGCGGCTGCTGCGGGTTCAGCCGGTAATAAGAGGCGTTGTCGATACCTCGGAAGCACACCGTGGGCCCCTCTTGCGAGCCCTCGCCGGTGTGGTTGTAGACGACGTCGAGGATCACCTCGATGCCGGCGCGGTGAAAGGCCTTCACCATCGTCTTGAACTCGGTCACTTGCTGACCGAGCACGCCGGTGGCGTAGCGCGGATCGGGGGCGAAGAAGCCGACCGTGTTGTAACCCCAGTAGTTGGTGAGGTTCAGGTCTTCGAGCCTGCGCTCGCCCGCGGGGTGGTGAATCGGCAAGAGCTCGATGGCGGTGACGTTGAGGCTCTTGAGGTGATCGATGATGGCGTCGGAGGCCAACCCCAGGTACGTGCCGCGCAGGTGCGGAGGCACCTCGGGGTGGCGCATGGTCATGCCGCGCACGTGGCACTCGTAAATCAACGTGCGACTCCAGGGCACGTTCGGCGGTCGATCGTCACCCCAGCTGAAAGCCGTCTCCACCACGACCGACTTGGGCATGTAGGGGCCGCTGTCGAGGTCGCTCTTGGACAGATCGCCCTGCGGATCGCGCAGGCGATAGCCGAACATTTCGTCGAGGCCGCGCACCTCGCCGGAGATGGCCTTGGCGTAGGGGTCGAGCAGTAGCTTGCTCGGGTTGAAGCGATGACCCTGCTCGGGAGCGTACGGGCCGTCGACGCGGTACCCGTAGAGCTGACCGGGTCGGACGTCGGGCAAGTAGATGTGGAAGACGCGGTTGGTGCGCTCCGTCAGGGGGACGCGGATCAGCTCTTTTTCCGGCGCGTCGCTGTCGTAGAGGCACAGCTCGACGCCAGTGGCGTGCTGCGAAAAGATCGCGAAATTGACGCCCTCGCCGTCCCAGGTGGCGCCGAGCGGATAGGGGGTACCGGGTCGTGTGCGCATGGGCAGGTCAGGTCAGGTCAGTGGTCGGCGAGGGAAGCAGGCTCCCCGGCGGGGCGGATTAGAGGCGACGGGAGATGCGGAAGAGGTGGGCGACGCGCTCAGTCGGGTCGAGCCGCACGTAGTTGCGCGCGCCGCGCCAGGTGTAGCGGATCCCGGTCAGCAGGTCGTTGACCTCGTAGGCTTCGCCGGGCTCGATGCCCAGCGCGGCGATCGGCACGTCGACGGTCGTCTCGTGAGCTTGGTGCGGATCCAAGTTGACGATCACCAGTAGCTCGTTACCGGGCGCGTGCTTGCGGTAGGCGAAGATACCGTCGAAGTCGCTGTTTACCATCTCCAGGTTACCGAGCTCGTGTAGCGCGGCGTTTTCCGCGCGAATTCGGTTCAGCTTGCTGACGTCTTGCTTGATGTTGCCGGGCGCGTTCCAGTCGCGCACGCGAATCTCGTACTTCTCCGAGTCGAGGTACTCCTCGCTGCCCGGTTTGACCGCGAGGTGCTCGCACAGCTCGTAGCCGCTGTAGATGCCGTAAATGGGCGACAGCGTGGCCGCCAAGATCAAGCGGATCCGGAACGCGGGGCGCCCGCCGTGCTGCAAATACTCGTGCAAGATGTCGGGCGTATTCGCGAAGAAGTTCGGCCGGTAATACTCGACCATGTCCGTCTTCGTGAGCTCGGTCAGGTAGTCCCTGAGCTCCCAGGACGTGTTCTTCCACGTGAAATACGTGTAGCTCTGGGTGAAGCCGAGCTTGGCCAGGCTCTTCATGCGGTTGGGCCGCGTGAACGACTCCGACAAGAAGATGACGTCCGGGTGCTCGCGCTGCACTTCGGCGATCGCCCACTCCCAAAACGCGAGCGGCTTGGTGTGCGGGTTGTCGACGCGGAAGATCTTCACGCCGTGCGACACCCAGAACAGCATGAGGTCGCGGCAGGCGTTCCAAAGCGCCTCCCGATCCTCCGACCAGAAGTTGATCGGGTAGATGTCTTCGTACTTCTTCGGCGGGTTCTCGGCGTAGCGCAGCGTGCCGTCGGGCCGCACGAAGAACCAGGACGGGTGCTCCTTCACCCACGGGTGGTCGGGCGAGCACTGCAGCGCGAAATCGAGCGCGATCTCGATGCCGAAATCAGCGGCCGCCTTCACCAGCGCGTCGAAGTCGTCGATCGTGCCGAGCTCGGGGTGCACGGCGTCGTGTCCGCCTTCCTTGCCCCCGATCGCCCACGGGCTCCCCACGTCGTGAGGCTCGCAGGTGACCGAGTTGTTGCGGCCCTTGCGGTGCGCGACGCCGATCGGGTGAATCGGCGGCAGGTAGATCACGTCGAAGCCCATGGCCGCGATCTCGGGCAAACGCGCGGCCGTATCGGCGAACGTGCCGTGCTTGCCAGGCACCTTGCCTTGCGAGCGCGGGAACAGCTCGTACCAGGCGCTGAAGCCGGCCTCGGCGCGATCGACGTTGAGCGGGAGGGGCTCGAGCCGCGTGGCGTCGCCCGGCAAGAGCGGGGCGCGCACCGTCTCGACCACGTCGTCCGCGAAGGCGACGCGCAAGCGCTCCTCCAGGCTGAGCGAGGCGTCGGCCAGCTTCTGGGCCGCGTCTTTGATGCGCCTACTGGCCTCGCCTTTCAAGAAGCGCGACTGCTTGAGCAAGATGTCGGCGCCCTCCAGCAGCTCGGAGCGCACGTCTTGACCGGCGTTGAGTCGCTTGCCCAAATCGCTGCGGAAAGTGCCGTAACGATCGGGCCAGGCCTCGACCGTGTATTCCCAGCGACCCAGCCGATCCGCCTTGAACGAGCCGTACCAGCGGTCCTCGTTGAAGTGGTAAGCGAGCGGCGCGGTCCGGAACTCGTCAGCGCCCAGCGGTCGGTACAAGATGTGGGCCGCGATCAGGTCGTGCCCATCTTTGAAGATGTTCACGGCGACGTCGACCGTCTGCCCGAGCAGGCGCTTGATCGGGTAGCGCCCGCAGTCCAGCTGGGGTGAAAGTCCTTCGATAACGAGGCGGGGGAGCTCTTCTGCTGCCGTGTCCATGTGACCTTCGAGGGAGCCCTGCCACTTACCATCTTCGCGCTCCGACTTCACCGCGGAGTTTCAGGGCGCTCGGGTTTCCGAAAGTTTGCGGCAAATGGCCGGTGGCAGGACGTCACACGCTCGGCTCGGTGCCAGCCGCTCGGCCTTGGCCAGGCGCGGGCTCACGGAGCTACGCCAGGCAGACGACCCGTGACGCGTCGCCCAAGCTAGCTTGCACCTGAAATCGCGCGCCCGACGGCGCGTCAGTAGGCTTCGGGCAGGTACTCTTCGGCGTTGTCGATATCGAAGACCCGGTCGACGTTGTTGATGCGCAGCGGCACCTTCTTGCCGGCGGCGTAGTCGAGCATCGTGTCGAACGCGATCGGGCCGAACTTGGGGTTACACTCCACGACGACGCCGATCTTGCCTTCGAGGATGTACTCGGTGGCCTTCTTCGTGCCGTCGATCGACACGATCAGCACGTCTTCTCCGGGCACTTTGCCGAGCTCTTCCAGCGCCGTGACGACACCGAACGACATCGCGTCGTTGTGCGAGTAGATGACGTTGGCGGTCGGGTGCTTTTTCATCAGACGCAGGGTGGCCTGGTACGCTTTGTCCTCGTTGAAGTCGGCGCTCTCGGAGGTCAGGATCTTCATCTCGGGCTCCTCGTCGATGAGCGCATCGAAGCCCTGCTTGCGCTCCACGCCCGGCGTCGAGCCCACCGTGCCCTCCAGCTGGATGATCTGCGCTTTGCCGCCGGTCTTTTCGATGAGCCACTCCGCCGCGAGCTCGCCTTCACGCCGAAAGTCGGAGGCGAGGTACGACACGTAGTCTTCACCCGGGATCGCGACGTCGGGGTGGACGGCGCGATCGACGACGAACGTCGGAATGCAAGCGCGACGCGCGGCCACCACGGAGGGGGCCAGCACCGTCTCGTCGTGTGGCGCGATGAAGATCACGTCGACCTTCTCGCGGATCAACGCCTGCATGCGCTGCACCTGCTCGGCGGGGTCGGGGGAGGTGCCGGGGTCGAAGACCAGCTCGTAGCCGCGCTTCTCGGCTTCTTCCTTCATGCTGGCGGTGTTGGCGTCACGCCACGGGCCGCGATCTTCCCAGAGCTGAGCGAAGCCTACTTTGTAGCTGTCCTTCTCGGCCAGCGGCGGCAGCGACTCGCAGACAGGGGCGTTCGCCTCCTCCGTGTCTTCGCCTCCACAGCCCACGACGGAAGTGACGCAGGCCAGGGCCAGCACGGAGAAATCGACGATTTTCGAAGCCATGTGAGATCCTTTGTCTGAAGCGAGCGCCTCGTTGCGGGTTACTAAGGGTGAACTTTCATCAGGCTCAGCACGGAGCCGGGGAAAGCAACGTTCTGCTTGCGAGCTTGAACGACGTGAATGAGCAGCTTGGGACGCCCGGAGACCAGATCGAACCCGAGCACGATGCCGTTCGGCACGTACTCGGGCAGCGCGCCCACGCTCAGCACGTCGAGAGACGTGAGCGCGTCACGGATCGCCGCGGCCTGCTTGTCGAAGCCCGGGCCGAAGTAGACGATCGCGGCTCGCTTCGCGCGCACCTGCTCGGCGAGCGCGGCCGCGTTCGAGAAGTTGAGCATCAGCTCTTCGTGGGGCAGGTTCCCCACCGTCGGTAGGCGCGACAAGGCCGCTTTCATCTCGAGCGCCGCCTTCGCGGATTCGGCTTGGCCCGGCATCGTGACCAGCAAGATCACGGCCTTGCCCCCGGCGCGCGCCGCGAAGTTGCGGTCGAAGCCGGCCAGCTTGGCGAGCAGCTCCGCTTGCGCACCGGTCGGCACGGGCATGCTCTGCGCGAAGCTCGAGCGCGGCAGGCAAAGCCCCAGCAGGGCCGCCGAGGCCGTGAGCAGCTTTCGCCTAGAAAACATACTGCAATCCCACGCTCGTTCTGAAGCGGTCGACAGGGTTCAGCTGCGGTGACGGCTGCTCCGCGCTCTGTCGCGTCACGGGGCCCACCACGTAGGCGCCTCGCTCCGCGGCGGCGTAGCTCGCGCTAGCGCGGTAGCTCAGGCTCTTCAAGAAGGGCACGTCGCCGCTGAGCGCGAGCCTCAGCTGCAGCTGCGCCGGCGCGTAGGGGTCCGGATCGAACTGGCCGTCGGAGAGATCCGCAGGGCGCGGACCGAGCAGGTGCGCAGCGAGCGACAGCGTCGGCAAATCCCCGCCGAGCACGAAGGCCGTGCGGGCGTTGCCGAACAGCTGGGGCGCCACCGGGAGGCGCTGGGTGCCCTCCTCCGTGCTCTTCTCCGCGATCGCGGCCGTGAGCGAGAGCCCGTACAAGAAGAAGCCTTGGCGCAGCGAGCCTTCGAAGCCGGTGTGCAAGCCGTAGCTCGTCACCTCGCTCGTGTTGCGATACTGGGTCAGCTGAATGCCGGGCGTGAACGGCACGGTGGTGCGCCCGTCGCGGATGGCTCTGATGGCCTCCGCGCTCGACAGCGGCGCCAGCTCGACCAGGTTGTCCCACTGCGAGTAAAACCCGCCCAGCGTCAGGCGATGCGTGCCGACGTGGTGCTCCACGTTGACGTCGAATGACTCCACCTTCTCCGGCTTCAAGTCGTCGGCCTGGATGCGGCGCGAGGTCGCGTTGTCGGACTCGTCCCAGCTCGGCGCCCGAAAAGCCTGCGAATACGAGCCTTTGAGCGTACCGCCGTCCCAGGCGCCGAAGCTCGCGGCGACGCGCGGCGTGACCACCGGCGAGAAGCGGGGGTCCGAATCGACGCGCGCTCCGCCGCTCAGCTTCACGCCTTGCGAGACCGACCAGGTTTGCTGGGCATAACCGGCGAGGGTGATGTTGGAATCGTCGAGGCCCTTCGTGCCGGGGTACAGCGACGCGCCGGTCTCGACGTCTTGGGTGTCGCTCGTGGTCTTGATGCCGCGCCGACGCGCGTCCGCGCCCAAGATGGTGACGAAGCGACCGTCACGGAACCAATCCCAACTGCTCTGCAGCTCGAGACCCACCGCGGTCGCGCTGCCACTGTCGACGTAGTTGCAAGTCACGAGCCCGAACGGACACAGCACGCCGCGAGACGTGACGAAGGCGCTCTCCGTCTCGTAGTACGAGGCATAGAGGCGACCGGATAGGTCGAGCAGGGTCGACACGGCGACGCGATGGCGCAGTCCCACCAGCAAGCGAGTCTCCGTGTCGCCCGCGTCGGGATCATCGAAGTCGCCCGGGCCGGTCGGCGTTGCGCTCTCGAAGCGCGAGCCCTGAAGGTGGAGCTCGGTGTTGCCCAGGGCGACGCGCACGAGCCCCGATGGGCCGCGCGTGTAGAGCGAGTCGCGGACGCGGGCGCCGCCCCAAATGCCGGTCGGCCCGCCGTCGCGCGTGTTGCGACCACGCTGGCCCGTGAAGCGATCCACGCCCGTGTTCTCGGCGTCGAAGAAGAAATCCGGGCCGCGCTGCTGAAAGTACTCGATCTGAGTCGTGACTTCTCCACCCTCACCCAGCACGTCGAACGTCGCGCCCGCGCCCACCGCCGCCCGCACGTTGATCGGCAGCGCCGACTCGACGATCACGCGCACACCTTCGTAGTCTTTGGCGCGCTTGGTGAAGACGTTGACGACGCCGAACATGGCGTTGGAGCCGTAGAGCACCGAGCCAGGCCCGACGATGATTTCGATGTGATCGATCAGCTCGATCGGTAGGCCCGCCCGCGCGCCCAAGGTCGAGCTGCCGCGCAGCGGATCGTTGAGCGCGTAGCCGTCGACCAAGACCAAGAAATGACTGCCGCGGTCGCCGGTGAGCAGCACGCCGCGCGCGCCGATCTCACCGCCGTCGAGGTTGTCGGACGAGCTGACCGCGATCGCCAAGAAGTCGAGCGCCTCGGCTAGCGTGCGCACCCCGTAGCGGCGCAAGTCTTCGGCGCTCAAGCTGGTGGAGAGCGCCGGCGCCGAGCTGGCTCCCTCCGACTGCTTCGAAGCCGAAGAGACGATCGGCTCGCTCAACAGCCCCTCCAGCGCGGAGGTGTCTTCGGCCAGCGCCGGCGAGGCCCAGAACGCGAGAACGCCGAGCACGAAGCCGGCCGTGGCACGTCTCCATCTCACGAGTCACCCCCTTCTGCGCCCGCGTCGCGCAGGTTCGCGAGCGGAAATTGAAAGCGCCACGTCGTTCCGACGCTCAGGCTGCTGTCGACGTCGATGCGGCCGCCCATCGCCGTGACGACGTGCTTGACCGCCGCGAGGCCGACGCCGCGCCCCGAGCTCTCGGTAACGTCCTGCCTGAGCGAGAAGCCTTCGGCGAACAGCGCCTGCTTCAGGTCATGCATCGACTGGGCGGGCAGGCCCCGCTCCGACGCGATGACTCGAACCTGGTCCCAGTCGATGCCGGAGCCATCGTCGCTGACCTCGATGACGACGTCGTCGCCCTGCGCGCGGCTGGAGAGGCCGATGCGCGCCGGCAGCGCCTTGCCTACGGCGCGCCGGGCGTCGTCGCTCTCGACACCGTGATCGATGGCGTTGTTCAGGACGTGGGAAAAGACGCTCCAAAACGGGGCCCACGGGCCCGGCGGCACGCGCAGCCCGTCGCTCTTCACCTCGACGCGCGGCGTGCTCTTGCCGAGTCGAGCGCTCGCGTCTTCGAGCATGCCCTTGGCTCGCTCCAGGTGGTCGCTGATGGACTCGCGTCGCAGGCCCCGCACCAGCTGCTCGATTTTCGGGTAGGGCTCGCGCGCGCCGATCGCGGCGAGCAGGCGTTTGTATTCGTCCTCCGACACCTCGAGGAAGACCATCGCGCCCTGCAGCAGCGGCTCGATGCGTTGACGCAAGGCCCCCCACAGCTCGCGCAGCTCTTGGCGCTCGCGCGGCGTGAGCTGAAGCTCGTCGCGCTCGGCCATCGACGTCTCGAGCTCGTGGCAGAGGGCGGCGACCCGGCTCAGGCCGAAGAAGCGCGCGTTCCCCTTCAGGGTGTGGACGCTGCGGCGCAAGAGCTCGCTCGAGCTGCCTTGCTCTTCCAAGATCTTGTCGACGAGGCGCGTCGCCTCCGCCCAAAATGCCCGGAAGGCGCGCCGATCACGCACGAATTGGTCGACCAGCGCCGCGAACTCGTGCTGCTCGGCGAGCGCGCGCTGGCGCTGCACCTCGCTGGTGATGTCGGTCATCACGACCACCACGTGCTGCAGCTGCTCCGCGACGACGACCGGGTGGTACGCCAGGCTGAAGTGGCGGTCTTCCCGGTCGATGCGCTTGGGGAGCTGGTCGATGGCGACCTCGAGCGGCAGCACGTCGGAGGCCACCTGCTCCCACGCCGAGCGCAGCCAGCTGCCCGCCACCGGATCGATCTTCTCCACCAGCGACCACAGCGTCGCGTCAGTGCCCAGCTCGCCCGCCCACGTCGCGACGATGGCCGAGCGCTCCAGCAGCAGCGTACCGTCGACGCGCGCGGTCAAGAACCCCTGTTCGACGCTGTCGAGGATGAGCTTTAGCTCGGCGTTGCGCACGTTCAGGCGCCGCTCGCGGTCGCGTACGGCGTCGGCCATCTCCGCGAACTTGTCGGCCAGCAGCACCACCTCGTCGGCCAGGCGCGCGCGGTCGCGTCGTAGGTCGTGCTCCTCACCGCGCGCGAGCAGCTCCGCCGCCGCTTCCAACCGCTTGACGGGGCGCACCACGGCCCGATGCACGACCATCAAAATGGCGAGCGCGAGGCAGAGCGCGGTCGCGACCGACACGTACGATATTTGTCGAGACAGCTGGCGCAGCGACGCGGCTTCGCGCGCGGTGGAGAAGCGCACGACGATCGCGGCCACGGGCTTGCCTTCGAGGCTGATGATCGGCTCGGTCACGTCGACCGCCTCGGCGTCGCGCGTCCGCCCGCTCTTGGCCGAATCGGGTCGGCCGAGCCGCTTCGCGCCCGCGCGGTGAAACTCCGCCAAAAGGCCCTCGCCTCCCCCGAGCGCAGAGGCTTCGAAGCCCCACAGCTCGACATCGGAGACGTCGGGGTTGCGCGCGAGGTTGTCGACCGCTCTCTGCATCTCCTGCTGATCGCCGAAGACCACCGCCGGCAGGATCGACACCGAGGTCAGCTTGACCACCATGTCGGCGGCGAGCTCCTTCGACCTCAGCAGCGTCAACTCCGATTGTCGCACGAGGCCGAGGTACACCCCGACCGCCACCGTCATGACCAGCAGCACGACGGGGATGGTGACGCGAACCCCCAGCGACACGAAAACCCGCTTCTTACGGGGGGCCGAGGCGCTCATCTACTGTCTCGCGCGGCTAGCCGACGTCCAGCCATAATAAGGATCCTCCAGCCAATACGACCAACGCTCCCCGTTCATGAGACTGAACAGAATTCGAAACGATAACATCCAATCATCGGCCTCGGTCGACAGAAGCTTCCCTTCTGACCCAGAGGCCGAGGCTGCTCCGCCGACCCACGGCGGCTACGGCGTGCGCTGAGGTGCGGGATCTCGCTACCCCGGGAGCCGAGCGTCAGCGAGCCGGCGCGCGCAGCGTGATTTCGAAGTGCGCGGCACCGGAAGCAGGAGCCGCGAAGCCCATCTTATAGAACGCGGGAAGCAAGCACGCCGCGAGCGGCGTATCTACCAAATCACCGCCCAGCGCACGACAGTAGCCGACGCTGCCGGAGGCATCGATTCCGACTTTCAGCGTCAGCGTTCCGCTCTGATTCGGCGACTCCGCCAAGCAAGCTTGCAGCTTGTCGAGACGGCGAACGACGCCTCCCCGCGCGTCGGCTTCGAGGATGCCGCGTGGGGCGATCGATTCGATCAGTATCTGCCCGGCGACGCCTACGGGAGCAGGCGCGGACGCCGCGAGCGGAGCGGAGGCTGACTCGACCGGAGCCGCCGCGGCGGGTGCTTCGACAGGTGCGGAGGCGGAGGCGGACGCGGACACGGGCGGCGCTGGCGAGATCTCGACGGGCGCAGTCGCCGCCGGAGCCGCGCTCAGCGGCGTATCGACCGGTGCGGCAGAGAGTCGGGCGGGATCTGCGGCCGGCGCCGAGGCCGGCGGCGAAACTACGCCGCGGGCCCCCGCGAGCAGCAGCACACCGGCCGCAGCGATGACGAGGGTGCGCGCGCCTAGGGCCAGCGCCGCGCCCCCGGCCAAACGCGCGCGGCCGGCGAACACGATCAGCAGGCTCGCGAGGCTCGGCAGCATGTAGGCCCAGCCATGCCGCGCGTGCGAGAGCGACGTGAGCACGAGCTCCAAGCTGACCGCCGCCACCGCGGCCATGCAGAGCAGGCTACCCACCAAGAGCCCCGAAGCCCTTCGCAGCGCGCGCGGCCCATCGCGGTCGGCGAGCGCAGCGTCGAGCTTGGCGGCTCCCGCCGCGAGCGCGAGCGCCCCCGTTAGCCCGAACAGCGCCGGCAGGCCGAGCTCACCTCGCATCAGCATCGGCGCGCCAAAGTGCACGGCGCCCACACCTGCGAGCCCGACCGCCGCCGCCGCGATCACCCGGGGACTTACGCGCAGCGCCGACCTCTCCGACAGACCCGAAAGGGCCCACACCCCCGAAAGCCCCGCAGCCGCGCCTGCGCACAGAAGCACCATCGACGGTGTGCTCATGACAAGTTTCGGTCCGACCTCGGCTGGCCCAGGCGCCCTGCCCGAGCCGAGTGAGGCACGCTAACACGCCTCTGGTCTCACGAATCAGCTGAAGCGCTTGCGCGCGTACTCGGTCATGGGGCCCGGCGGCAAGTTGCTCCTCCGCGGCTCGAAGCGCGCGCGCCAGCTGCCCCCGCGCAATCGCCGCTTTCCACGGACCTTCTCGTCGTCCATGACGTAGGTCTCGGCCTGCGTGCCGTCTTCGAGCGCGACGCTGACGCGCCGGAACAAAGCGGGGCATTGGTGGTGGACGTCGAGCTTGAACCGCAGGTGCGGACTGACCTCGTACACCTCGCCGAGCACCGACACCTGCCCACCGACGAGGAGCACCGGGTAGATGTCGAGGTCCACCAGCGTATACTCCGCTGCGGTGCGCGCTTCGCCTAGCAGCTGCGCGTCTTCGAGCAGCGAATGCTCCCTCTCACCGTGGAGCAGCAAGCCGTACACGAAGAGGCGACAGGCGGGCTGGGTGGGCTCCATGACCCAGAAAATCCGCCAGGCGTGGGAACTTCGCAAGCTCGGGATTGTCAGGCTCGGTCGGCGCGCTCACTGGAGGTTGGATGCGGCTCGGAAAAGACGTACTGGAGACGGATCTTTACGCGGAGCTGGCGGTGCTGCCGGACGCGACCGAGTCCGAGATTCGGGTGGCATACCGGCGTCAAGTGCGGGTAAGTCATCCTGATCTCAACCGCGAAGAGCCGGACGCGGTGGCGCGCACGAAGCGCCTGAACGCCGCGGCTCGCGTGCTGCTCGATGCGTCGCTGCGGCGGGCTTACGATCGCGCGAGGCGCGACGCGAAGGCTGCACGTCCGAGCAGCGGGCCTCCGCCGCGGCGGCGTGAGTGGTTCGAACGGCGCGAGCGCAGCGCCGATGACGAGTGGGCAACGCCGTCGCCTGCCCGCGCCGAGCGCCACCGCTCGCTGTTCAACGGCTTCTCTTACGAGCTCCGCGGCCGTGAAGGTCAGCTCGGCTTGCGCCTGCAAGAGCTCGTCGAGTCGCTGAGCTGGCGCCAGCAACGCTCGGTGGCGGCCTTGTTGTTCGCGGTCGCTCTCGGCCTGCTCGGCGTGGCGCGCGCGACCATGCCCGATCGCGAAGTGCCGGAGTCGGCCGCGCTGAGCACGACTGGACCGCTTCCGTAGCCGCGGCCGCGCGGCGCGCCATTCCGGGCGCGGGACGCTGGCTTGCGCCGCCTCAGCTCTTGGCGTCGATCTTGGCGTAGAGCGAGAGCGCCTCGATGGCCACGTGACGCACGTCGCGAGCGAGCGCGTCGTCATCGTCGGCGTCTTGGCTGCGCGTGACGATTTGCAGGAGCGCCTCGCGCGCGCGGCGCAGCTCGAAGGCGAGCCAGCGCACGTCGGCCTCGCAGCCGTGCGCGGTGCCGACGTGCCCGCCCTCGATGTCGCGCAAGCGCCATTCGGTCTTGGTGTTGCCGTCGAGCTGCTTACCCGCGCCGCCGCAGTCCGGACAGCGGCTGGGCCCGAAGTCGTCGACGATCTCGCCCTTGCCGTAGCAAGTGATGCAATCTGCTGCGCTACTGCTCGCTTCCATTTCTAGTCGAGCGACTCTACCCCAGAAAAAGGCTGCGCGGTGCCGGCTGGGCATCCGGGTTGCGGCGCGGCCGATTGGCCTTAGGTTGATGCGCATGTCTGCGCTCAAAGTCGATGTTTGGTCGGATATCGCGTGCCCGTGGTGCTACGTCGGCAAGCGCCGGCTCGAGAGCGCGCTGAAAGAGTTCCCGCACGACGTCGAGGTCGTGTGGCACGCGTTCGAGCTGGACCCCGCTGCCCCGAAGGAGCGCGATCCTTCGATTTCCCACGCCGAACGTCTCGCCAAGAAGTACGGCATGAGCGTCGAGCAGGCGCGCCTGAACAGCGAGCGCTTGAGCGAGCTCGCGCGAGCAGAGGGCTTGAGCTTCGATTTCGAGCGCATCCGCTCCGGCAATACGTTCGACGCGCATCGCCTCGTGCAGCTCGGCAAGCTGCGCGGCCGTCAAGGCGAGGTCGAAGAGCGCTTCTTCCGGGCCTACCTGGAAGAGGGGCAGCTGATGAGCGACCACGCCACGCTCACTCGGCTCGCGGTCGAGGCCGGGCTCGACGAAGGCGAAGTCAGCGACGTGCTCGCCTCCGATCAGCTGCGCGACGAGGTGCGCGCCGACGAAGCCCAGGCGCACGAGCTCGGCATCAGCGGCGTCCCCTGCTTCGTGATTGATCGCCGCTTCGCCGTCAGCGGCGCGCAGCCTCCGCAAGTGCTGCTGAGCGCCCTGCACCAAGCCTTGTCCGAGCGCGGCAAGGCCGAAGACTTCGCCGAGGGCGCCGTCTGCGGCCCCGACGGCTGCTAAGACGGGAGCAACGCGGCGGCGAGCTGGGCGAGCTCGATGTCTTCTTCTTCACTGAGGCCGCTGACGCCCACCGCGCCGACGACTTGCCCGGCGCTGCGGAGCGGCACGCCACCGCCCCAGGTCACGTAGCGCAGCTCGCCGAAATTCGTGAGCGGGAAGCCGCGCTCTTTCGCGGCGTCGCCGAGCGCCTTCGATTCGCTCTGCTCCCGCGCCGCCGTGTACGCCTTGTTGATCGCGACCGCGATGCACGAGAGCCGGCAACCATCGCTGCGCAGAAACGCGAGCAGCTCGCCATGAGCGTCGACGACCGCGACCGCCGCCGCGAGCTGCTTTGCCTCGAGCCGAGCTCGGATCGCGTCCACCATTGCCATGGCGTCGCCGTGAGAGAGGGCCATCGTCGTGAGCATGGCGCCGCTATCGCTCGGTCGCGCGCTCGTCGCAAGCCGCAAACGCTGAGCCAGCGACTGCGACCACCCGCGGCGCCGACGCCTCGGTCAAGGAATGGCGGCGCCGGCGGTCGCGAGCGGCGCGGTCTCCGCCCCCTCCGGATCGCTCAGGTCGATCTGGGCCTTCTGCAGCTTGCCCGACAAATCCACGTTCACGGCCTGCCAGCGCGTGTAGGCGTCGAGCACCCAAATGCCTGACTCACGCGTGCCGTTGCCGCTCCAGCCGTTGCCTCCGAAGGGCAGGTGCGCCTCCGCGCCGGTGGTGCTGTTGTTGATGCTGGTCATGCCGGCGCGGATCTCTTCTTTGAAGCGCAGCATGGCGTGCGCGTCACGCGTGTACACGGCGCTCGACAAGCCGTAGGGCGTACCGTTGGCGGCACGAATCGCTTCGTCCAAGCCGTCGACCTCGATCAAGTTCACGGTGGGGCCGAAGCACTCCTCCTGCGCCACTCGCATGTCGATGCGCACGTTGTCGAACAGGCGCGGCGTAGCGTAGAGCCCGCGCGCGGCGTCGCCGGAGAACCCAGGCGTCTCGTCGCCCGCAGCGACTCGCTTGCCGTCGAGCAAGAGCGTGGCGCCTTCGCTCAGACCGGTCGCGCGCTGCGCTATCCAGCGCTCCAAGAAGCGTTGGTTGATGAAGGGGCCATAGTCGTTCTGCTCATCGAGCGGATGGCCGATCTTGAGCGAGCTCGCCCGCCGCACGAAGCGCTCGCGAAACGCCGGCATCACCCGGCGATCCACGATCAAGTTGCCGGCGCTCGTGCAGCGCTGCCCCGCGGTGCCGTAAGAGGCCCACACCGCGCCTTCCACGGCCAGCTCCAGATCCGCGTCGGCCAAAACGACGAGCGGGTTCTTACCGCCGAGCTCGAGCGACGGGACCTGCAGGCGTCGCCCACACACTTCGCCGATCTTGCGGCCCACCTCGGTGGATCCGGTGAACGAGATCTTGTCGACGAGCCCCGCGTCGACGGCCTCGATCAGGTATTCGCCCGCGCCGCCCGCGCCGCCGCCGTGCACGATGTTCAGCACCCCCGCCGGCACGCCCGCGCGACGCAGCAGCTCGAAGAAGAGCGCGGCCGTCCCCGGCGCGTCGTCGGAGGGCTTCCAGACCACGGTATTTCCGCACAAAAGCGCGGGGATGATCTTCCAGCTGGGCACCGCGATCGGGAAATTGCCGGCCGTGATCAGGCCCACCACGCCGATGGGCCGACGGTACGTGAACAGCTCCTTGGAGCTCAGCTCGCTCGGTACGGTTTGTCCGTAGAGGCGACGACCTTCGCTCTGAAAGAACTCGGCGGTGTCGATCGCTTCTTGAACGCTGCCGCGCGCTTCGCGCAAGGGCTTGCCCACCTCGCGTGAAACGAAGCGCGACAGCTTTTCTTTTTCGCCCACGAGCAGCGCGGCGAGGCGCGAGAGCACGCGACCGCGTTCGGGCGCAGGCACCTTCGCCCAGACTGGCGCCGCCTCGCGTGCCGCCTCGCACGCCGCGAACACTTGCTCGCGCGACGACGCCGTCGCGATCGTGACCACGTCGTCACGGTTGGCGGGGCTTCTGCGCTCGAAGGTCGCGAGCGGCGGCAGCGCCTCGCCCGAGACGATGCTGGAAACCAGGAGCGTATGCGGCAGGCCGTCGTTCTGGGCGCGCGTCGAGATCACGGCTCACTCCTCGTGGTTGGGGGGGTACCCTTCAACTTAAGGCGGGCAGGCCGCGCCGTCACTCGCTGATGGGATCGTGGCGAACTGGGTCCCCGTCGGGGATGGCCCAGGCCGGCTTGACCCAACCCGCGTCGGGCTGAGCCGAGCCTGCGGGAGGGGTTTGCGGGGTCGCGCTGGGGGTAGGTGCGGCGTCCCCCTTGGCCGGTCCCCGTTCGGGCGCCGAGCTCTCCGAGGGCGCCGTCTCCGAGCGCGAGGTCGGCTCGGCGTCGTCGGGTAGGAACTCGAGCACGGGACGCTCGGCGGGGGCCGATGGCTCCGGCGCCGGCGGCGCGGCCTTGCCTTTGATGCGCGGCTCGATCGGTTGACGCGCCACGTTCGGCAGCGGGGGCGGAAGCGCGCGGTCCGGATCGGCCGCGCCGTTGTTGCTCCTCAAGAGCATCACGCCCGCGATGAGACCCACGAACAACGCCGCGGCCGCGACGCCGATGACGATGCCGGTGCCGTCGGAGGCGCGCACGGGCACGGACGGCGGGCTCTTCTGTGTCGTGCTGAACTGCCGCTCGGTGAGCGCCGGCAGAGGCTCGGTGGCGCTGGCGACGATGGTAGCCGCGTTCGGCAACGCGTCATCGGCGCGAATCGTCAGCGCGCTCGGCGCGACGCCGGAAAGCGGTCCACCCGCCAGGAGCGGATCGGTCGCCGGAGTGGGGGGGGCCGAGTCGCGGGCCGTTTCGGGCGCGCTCGTGACTTGGATCTCCGGCGTCGAGCGCGGCGACTCTCGCGAAGCGTCTTTGGCCTCGAGCCCGAGCGCTTCGCGCAGCGAATCGGTCAGCTCTTTCGCGGTTTGGAAGCGCTTCTCGGGGTCGCGCGCGACGGCGCGGTTCCACCAGGCGTCGAAGCCGATGGGCACGCTGGCCAGCGACGACGGTTGAGGGATGTCGCGCACGCAAATCGCGAGCACCAAATCGCCCAGTCCGTCGCTGTAAAACGGGCGCTTACCGGTCAAGCACTCGAACGCGATGACGCCCATCGCCCACAAGTCCGAGCGCGAGTCGACGGTGCGGTTGCCCTGGGCCTGCTCGGGGCTCATGTAAAACGGGGTTCCGAGGATCGAGCCCGTGCGCGTGCGCGTACCCTCCGAGAGCGCGTGCCGCTCCACCTTGGCGACGCCGAAGTCGAGCACCTTGGCGATCTCTTCGTCTTCGTTCTTCACCAAGAAGACGTTCTCGGGCTTCAAGTCACGGTGGACGATACCGGCTTCGTGCGCCCGGCCGATGGCGCGGCCGATGTGGGAGAGCACGCGCGCCGTCTCTTGGGGCGTGAGGCGCTTTTGACGCTTGATGCGCTGGGCGAGGTTCTCGCCCTCGAGCAGCTCCATCGCCATGAAGGGCACCTTGCCGTCGATGCCGTAGTCGAGGATCTGCACGACGTGCGGGCTGCGCAGCGCCGCCGCCGACTGCGCTTCACGCATGAAGCGCGAGAGCGTCTCTTCGTCGGGGACGGCCGTGCGGTCGATCACCTTGACCGCCACGGGAGCGTTCAACACCAAATGTTGAGCTCGCCAGATCGTGCCCATGCCGCCCGCGCCAAGCTGTGTCTCGAGCCGATAGCGGCCAACGAGCACGTGGCCTGCGGAGACAGCCGATTCCGCCATGATCTGAGCCTCCGGACCATAGCGCGGATTCCCTAGCGCGCCTACGATTCCGCCCCCATGCACATGATCCGCTCCCGCGACCCCTCATTCGCTGCCGGCGAAACGCGCGGCCCCCGGGACGGCCTCGCGCGGCGAGTGAGCGGTTACTTCACGCGGGCGCTCACTTTGGAGACAGAAGCGAGCGCTCAGGGCCGGACGTAGCGGGCGAGCGGCAGCTTCGCGTCCACGACGGCCTTGGCGACGAGCTTGGCGATCTCGGCCGCGCCCGCGTCCTCGAAGTGGGTGTGGTCTTCGCAAAAGAACGCGCCCACCTTGCCCGCCGCATAGTTCTTGTCGTTGGGGCACAGCCCGAGCGCGGTGTAGCGATCGACGCTGAGCTGATGCAAGTCGATGAGCGTCGCCGAGCTCGCGGTGGCGGCCGTCTTCGTCGAGGTCACGAAGCCGCCGCGCGTGCCGACGGCGCTCGCGCCGCTGCACGAGATGGAGCTCACCGGCGTGAGGAACACCGGCGTCGCTCCGCGCTCGAGCGCCGCCTTGGCCATCACGCCGAGGTAGCTCTGGAACTTCTCCTGTCCGACGTGGCGCGGACACTCGCTGGTCGAGTCGTTGATGCCGAACTGGATGAAGAGGTAGTCACCTGCTTTCATGCCCGTCGCGGCGTCGAGCATCTCGCTCCAGCGCGGGGAGTAGTTGGACGAGCTGAGAGAGCACTCGCCCGCGGCGTCTTTCGAGGTCGTCACCGCGCCCTCGTACAACCAGGTTTGGATGCTGCGGCCGCCGATCGCGCGGTTGACGACCGTCACGTCGGCGTCGAAGAGCTCGTCGAAGCGGCCGCCCCAGCCGCACGGACACGCCGAGCTGCAGCTCTGCATGGTCGAATCACCTGCCAGCCAGACTTTGAGCGGCTTTTTCGGTGCTCCCGCGCCGCCGGCTCCCGCGCTGCCGCCTGCCGCGCTGCCGCCTGCCGCGCTGCCGTCGGCCCCGCCGCTACCGCCGGCTGCCGCGTTGCCGCCGGTCGCTACGTTGCCACCTCCGCCGCCTTCGGCGGCGCCCGCCATGCCGGCAACTCCCCCGGTGGCAACTCCGCCGGTGGCAACTCCGCCGAGTCCAGCGCTGGCAGCGCCGGCTCCCGCCTGGCTTCCGCCCGCAGCTCCGGCGCCACCGGCAGCGGCGCCGCTCGCGCCGCCGCTGGCCGACCCCGCCACCTGTGCGCCCGCGCCCGCTCCACTCACCCCAAAGGGTGAGTCATCAGGGGCCTCCGCGCCGCAGGCCGTGAGCACGCTCGCCGCGAGCCATGACCAGCCCATCACCACGCCGATGCTTCTCGTCATTCGTGTCATCTCTGGCTCGACTCCGCTCGGGCTATTCGTGATCGCGCGCGAAGCGGGCTACTCGAGGTAGCGCGCGAGCGGCAAGTTGGCTTCCTTCACGCCCGCGGCCACGAACCCAGCCAGCTTTCGCGCGCCATTCTCCTGAAAATGTGTGCCGTCGACCCCGCCGTCCGACTTCACGAGGAAGAAGTCTTCCGGCGTAGGTGAAGGGCAGATGGCCTTCAGGTAGTCGACGGCCTTCTGATTGAGGTCGACCACCGCCACCGATTCGGACGCGCCCAGCTCACGCATGGCGGCAGCATGGCTACCCGTGCCGTTACCGCCGGTGCAGTAAGCGGAGTTGCGCGGCGGTGGCGTCACCAGCACGGCCGTAGCCTGCTTGTCGCGCGCGCCTTGGATGTACCGGCGGAGGTACGTCTTGAAGTCGGTCGCGGGATCCAAGTAGTACGGAATCGTCTGGCCATTGAGCGTGTACGTCGCGCTCTTGTTGCTGTCGTTCGTCCCGAACTGAACGAACAAGTAGTCACCGGCCTGGATGCTGGTCAAAAGCTTGTCGAGCGTGCCTTCGTCGATGAAGCGCCGCGCGGTGCGGCCACCTACCGCGCGGTTGTCTATCTTGGCCGTCGCGTCGAAGAGCTCGTGCAGCATCTGGCCCCAGCCGGCCTGATCGTTGGGGCTCGGCGTATCGGTGTATTGCGAGACCGTGGAATCACCCGCCAGGTAGATGGTCAGCGGGACGCGGGGCCCCGCATCTCGACCACCGGTAGCGACGCCGCCCGCGGCCGTCCCGCCGGCTCCGCCACCAGCCTCACCACCGGCTCCGCCGCCTCCAGCGGGCGAGCCGCCGCCCGCTGCGCCGCCCTCCGCCCTGCCTGCGCTGCCGCTCGCGGAGCCGGCCGCCGCCACGCCACCGGCGCCGGCGCCGGCCGCGCTGCCGCTCGCTCCACCTGAGCCGGCCATCGCCGTACCGCCGCCCACCGCTCCTGCGCTGCCCGAGACCCCAACGCCGCTGGCGCCCGCCGAGGCGCCTGCAGGCCCGCCGTCACCCGGATCGCTCGCGCAACCGAGGCCCAAGAGTAGCCAGCCAACCGTCAAGCGCGCTCGGAGCACGCTCGATCCAAGGGGTCGCTACGCGAAGACCTTGCCACCAAAATTCTCAGCCGCCGCTCCCGGCCGCGAGCCAGGTCGTTGCTCAGGAGCGCGGCGGAGCCAGACGCCGCAGCCGGTCACCGGCAGGTGCCCGGGCCGACGAGCCGTTATGGCGAACGACCCGCGGCCGTGTACTCGGAGAGACCGAGTTTCGCAGCGAGCTTTTCATCACGCCGCTCAAAACGAGCCGCGGATGCTAGGCAAGCGGTGCTAGGCGGTCGGAGACCGGGGGCAGTTACCCGCGCGGGTGATAGCGCGAGAGTTCGCGGAGTTGTGACACGCGCTACGGCTTCACGGCGCGTCGCTTTGCAGATCTGCAAGCGGCGAAGCGCATGGCGTGGGGTGAAGGCCCGCGGGCGCCGAGCATCGGGGTCCACCGGAGAGTGAGTGTGAATCGCTGCCACAAATCGCGATCACTTCTCTCGATCTCACTAGCAGAAAACGTATCGTTCGAGAGATGGTGACGAGTCCGGGCCGTCGCCGAGCTGCGCGCTTGCGGCTCGGTGACTCCCATACTTTATCCACTCAAGGGGACTCCAGTGCAGAAACCTCGACTGTCTCAGCTCGCGCTCACGACCGTGCTTTCGATTTCCGCTCTCACGCTGCTCGGCGGCTGTGGCTCCGCCGCGGAGACGGCAGAGGTCGAGGACTACGGCACTCAGACTCACGCTGCCGCCATGAGTATGTTGGGCGCCGACATCTCCTCGCTGCAGCGCACCCTAGACCTGGGCAAGAAGTTCTACGATTCCGCGGGCGTCCAGAAAGATCCGCATGACCTGCTCAAGGCCGCGGGCGCCAACTACGCGCGCTTCCGCGTCTGGAACGCCCCGCCCAGCAACTACAACAACAAGCCCAAGGTGCTGCAGGCGGCCAAGGCGGCCAAGAACAAGGGCATGAAGATCCTCATCGATCTCCACTACTCGGATTGGTGGGCAGACCCAGGTCAGCAGAACAAGCCAGCGGCTTGGTGGACTCACAACATCGGCCAGCTCGAGAGCGACGTGTACAACCACACGTACGACATGTGCAACGCGCTGAAAGCGCAGGGCACCACGCCCGACTCGATGCAGATCGGCAACGAAATCAACATGGGTATGCTCTGGAACGAGGGCAAGATCGTGAACAACGACTTCACGAACCTCGCGCGGCTGCTCAAAGCTGGCTATAGCGCGGTGAAGGCGTGCAACTCCGGCACGCAAGTCTTCATTCACACCGCCAACGCCAACAGCATGGCGAACGCGCGCTGGTTCTACGACGGCATCAAGGCCAAGGGCGTGAACTGGGACGTCACCGCGCTCTCGTACTACTGCTACTGGCACGGCTCGATGTCGAACATGACGAACGTCGTCGCCGACATGAAGAACCGCTACGGCAAGGCCGTGGTCATCGTCGAGACCGGCTACCCCTTCACGGAGGCCAACGCCGACGGGCAACCGAACCTGGTGAGCGGCCCGTCGCTGTGCGGCTACCCAGCCACTTGGGCCGGGCAAGGACAAGCCTTCACCGCCATCCAAAACGCCGCCCGCAACGGCGGCGCCGCCGGCGTCTTCTATTGGGAGGCCACCTGGTACGCGGTCCCGGGCAACGGCTGGGATCCGACCAACATCAACGGTACGGGCAACTCTTGGGATAACCAGGCTGTCTTCGACTGGGGCGGCAAGATGAACCCCAACGTACGCTGGACGCCGTGATTGGGTGACGCCCGCGGCGGCGCCGGCTCAAGACGAGCCGGCGGGCGGCGCCGCGGGCGACTCCAGCTCTCGCTGAATCGCCTGAATGCGCTCGGCGATGCCGGGCCGACAGTCACGCGTCGCGGCCCGGGCGATCAGGAGCCGCGCCTCCTCGTGAGCGTCGCGCGCCGCGAGCAGCTGAGACAAGACGGCCTCGGCCAACGCCCGATCGTTGTCGGTGCGCAGCCGATGGGCGAGCGCTCGTTCGAGGTGCTGCTCCGCGCGCTCGTTCTCGGCGCGCGACGCGGACACCAAGCCGGAGGCGAGCTCGAAATAGGCGCGATCCACGGAGCTGAGTCGTTCGGGTCGTTTGACGCCCGCCAGCAACGCGGCGGCATCATCCATCCGACCGCCCGCGACGTGCCGGAAGGCCTCGCCGACGGCGTCGTAGCGGAAGTAGGCGTAAGCCGCGAGCGCCGAAACCACGAACCACACGACGCCCCAGCCGACCCCGCTCAGCACTTGATGAACGCCGAGCGCGAACGTCGCCCCCGAGAGCAGCAGTCGAATGCGTGGCGAGGTCAGCGGAGACGAGCGGCTCATCGGGCCGCGCAGCGTACCAGACGCCACCGGCCACGCTCGTGATTGCCGCTGAAGGCCCCACCCGCGCACTTCCGATCGGAGCGGCTCCCGGCACGCGATTGCCAGGCGCGCTGGCGTCGCCTACCGTGCCGCGAAAGCAATGGAACGGATTGTTTGTGATGCCAAGGAGCTGCCGCAGCGCGCGGCCGAGCGCATCGCCGCGGAGCTGACGCGAGCGATCGAGGAGCGCGGGGGAGCGTCGCTGTGCCTCGCGGGCGGGACCACGCCGAAAGCCACGTACGAGCTGCTGGCGGCGCTGCCGCTCGACTGGTCGCTGATCGACGTCTTCTTCGGCGACGAGCGCTGCGTAGCGCCCGACCACGCCGACAGCAACTTTCGCATGGCCAAGGCGGCCTTGTTCGATCGCATCGCGATCCCGAGCGCGCGCATCCACCGCATGCAAGGCGAGCTCGTGGATCGCGACGTCGCAGCGCGCGCCTACGAAGCCGAGCTACCGGAGCGCATCGACGTGATGGTGCTCGGCATCGGTGAAGACGCACACACCGCTTCGCTGTTCCCCGGCGCGGCCGCGCTGCGTGAAGAGGTGAGGCGGGTGCTGCCGGTGATCGGCCCGAAGCCGCCGCCAGAGCGACTCTCACTGACGCCTCCCGTGCTGCGCGCTTCACGGCTGTGCGTCGTGCTCGGCAGCGGCGCCGGCAAAGCAGAGCCCGTACGACGCGCCTTCCAAGCGCCGCTCGACGTCGTGAGCACGCCGATCCAGCTGGCCCGCGACGGCGTGTGGTTCCTCGATCACGCCGCCGCGTCAGCGCTGTAGCGCGTGGACGAGCTTGGCGACGGCAGCGAGGCTACCTGCGCCTTCGGGCAAGAACGGCAGCGTCAACAGCGGCGCGCCGAGCCCGGCCAAGCGCCGCAGACATTCAGTTTGCACTTCCTCGCGCGCGGCGCGGCGAATGCCGGCCGCGAGCGCTTGCGAGGCCGCGTCGTCGGCGGTCGGCTCTGTTTGCGCCGCGACGGCAGAGGCCGCAGCGACGTCGAACAGGCTCGGCACCACCTGGTTTGCGATCACCACCAAGAGCGGCAAGCCGAGCTCGGCATCGAGGGCCGCGCACAGCTCGCGGCTCTCGTTGGTCGGCATTTCCTCGGGCAAGCTGACGACGACGACGCCTGATTGCTGGGCGTCGCGAAACTGAGCCCACGCGCGCTCCGCGTCGCTCCGCAGCACACCCGGCGGCGAGAGCTCCACGATCGTCTTCGGCACCCGCAGCATATCGAGCCCGTGACCGGTGGCGGGCGCGTCCAAGATCACGACGTCGAACCGCGGCGAGCCGTCGGCCAGCGTCTCGGTCGAATGGTACCAGGCCTTGCCGAGCGCGGCCCACTCTTTGAGGCCGGGGGCGCCGTGAAAAAATCCGTGCACGAGCTTGTTGTCGAACAGCGCGCTCACCAGCCGCTCGCTCTTCAGCACCAGCGCGCCGTACTCTTTGAGCGCGACGTCGGCGTCCAGCAAGACCGCGAACAGGCGCGGGGAAAGCTCCGTGATCTGAGTCGGCAGGGAGCGCCGCCCATAGAGCGTCGACAAGTGCTCCTTGGGGCTCGTCTCCGCCACCAGCACGCGCTTGCCGCTCCGCGCGAAGCGCTCGGCCAGGGCCGCCACGACCGTCGTCTTGCCAACGCCTCCTTTGCCGGTCACGAACAGGAAGCGGCGCGCGAGGGGGTCGTCAACCGAGTTGGCAGCGGCTCGCTCGGCGGAGGGCGGGCTGGAAGATTCGACGGCCGGCAAGTGCTGATCTCGATCGGGTCTTTGGAATAGACGCGGAACGAGGTGTGCTAATGACGCGGTTCGCCCGCCCCCGCAAGCCGCGTTTTCTCCCCTTCTCGAGGTTTCATGCGCCGCGTCGTCCCTGCCCTGTCCGTGCTCGTCATTTTGACCGCCGCTCCGCTGCTCTCCGGCTGCGAAGGCTGCGACAGCCCGGCGATGAGCGAAGGTGAGCGCAACCAGGCGCTGGCGAGCGCGATCGCGGCGGCTCCGCCGGCGCCGCCGGCGCCGCCGACGCGGTTGGGGGCGGAGAGCATCGGTCATCCTGTCAACGTGATCCCGGGGCAGGGGCCGAAGCGCATCGAGCACGACGTCCCCCGCATGGGCATGCCGCTCCCCATCCTCCCCGGTCAAGGCATCGGGCCGATTCGCTTCGGGGCGACCAAGGCCACGATCGAGCGACTGATTGGCGCGCCCTGCGATGACGCTACGGAAACGTCGTGCCGCTACGTCGGTCGCGCCATCGACTTCAAGCTCGACGGCGGCGCCGTGACCGAGATCCGAATCTCGCGCAAGGGCCGCGAAGCCAAGCGCACGGCTGACGGCGCTATCGTGGAGTACGGATTCTACAACGGCGTGATCTTGCCCGACTTGTACTTCGGGATGCAGCCGGGCGCGCTGCAAGAGGCGCTCGGTCAACCGCAAAAGATCGACAAGATCTCGCCCATCGGCGCCGATGGGTTCTCGGAGCGGCACCACTACGACGGCCTCACGCTCGAGTACGACGCTTGGTCGAACGGCAAGCTGGTGCTGGGCGCCGCCATCCTGACGAAGAGCGACACGGCCGCGGCCGCGAACGACAAGGCTCAGGCCGAGCGCGAGAAGGCCGCGGCGGAGCTCGCCAAGAGCAGGCCGAAGGTCACCACGCCGCCCACGCGCGATCCGCGCTGAAGCCTCGCTCGAGAGGGCGCAGAAGCGCGCGCTTTCGCCGCCGGCATTCCGCTCCGAGCCTTGCCATCCGCGGCCTCGTGTGCGAACAAGACGGCGCGCGTTTCATGGAAAATCCACTGCAAATCCTGCAATCGTTCCGCGGAGAGCTCGCGCGGGTGAGCAGCCCCGCCGAGCTCCGGGACCTGCGCGTGAAGTACCTCGGCAAGAAGAGCGCGCTCAAGAGCGCGCTCAAGAACTTGCGCGAGGTGCCGGCAGAGCAGCGCGCCGAGGTCGCCAAGCAGCTCAACGACGCGCAAGCCGCGATCGAGAGTGAGCTTTCGGCGCGCGAGAGCAGCGCGCAAGCCGACGAGCTGAACGAGAAGCTCGAGGCGGAGTGGGTCGACATCGCCCTGCCGGGCTTGGTGACGGAGCGCGGCGCCAAGCACCCGGTGCGCGCCGTCGAAGAGCGCTGCCTCGACGTGCTGCGCCAGCTCGGCTTCGAGGTCGCGAGCGGTCCGGAGGTCGAGAGTCCATTCTACAACTTCGACGCCTTGAACATCCCGCCGCATCACCCTGCGCGCGACATGCAAGACACGTTTTGGGTGCAGGGGGATTTGGTGCTGCGCTCGCACACCAGCACGATCCAAGCGCGCACCCTCGAGAAGCGACTGCCGCTGCCGCTGAAGTACGCTTCGCCCGGGCGCGTCTACCGGAACGAGGCCGTCGACGCCACGCACCTGGCGATGTTCCATCAGCTCGAAGGCTTCTGGGTCGAGAAGGGCCTCACCTTCGCGCACCTCAAGGGCGTGCTCAGCTTCGTCGCCAGCTCGCTCTACGAAAACCGCAAATTTCGCTTCAAGCCGAAGTTCTACCCGTACACCGAGCCGTCGATTGGGCTCGACATCGCGTGCTTGAATTGCAGCGGCGACGGCTGCGATGCGTGCCACCAAGCGGGCTGGGTCACCATCATCGGCGCGGGCATGATTCATCCCAAGATCATGAAGAGCTTCGGCTACACCGAGCCGGGAGTGCGCGGCATCGCGTTCGGCTGGGGCACGACACGCATGACGAGCCAGTGGCTCGGCCTGAGCCGCGCCAAGAGCTTGTACGAGCAAGACATGAGATTCATGCGCACGCTGCGGCGGAGGCCGGGATGAAGATTTCAGCCAAAGTCCTCAGGCGCTTCTGCGCCGGTGTGCCGGCAGAGCCGAAGGCGCTGCGCAAGCTGCTCGACGACTTGGGCGTCGAGGTCAAGCGCCTCGACGTGCAAGGCGACGACGCGCTGCTGACGCTCGAGCTGCTCGCCAATCGCGGCGATCATCACTGCTACGCCGGCGTGGCGCGTGAGGTCGCGGCTCGCACGCGGACAGCGCTCAATACTCCACCGGCGCGCGCGCTCGAGGTCGGTACGCCGCCCGTGCCGCTGCGCATCGAGTCGGACAAGTGCTTGCTGTACTCCGCCACACCCCTGCGCGTCACGGGCGGCCTCGGTAAATCTCTCGGAGCAGAGGCGGAGCAGCTGCTCCACGCCGCGGGCCTGTACACCGGCAACGCCGCCATCGACGTGACCAACCTCGTCAACCTCGAGATTGGTCAGCCGTCGCACGCCTTCGATCGCGCACGTATCCAGGGCCGCATCACGATTCGCCTGTCACGAGCGGGCGAGAAGGCGTGGCTGTTGTTCACGCCCGAGCCGCGCGAGCTGCCGCCCGGCACGCTCGTGATCGCGGACGACGTGAAGGTGCTCGCGATCGCCGGCGTCATCGGCTGCGAGGACTCGAAGATCACCGGCGACACGCAGGAGATCATCCTCGAGTCCGCCGCCTTCGATCCGGTGACGGTGCGGCTCGGCGGTCGCGCTCTGCAAACCTTCACCGACGCCTCGGCGCGCTTCGAGCGGGGCTCCGATCCCACGCTCGTCACCGTCGCGGCCGGCCGCATCGTGCAGCTGCTCACGGAAGCGGGCGCGGCGGAGCTCTCGGGGCCGCTCGGCATCGCAGGTGATTGGCGAGATCCGAAGCGCGTGCTGCCGCTGCGCGCCGCGGAGCTGTCGACGTTCTTGGGCCGGCCCTTCGAAGAAGCGGAGATCGTCGAGCGCTTGCGCGCGTACGGCTTCGAGCACGTCGGCGCGCTCTCGTTCCAAGTGCCGGCCCACCGGCTGTGGGACGTCGAGTCCGAAGAAGATCTGTTCGAGGAAATCGCGCGCTCGGTCGGGTTCAACGACCTGCCCGAGAGCTTGCCCCCGGTGGCCATCGGCGCTCGCCCGGCGCGTGATCAGGTCGTGCTGCGAGTCGCGGAGGACGTGCTGGTCGGTACCGGCTTCTACGAAGTGTACACGGACGGCTTCTACTCACGCGCCATTCCCGAGAAGCTCGGGCAGCGCGAGGGCTCGCCGCTGCTGGCGCACGTCGAGACCGTGAACTCACTCGACAACAGCTTCTCGCTGCTGAAAAACAACTGCTTGGCTCAGGCCCTGCAGGCCGTCGCCGACAACCTGAACGTCAAGGCGCAGGACGTGCGCCTGTACGAGTGGACGCGCACCTTCCACCCGGATCCCAAGGCCGCGAACGGCGTTTGCAGCGAGCGCGATGTCCTCTACGGCATCGCCTCCGGCAAAGAGCGCCCGGAAGCCTGGGAAGGCGGCCGCGGCGCCGACGTCTTCTTCGTGAAGGGCGTGGTCGAGGAGCTGAAAAAGTCGCTCGATTTGCCGCTCGAGCTCGGCGCGCCCGACCCGGAGTACGCGCTGACCTCGCTGCTGCACCCGCACCGCAGCCTGAGCCTGCGCCTCGCCGGAAAGAGCGTGGGGGTGGTGGGCGAGGTGTTGCCGCAGGTGCTGCAAGCGTTCGGGATCAAGTTCGCCAAGGCGACGTACTTCGAGCTCTCGCGCGACGCGCTCTTGGCCGAGCCCGCCGGCAGCGCGAGCTTCCAAATGCCGCCCGCGGTGCCCGACATCGACCGCATGCTGAACTTCGCGGTGCCGCTCGGCGTCTCGGTGCGCGAGATCGCGCCGCTGCTGCAGCGGGCGGCGCCGGCTTGGCTGTCGCGCGTCAGCGTCGCCGACGTGTTCGCCGGCAACGACACCGCCAAGCGCGCGGTGGCGTTCAAGCTCGCCTTCAGCGCCGCCGAAGCGCGCACCCACGAGCAGCTGAACGAGGCCTGCGCGGCCATGGCCAAGAGCGTCGTGGACGCGCTCGGCCCGCGCGGCGTCGAGCAGCGCTGAGCGGCGCGCGGCTTCAGCTGCGCACGCGGCGGCGCTCTTGGATCATGTGCTGGGTGATCAGGCGCTGGGCCTCCAGCGGCTCGGCGAGCGTCCATACGTCGTGCATCGGCTTGTTGCCGGCGCACTCGAGCAGGATGTCGGCGGCGCGGTCGGGGCGAATGCCGTCGAAGTGGCGGCCGGGTAGCTCGACGACGGCGCTGCGTACGCGCAGACCTTCGAGCGTCGACAGCATCTTCTCGACCACCAAGCGATAGACAGGCTCGCTGAAGTCAGCGCGACTGCCCACCCCGAACAGCAAGACCTTGTCGAAGGGCAACTTGGGCTTTCCGGGCACGAGCGTGACCTCGGCGACCTCGCCCGTGACGAAGCCGCGCTGGAGCAAGGCCGAGATGCGCCCCGAAAGCCGCCAGTCGAGCAAGCCCGCCAAGCCGTGGGGCGGCTGCTCGTCGCTCGCGACCGCCGTCGCGATCACCTCCGTCCCCAAGAGGTCGATCTTGCGCAGGCTCGGCAGCGTGAAGCGAAGCTCCAAAGCTCAGCCTTTGTCGGTGTCTTGCCGGCCCAAGTCGTCGGCGATGCGATCGAGCACGCCGTTGACGAACTTGCTGCTCTCTTCACCGCCGAAGCGCTTCGCGAGCTCCACCGCTTCATCCAAGATCACGGCCCGCGGCACGTCAGTGCGAGTCAGCAGCTCGTAGGCGCCGAGGCGCAGCGCGTTGCGGTCGATGCGGGCCATACGCTCGAGCCGCCAGTTCTGGCTGGCGGAGCGGATGCGCTCGTCGAGCTTGTCGGCGTCGCGCCGCACGCCGCGCACGAGCTCGTCTGCGTACTCGCGGCCCTCGGCGTCGCCGGGTAGCTCGCGCCAAAAGTCTCTGATGGCTTGCTCGGCGTCGTTGCCGGTCGCGTCGATGGCGAACAGCATCTGCAGCGCGGCTTCGCGAGCGGTAGTTCGTGCGCCCACGGCTCAGAAGCCCTGCTGCGCGAGCTGCTTGCCCAGCGTGACGAGCTCGATGGCGGCGACCGCCGCGTCGAAGCCCTTGTTTCCGGCCTTGGTTCCGGCCCGCTCCACCGCTTGCTCGATGCTGTCGGTCGTGAGCACCGCGTTCGTGATCGGCACGCCCGTCTCGAGCGACACCTGCGCGATGCCCTTCGAGACCTCGTTCGCCACGTGATCGAAGTGCGGCGTCGCGCCGCGGATGACGGCCCCCGTCGCCACGATGGCGTCGAGCTTGCCGGACTTGGCCAGGCGCTGCGTGACGAGCGGGATCTCCCACGAGCCCGGCACGCGCACGATCGTGATGTTCTCGGCGCGAGCGCCGTGGCGCACCAACGCGTCGACCGCGCCTTCAATCAGGCGCTCGACGATGAACGCGTTGAAGCGCGATCCGATGACCGCAAACTTGGCACCTTCGGGGACGATCAAGGTGCCTTCAATCGATTTCACGGGAGACTCGGCCATGGGGAAGACTCGCTTTTTAACACACGCAAAACAGTGCGCTCTTACAGTGCGCTCACTGCGACATCGCCACGAGCGGCACGCTCTCGATGAGGGTCAAGCCGTGCCCCTGAATTCCCGCGATCTTCCGCGGGTTATTGGTCAGCAGGCGAATCTTGCACAAGCCGAGCGAGCGCAGCACCTGCGCGCCGAGCCCATACTCGCGCAGCGCGTCGCCCGGGGGGCGCGTGAGGGGCTGGGGCGAGGCGACGGGCGTGCTCTTGCCCTCGCGTCGCGCCGCTTGCTCGAGCTCCGCCCTCAGATCGAGCGCGGGCGGAATGTAGACGATCACGCCCTCGCCCGCGGCTTCGATGGCGTCAATCGCCTCGGCCAGGTTGCGCGCGCCTTCCTTGAGCGTGCTGCTGAAGACGTCGGCCAAGCTCGAGCCCGTGTGCATGCGACAGAGCGCGGGGCGATCGGCGACCGGGTTGCCTTTGACCAGCGCCAGGAACTGCTTGCCCTCGTGCGTCGCTTCGAACACGCACGCGCGCCAGGCTGTGCGAGTGCGGTCGAGCTCGATCGGCCGCTCTGCCACTAGCGTGACCAGCGCCTCGGTTTGCAGCCGATAGGCGATCAAGTCCGCGATGGTGAGGATCACCATGTTGTGCTGCTTGGCGAAGCGCTCCAAATCCGGCATGCGCGCCATCGTGCCGTCATCGTTGGCGATTTCGCAGACGATGCCGGCGGGCGACAGGCCCGCCAAGCGCGCCAAATCCACGGAGCCTTCGGTTTGGCCGGCGCGCACCAAGACCCCGCCGTGGCGCGCGACGAGCGGGAACACGTGACCCGGCACCACGACGTCTTGCGGCTTCGCGTCGGGGTTGATGGCGACACGGATGGTGTGGGCGCGATCGGCGGCGCTGATGCCGGTCGTCACGCCCTGGCTGGCCTCGATGCTCACCGTGAAGGCGGTGCCGAGGCGAGGGCCGCTGCGCCCCGGCGCGGCCATCATGGGCAAGTCGAGCCGGGCGATCTGCTCTTCCGTCAAGGTCAGGCAGATCAGGCCGCGCCCGTAGTTGGCCATGAACGCGATCGCCTCCGGCGTCACCTTGTCGGCGGCGAGCACCAGGTCGCCCTCGTTCTCGCGGTCCTCGTCGTCGACCAAGATCAGCATCTTGCCGGCGCGGATCTCTTCGATGCCGCGGGTGACGCGCTGGATCAGCTCCGAGTCGAGGTCGTGCAGGCGGGCGGGTTCGGTGGACATGTAAGCTAGAAGGAGTGGCTATTTGTACCCTGCGCGCTCGAGCGCAAGGGCGAAGCGAGAATCATCGCCAGCAGCCGGGTTTTGGCCGGTGGCCTCGAAGTAGCTGACGAGATAGCGCGCCACCAAGTCGACCTCCAAGTTCAGCTCCGTGCCCGGCCGCCAGTGCTTGAGCGCGGTGACCTCGCGCGTGTGCGGGATGAGCATCACGCTGAGGACGCCGCCTTCGACCGAGTTGACGGTGAGCGACACGCCGTCGAGCGCCACCGAGCCCTTCTGGGCGATGAAGCGGCGATGCTCCTCGCCGAACGCGACGCGCACCAGCCAACCTTCCCCTTGCGGCTCGACGGCTTGCACGCGTGCCACGCCGTCGACGTGACCGCTGACCCAGTGCCCGCCCAAGCGGTCCCCAACGCGCAGCGAGCGCTCGAGGTTCAGCTCGGCGCCGAGCGGCAGCGCGCCGAGCGTCGTCTTTTGCGCCGTCTCGAGCGTGACGTCGGCCGCGAAGCTGACGGGATCGAAGGCCACGACCGTGAGGCAGGCGCCGCTGACCGCGATCGATTCGCCCAGCTCGAGGTGCTCGAAACCATCGAGCCCGGAGGTACCGATCACCAGCCGGTAGCCCGGGCCGCGGCGATCGCGAGCGGTGAGCTTGCCGGTGCCGAGGACGAGGCCGGTGAACACCGCCCCCACATAGCACTTCAGCGGCGGGCGGCTGGGAAAACGACCGATTGCTGGCTAGGATGTTGGCGTGGTCAGCAAAACGCTCGCTCTAGGCCCCGCGCTGGCGACCGGGCTTTTGCTCCTGGCCAGCTGCGGCCCGAGCGTTCAGTCGATTTACGAAGGCAACGTGCGCTTCGAGCACTGCTATCGCCTCGATCTCGAGCTGGAGGTCGCGAGCAGCCATCGCCAAGCTTGCTGGACGAGCTGGCTCGACCGTTACACCTACGGTCAGCCGCGCGATCGCATCGAGTACGCGCGGCGCCGCGTGCGCTCGTTTGCGGCCGGCGACGCGAATCGTCCGGCTCTCGTGCTCGGGCAAGCTCAGCACGAAGAGACGCGCCAATTCTATCTGGTCGTGCCGGCTCCGACGAGCGTGCATGCGCCGCCCCCGCCGATCGCCACGCGCTTGAACGTGGCCGCGCCGCCCCCCGCGGCGCCTTCGGCCGAGCCCAAGAACGCGCCCGGCGCCGAGTGCGAGGCCTCGTGCAAGAGCGCTTTTGCGAGCTGCAACCAGGCGTGTGACCCCGCGGCCAAGAGCGCCGCCTGCAAGAGCTGCGACCCGGATTACAAGAAGTGCATGGCGCGTTGCTTCGAATGAGACGTCGCGAAGGCTGAGATCACATCCCACCAGCACGTCTGCGGGCGCCGCGCGCTCGCCCTGAGCGCCCGCTGTGCACCTCTCGATCCGGTCCATACATTCAGCGGTTTTGTCCGGCCGTTTCAGTCTGCGTGAGGGCCGTGCAGTCTGGGTGGACGAAAACTGCGAATAAGTTGACGCAGGATGGCCCAAAAGGTTAACCGATGACGCTCGAGACGATGACGTTGCGACAGCCCGCAGTTTCCGCGATCGCTCCTTCCGCATCGGCACTCGCTACTCCTCTGCCGAGGGTGCTGCGCCCGCAGCGCGCGGTGCCGGCCGACGCCGTGCGGCCGACGCGCGCCGAGGTGAACCTCGCCCACCTCCGCCACAACCTGCGCGTGATGCAGCGCCTGGCGGGCGGGGCCGAGGTCTGGGCCGTCTTGAAGGCGGATGGCTACGGTCACGGCGCAAAAGGTGTCGCTCGAACGCTCGAGCGGGCCGGCGCGACCGGCATTTGCGTGGCCCTGCTCGAGGAGGGCGTGGAGCTGCGCGAGGCCGGTATCCGCGTGCCGATCTTGGTCACGGGCGGCTACTTCGGTCGGGCGTTCGGCGAGGTGCTGCGGCACTCGCTCACCCCCGTCATTCACGACCCGGCGCAGGTCGAGGAGCTGGCCGACGAAGTGCGCTACAGCGGCTCCGAGCCCGCGCACGTGCACGTGAAAATCGACACCGGCATGTCGCGCCTGGGCGTGCTGCCGCGTGACGTCCCGAAGATGGCGGAGGTGCTCGCGCGTCACCGCGAGGTGCACGTGGCGGGTCTGATGACGCACTTCGCGTGCGCCGACGCGGCCGAGCCCGAGTCGATTGACGCGCAGATGGATCTGTTCGACGCCGCGCGGCTCTCGCTCAAGAGCTTGGGCATCGACCCTGTCATCGCGCACGCCGCCAACAGCGCCGCGATCGTGCAGAGCCCGCGCGCTCATCTCAGCGTGGTGCGCCCGGGTATCGCTTTGTTCGGTGTGGAGCCCCGCCCTGGCATCTGTAAAGAGCTGCGGCCGGTGATGCAAGTGCGCACGGAGCTCGTCGCGGTGCGCGAAATCCCCGCCGGCCAAGCCGTGGGCTACGGCGCCACCTGGAAGGCCACGCGCACCTCGCGCATCGCGACCATCCCGATGGGCTACGCGGATGGTCTGTCGCGCGCCATGTCGAACCGGGGCGAGCTGCTCGTCCGCGGTAAGCGCGCTCCCGTCGTCGGCGTCGTCAGCATGGATATGGCCATGCTCGACGTCACTGAAATCAGCGACGTGCGCGTCGGCGACGAGTGCGTCGTGCTCGGCAGCCAAAAAGGTCCGCTCGGCCAAGACACCATCGCCGCGGAAGAAATCGCGCAGCGCATGGGCACCATCCCGTGGGAAGTCTTGACCGACATTTCCCGCCGCGTGCCGCGCTTCTACCGCGAGCCCTGAGCGCCATCACGCCGGCGGCGATGGCGCACAGTCACAGTCACGCTTGACGCCTGTCGTCGGCGGGCATCTGGAGAGCGGCGAGCGAAGGCCGCGAGTCGAGTCGAGCGGATCAGATCCGGCGCAGAGTGTGCCAGCTCCGGTGGGCACAAGCCCTGTTTAACGGAGCTTTTTTGAAAGCCGGTGATGGCACGAGGCTTGCTGTTACGCAGCCAATGACCAAAGCCGCAGCTCTCCGCGTGTCGTTGTTGGTGGCGATGGGCATCGTGCCCCCTGCTTGCGGCGGCACCACGCGCGACCGCGCAGCGACCGACGGCGCTTCGGGCAGTGGCGGCTCCGGACGTGCGGGAGGGACCACGGTGGGCAGCGGCGGCAGCGGCGCCTCCGGGGGAACGACGATCGGCAGCGGCGGGGTCACGAGCGCCGGCAGCGGCGGTGCCGTCACCGCGGGTGCGCCCAGCCCAACTGGCGGCTTCGGTGGCACGGGCGGGGGCAGCTTCGTCTGCAAAGCTCCGAGGCTCGATCCCCAGAGCGGGCTCGTGGTGTGCGACGAGGGCGGCTATTGGCATCGGCCCCACGCGGAGGCGTGTGACAACGCTGCCGGTCAGGCGGCGCTGGGAGGCGCGGGCGGCGAAGGACCGGTTGACCCACATGGTCTGCCGCGAGCCTCGGGCATCATCCCCTGCTCCTCAGCGGGAGACTGCGACCAATTTCAATGGGGCTACTGTGACGGGGAGCAAACGACGATCTGCCGCTCCGGATGTGTGACCGATAGCGACTGCGGCGCCGACCAAATCTGCGTGTGCAGCAGCTCCCTTTCCCCGACCGGCGGCGAATGTCACGCCGCGGCTTGTGCGACGGACGCCGACTGCCCCGGCTCGATTTGCGCTTCGCAAAACTCGGCCTCGGGCTGCGGCATCGAAGTTTACCGCTGCGTCACGGAACGCGATCGCTGCGTTTCCAACCAAGACTGCCCCCAGGACCAAGGATGCCTTTGGGATCCTGAGAGCGAAGCGCGACAATGCGACTTTTCGCCCGTGTGCGGCCGCCCCTTCTTGGTCGCGGAGCGGCCTCGCCTGCCGCCGATTCAGGCGCGTGGCGATTGGGGCGACACCGTCGCTCCGCGCGTCGATCACTTGACGCCGAGCGAACGCGCCGAGCTCGCGCAGCACTGGACCAAGCTCGGCCAAATGGAGCACGCCTCCATCGCCGCCTTCGCTCGCTTCAGCCTGCAGCTGCTCGCGCTCGGCGCTCCGCCAGAGTTGGTCGAAGCGTGCACGGCTGCGCTCGCCGACGAAACCGCCCACGCCAAGCTTTGCTTCGGTATCGCCAGCGCCTACGCCGGCCGCCCCATCGGGCCCGGCCCGCTCGACGTCTCCAGCAGCCTCGAGCTCACCTCTTTGGTCGAGATCGTCGACCTCGTCATCCTCGAAGGCTGCATCGGTGAAACCACCGCCGCGCTCGAGGCCGTCGAGTCGGCCGACAGCGCTCGAGATCCCGTGATCCGCGCCGCCTACACGCGCATCGCCGCCGACGAGCAGCGCCACGCCGAGCTCGCCTTCCGCTTCGTGAAATGGGCGATCGCGACGGGCGGCGACGCGATACAGACTCACGTCGCGAGCGCCATCGAAGCCCTGCCCGCGAGCCTGATCTGCGAGCAGGTCGTCAGGCCTTGCCTCGACGCGCTGTGCACGGACGCGCCCCGCGCCGCCTGAGCGCGGCTCACTTGAACATCTTCAAGAACTGCGCGCCGTACTTCTCGAGCTTGGCCGGCCCGACGCCGGGCACCTGCAAGAGCTCCGTCTCGCTACGCGGCTTGCGCGCAGCCATCTCGAGCAGCGTCGCGTCGTTGAAGATGAGGTAGGCGGGGACGCCGTTCTCGCGCGCGAGGTGCAGGCGCAGCGACTTGAGCAGCCGCAAGAGCTCGTCGTCAACCGACTCGGCCGAGATGCTGGGCGGTCGCGGTGAAGTGTCGGCGCCGCGCCGCGACCTTCGGAGCTTGGGCGGGAGCGCCGGCTTGCCGCGGCACACGTCGCAGCTTTCGCCGCATTTTTCCATGCTTTCACCGAAATATTCGGCCAGCAGCTGGTGGCGGCAGCGCGAAGCTTCCGCGAAGCGAAACATCTCGCGCGCTTGCGAGCGGAGTCGATCAGCGGCTGCGTCGTCTTCCGTACCGTCGGCGAAGCGATCGTAGGCCACGACCTCCGACCACGAGTAGAACAAGATGCAGTCGCTCGGCGCGCCGTCGCGACCGGCGCGACCGATCTCTTGGTAGTAGCCTTCGACGGACTTCGGCAAGTCGCGGTGGATCACGTAGCGTACGTTCGACTTGTCGATGCCCATGCCGAACGCGATCGTCGCCACCACGACGTCGACGTCGTCGTTACGAAAGGCGTCTTGCGCTTTGGCGCGCTGCTCGGGCGCGAGCCCTGCGTGGTAGCAAATCGCCTTGCAGCCTTGGCCCTTTAGGTAGTCCGCCGTCTCCTCCGTCGATTTGCGGGACAAGCAATAGACGATGCCGCTCTCGCCGGGGCGCGATTGGACCAAGCTAGCGATGGCTTCGCGCGTGGTGCGGCCCAAGCTGTCGCCCTTCTGGAAGCTCGAGAGGCGCAGGTTCTTACGGAAAAATGAGCCACGGAACAGCTTCGGCGCGCGCATACCGAGCTGCTGCACGATGTCACGCGTGACCTGCGGCGTGGCCGTCGCCGTCAGCGCCAACATGGGCACGTTGCCGAAGCGACGCTTCAAGCTCGAGAGGTTCCGGTACGCGGGACGAAAGTCATGACCCCACTCGCTGATGCAGTGCGCTTCGTCGATGGCGATCAAGGACGGCCGTACCTCCTGCAGCAGCCGACCCACGGAGGCTTCGAGCCCCTCCGGCGCCACGTACACCAAGCGGTGCTTGCCGGCCGCGATCTCGCTCAGGCGCTCGCGGCGCTCGTCGAACGAGAGCGTCGAGTTCAAGAAGGTGGACGGCACGCCCGCCTCGCTGAGCGCGTCCACCTGGTCTTTCATCAGCGCGATCAGCGGGGAGACCACGAGCGCAAACCGACCGAGCGCGATGGCCGGCACCTGGTAGGTGAGGCTCTTGCCAGAGCCGGTCGGCATGACGCCGACGCAGTCTTGCCCCGACAACACCGCGTCGATGATCTCGCGCTGGCCGGGCCGGAAGCGGTCGTAGCCGAACACGTCTTTGAGCACTTCTTCGGGTGGCTGGGCCGGCGCTGCGTTCGAGCCGCCCTCGCCCTTGATCGCCACCGCCCCCGCTATCTCCCTGAGCATGCCCAGCACTTCGGTCGAGAACGCGCTCGGGTTGCGTCGATAAAGCTGGCGCAGCTCAGAAAGTCGTTCCGCGACGTGCGTGCGTCGCTGCTCGGTCGCACCGCCGCGGCGCGCTTCTTCGTGCAGCTCGCTGACCTCGCTCTCGAGCCCTGACGGATCGCCGCTCAACGTCGTCTCTGTCTGGGGGCTAGCGGCGAGCTAGCGCCTCGATCTTGGCGGCGCAAATGAAGTCGTTCTCGCTGAGCCCACCGATGGCGTGGGTGGAGTACGTGACGAGACAGCGGTTGTAGCTCACGGCAAGCTCTGGGTGATGGTCTTCGACGTGGGCGATGTACGCGAGCGCGTTCACGAACGCCATCGTCTCGTAGAAGTCCGAGAACTCGTACGTCTTCGAGATGCTGCGAGCCTCTGGATCTGCGGCGTAGCCGGCCAGACCTGCGAGCAGCCGGTTCACCTCGTCGGGCGGAACGCGTGGGGTTTGAGCCGTGCACGCCACGCAACGCTTGCTGACTAGGTCGCTCATGTTGTTCCTCCCCCTTCCGGGCTGATGGCCACGGGGGCCGGGAGCAGGCTCTCTGGGGTAATCGGGGCGGGCGCAGCAACAGGGGCTGGCGCGGGGACGGGCACCGGAAGGGCGGCTTCGACGGGGCGCGGCGCGGGCGCGGAGCCCGCCTCGCGCAACATGAGACGGTCTTCATTCATGGCCGCAGCCACCGGCGAAAGCTTGGGATTGGCGTGGATCGCGCTGATCAAGCTGGCCATGCCCGCAAGGTAGCGCTCGCGGTCGATCTCGCCACGCACCAGCTGCAGGCGCAAAAATACCCCTGCCGTCTGCGCGACATCGCACAGGCAATAGTCGCGCACCTCCTGGATCTTGCCGGCGTGGATCAGGGGGCCGACGTCTTTACCGTCGACGCCGACCTTGCCCGGCATGCCGCAGAGCTTGGCGACGATGTCGAGCTTGGCCGACTTGGTTGCGCCGAAGTCGGCGATGTAGTCCATCAAGTCGAGGTGGCCGTCAGCCGAGAAGCGGTAGCGCACATCGCGCGAATGGTAGTAGTGGCGAAATGTTATGCCATAGCGCAGGCAACGCGACGCGATCACGGGCAGGTCGAAGCCGCGACCGTTGAACGTGATCAAGCAGGGACGGCGCTCCTCCATGAGGCGCGCAAAGTCGAAGAGCGCGCCGCTCTCGTCTTTGCCCTCGGCCAACACCGCGATGCGGCGCACTTGGTACAGCTGATCGAAGAGCAGCGCGCCGATGACCATCACCTTGTGGTGGGGAGCGGCGGGGAGGCGCTCGACGTCACCAGACTGCGAGATGGGCAGCTCGGGATCGAGCACCGTCTCGATGTCCAGGACCAAGAACGAAGACGCCATGGGGCCAGCATCCGTGGCGGCGCAGGGTCGGTCAAGGTGCCGGTCGCAGAGCTAGGCCAAGCCTCCGCGATCTCAGCAGAAATTCGCGCGGGCGCGCGCGGAACCCTGCGGATTTCCTTGGATTTTAGCCGACTTGACAGCCGAAAGCAGGCGTGTTCCGGTACCTGCAAGCGTCACGGCTTTGCCCCGAGTTGGGGCCCACGCTGCCGCCTTTGGGGCCGGCGGCCGGAAGGCTCCCCGCGGAGCAAAGCTAAGCGACGCGAAAGATTTCTTTCTCGCGTGAAAAACGCTCTGTCCGAGGGACATGCCCAAAAATACGTTGGTCATCAACTGTGATATTCGTGAAACCCGTGTTGCGCTGATCGAAGGGGGAGTGATTGCCGAGCTGCAGATCGAACGTGCGGCAGCTCGAGGCACGGTCGGGAACATCGTTCTCGGCAAAGTGACGCGCGTCTTGCCTGGCATGCAGGCCGCCTTCATCGACGTCGGGCAGGAGCGCGCGGCGTTCCTACACGTCGAGGATCTGATTCGCCCCGACGACTTCGAAGCCTACTTGGCGGGCGGCCACCGCCACGAAGATGGCGAGAGCTTCAAGGGCGATGGCGGGCGTCGCTTCGGGCAAGCCAAAGCCGCGGCCGTCGCTGCCGTCGTGGCCGATGACGAGGAGGATGATGAGGACGACAGCGCGCCGAACGCGGTCGCGCCGGAGCCTTTGTCACGGGTAGAAAACCCGATACCGACGCCGCCCGGCGCGGACGATGACGACGACGACAGCGATCCGGGCGCTGCCGATGACGACGACAGTGCGCCTGGCGCTGCTGAAGGCAGCGACCCGAGTCATCCCGGTGACGACGACGACGCGGATGACGACGACGACGCGGATGACGACGACGACGCGGATGACGACGACGCGGACGACGACGACGACGCGGACGACGACGACGCGGATGACGACGACGCGGACGACGACGACGACGCGGATGACGACGACGACGCGGATGACGACGACGACGACGACGACGACGACGACGAGGAAGAGGAAGAGGAAGAGGAGCAAGAAGAGCCCGACAACGAACGCGACCGAGGCCCTCGCGAAGAGGGTGGGGCCCGGGCCGACGAAGGTGGCGAAGGCCGTGGCGACAGCGATGCGAACCGCAAGCGCCGGCGGCGCCGTCGCAAGCGCGGCAACGAGAAGCCGCAGGCCGGTCGTCCGCAGCAGCAGCAGGCGCGCAGCGCCGATCGCCCGCGCGAGGGCTCGTCACGTCGCGACCGCGAGCGCCGCGGCAACGAGCGTCGAGGTGGCGGCGGTGGCGGTGGTGGCACCAAGCAGTCGTCGCGCGTCGCGCGCTCCGTCCCGATCACCGAGGTCGTGAAGGAAGGCGACGAAGTCATCGTTCAGATCTCGAAGGAGCCGATCGGCACGAAGGGCGCGCGCGTCACCAGCCACGTGTCGCTGCCCGGTCGCTACGCCGTCTACCTGCCGACGGTCGAGCACGTGGGCGTCTCCAAGCGCATCGGCTCGCCGCGCGAGCGCTCTCGGCTCCGCGAGGTCGTCGATCAGATGAAGCCGCCGAAGGGCGGCTTGATCGTGCGCACCGTCGCCGAGGGCCTGACCAAGAAGTCGCTCAAGGCCGACATCGGCTACTTGGTGAAGGTCTGGGAAGGGGTCTCGCGCAAGAAGGAAGAGGGCGGCAAGGCGCCGCAAATGCTCTATTCCGAGCTCGACCTGGTGCTCAAGACCGCGCGCGACTTGTTCACCGACGAGATCGAGAACATCGTCATCGACGACAAGGAGCAGTACGCGCGTCTCGTGCGCTTCGTCGAGATGTTCATGCCCGAGCGGGTCAAGGACATCGAGCTTTACACGGGCGACGAGCCGATCTTCGACGCCTATGGCATCGAGGACGAAATCGCGCGCGCCCTCAGCCGCAAGGTCCCGCTGCCGAGCGGCGGTTACCTGATCATCGATCAGGCCGAGGCGCTCACGGCGATCGACGTGAACACCGGCCGCTACGTCGGCAAAGGCAGCCAAAACCTCGAAGAGACCGCGCTGAAGACCAACCTCGAGGCGGTGGAAGAGATCGCGTACCAGCTGCGTTTCCGGAACATCGGCGGCTTGGTCATCCTCGACTTGATCGACATGGACATCGGCTCCAACCGCGAGAAGGTTTGGCGCCAGCTCGAGCAGCTGTTGGCCAAAGACAAGGCCAAGACGACGATCAACCGCATCAGCGAGCTTGGGCTGATCGAGATGACGCGCAAGCGCACGCGCGAGAGCCTGACGCGCACGATGCACGAGACGTGTTTCTATTGCGACGGCACGGGTCAGATTCAGTCGCGCACGACCATCGCTTACGAAATCCTGCGCCAGCTGCGGCGCGAGCGGCACACGCTACCGGGCTACTCGGTGGTGGTGAACGCGCACCCCGCGGTGATCGATCTGATGCAGGGCGAAGAGAAGCCCGCCGTCGTCGAGGCCGAGAAGCGCTACATGCGCCGCATCGAGTTCAACCCGCGGCGGGAATATCACATCGAGCAGTTCGATTTGCAGGGCAAGTAAGCCCAGCGAGGCGAGGCCATGGACGAACATCGCAAGGAAGAGCGGCTCACGATCAACAAAGAGTTCGATTCCTTCGATCAGTTCGTGCAGGAATACGTCACGAACATTTCGCGGACAGGGGCGTTCATCAAGACGTCGACGCCCCTGCCCGTCGGCTCCGCCGTCACGCTCCGCTTCACGGTGGTAACGGACGACGTCGAGGTCATCGAAGGCCTGGGCGAGGTCGTGCGCATCGAGACCGACCCGCCCGGCATGGGCGTCGTGTTCAAGAAGCTCTCGAAGTACTCGGAGAAGCTGATCGAGAAGCTGCTGGCCAAGGGCTAGAGGCGGCGGCGAGCGACGCGAGCCAGCGACGCCCCGCGTGCCCGGCGGAGAGCCTGCGCTGGCGGCCAGCGGCCAGCGGCCAGCGTGGCGGCCACGGCTCGGCTAGCTTCGCTACGCCTCGATGGGTACGCACGAGCTGGTCGTGTTCGATCCGCTGCTGGCAGGCCCCAAGTCTCTCGGGGGGCCGGTCGCGCTGCAGCTTTGGCGACGTGACGCGACGCGCGCTTTCGACCGCGTTCATTTTGGCCCCGGGTCCGTCTAGAGTGAGGTGCTCGATGCTTGGGTGATCGCCGAGGGGCGGTCACTCGTCGTCGCCGACGATCGGGCCGGGAAGAAGCGCTGGCAGAACGAAGCGCAGCTCGCTCAGAGCGACGCCGCGAAGGCGCGACGTGACGCCGAGCGGGCGAAGGCCGACGCCGAGCGGGCGAAGGCCGACGCCGAGCGGATCAAGGCCGAGGCCCAGGAGCAGCGTGCGCGACAAGAAGTGCTCGAGCGCGAGCTGGCCGAGCTCAAGGCCAAGCACGGGGGAGCGTGAGCGGCGGCGGCCGGCGCTCCGACGAGCAATCGAGCGCACACGCGCCTGCGCAGGCGAAAAAACCCAGTGATTACCAGCAGTTGAAGCCCGAGGCAGCGCGACCGAGTCCGGCCCTGCCCGCGCGACTTGCCCGCTGCCGTCTTTCAGCCTAGATCCCGCGCCCCCATGTACCTGTCCGTCAAGAAGCCCCGCAAGACCGACCGCAAGCGCTCCGTCCGTCACCGCGCCAAGGTGAAGGCCAAGAACCGCACCCGTCGCGGTCGCGTCAACGCCAACAAGTGATTCGGCGGAGCCGTAAGGCTCCGTTCGAACGTACGCGCAGCGCCCCACGGAACCTCCACCAGGTCTCCATGGTCCTTCCCCGCGCGCTGCGCGTGCCCATGCGTTCCTTAGAGCCAAGGAGGAACGCTGATGTTCGGATCGACTTGGCTGGCTTACTTCGAAGGTAACGCGCGACCTGATCGCGCGCCTGGTGCCGCGCTCTTCGCAGAGGTGCCGCAAGCGCGGCGAGCCCCCGTCGCTGCGTCACTGGCCCGCTTTCAGTTGGGCGAGTCGGCGGGCGGCCGCATTCACCAAGAAATCGCGACGCTGCCCGACCGCACGCTCGACGCGCCGACCCGGCGTGCGATCCAGCTCTACATCGAAGAAGAGTGGCGCCACGCGCGCGAGCTGTCGCTGATCATCGGCGCGCTGGGGGGCCAGCTGCTGCAAGCGCACTGGACGAACGGGGCTTTCACCGCCTGCCGGCGCCTGCTCGGCCTGCGCACCAAGATGATGACGCTCGCCATCGCCGAGGTCGTCGGCATCGTGTACTACCGGGCGCTCGCGAGCGGCGTCGGCAGCCCTGCCCTCGCCAGCTCGCTGCGCCGCATCGCCGACGAAGAGTCGCAGCACCTCGATTTCCAAGCCGACTTCTTCGACCACGCCATCGCATCGCGCCCCGCGTGGCTCCGGTCCGGCTATCGGCTCCTGCTCCGCGCGCTGATGGCGGCGATCTTGTGCGCCGCCATCGTGGTTCTGCTGCTCGATCACGGCCGACTGCTCCGCAGCGTGGGCGTGAAGTCCCGCTCCGTCGTGACGGGCAGCTGGCGAGAGCTCTCGGCGCGCGCGTTCCTCGCGCCAGGCCGGGTCGCCCCTGGCCGGCGTCCGGGCTATGCCTTGGCGCATGAGCGCGGCGCGTGAAGAGCCCGGGCGCGACGAGGTACCGGCGGAGGCGTCGCGCCTAGCGGTGCGCATCCGCTACTGCACGCAATGTCGCTGGCTGACGCGCGCAGCGTGGCTCGCTCAGGAGCTGCTCACGACGTTCCCAACGGAGATCGAGGTCACGCTCGAGCCCGGCTTCGGCGGCGTCTTCGAAGTCGAGCTCGCGGGCAGCGTCGTCTTCTCGCGCGCCGTGAGCCGTAGGTTTCCTGAGCCCAAAGAGCTCAAGCAAAGGATCCGCGACCGCGTCGAGCCGGGGCGGTCGCTAGGTCACAGCGACGAGCCGTGAGCCTTGGCGGCGGTACAGCTCCCGGGTGTCCGCCGCGTTCTCGAAGCTGGCACCTAGAACTGGCTACCAGCACACAGACCGCCGCGCGGCAGCGTCCCAGGCACCTGGAAGCCAACGACGACCGACCCGAGCCTGAGCTCGTGCGCGCCCTCGCTGAGCGGCTGCCCAAAGCTGCAATCTGCGTGCACGTTACCGCAGTCGTCCGTGCAAGCCTGCACCTGCTCGGACGTGTCGCTCACACAGAACGTGGCGCTCACGTCGAACCCGCTGTTCTCACTGATGCTGCACTCGGCCTTGTGCACCTTGGAGCAACTGCTCGAGAAGCAGCCTTGGACGCCCACGGTGATACTCAAAGTGTCGCCCACCGAGAGCACTTCGCCATCGGCGGTCGGCGTACCACGCACGCAGAGCCGGCCCGCTTCATGCTTCGTGCACTGGGGCTCGGGCTTCTCTGTCGTGTAGTTCCAAGTGCAGCGCTCGTTCACGCAGGCGAAGCCGTCCGCTTCCGGGCAATCGCAGGTCGAGCCGCCCACGTCGCAAGCTTCGGCGGCCAGCTGCTGTAGCTTCAGGTAGTCGGTCAAGTCAGCGTCTTTGCGCGCCACCAGGTTTCGCGTGCAGCCGCAGCTCGAACCGGTGATGGGCTGTCCGCAGTCAGCGGCGACGCTGCACGCTTGCACCCGGGCGAGCTCTTTCTCGCGCTCGGCGTCGATCCGCTGACAGCTATCGTCGCCGCAATGCTTCACGGTACAGCTGACGAGGCCGCCTTCCGCGCAGAAGCAGGCATTGCAGCCGTCACTGCTCGCGAAGGTGTCGCCGACCGTGTAGACCTTGCCGGAGTAGCTACACGCTTCGTCGGGCAGGCAAGCCTTCGTGGTGCAGCTCACCTCGCCGCCTTCGCTACACGCGCACTGATTACAGCCATCCTCGTCGGGGAACGTGTCACCGACCGCGTAGACCTTGCCGGAGTAGCTACAGGCTTCGTCGGGCAGACAGGCCTTCAGGGTGCAGCTCACCTCGCCGCCTTCGCTACACGCGCACTGATTGCAGCCATCCTGATCGGGGAACGAGTCACCGACCGCGTAGCGTTTGCCCGCGTACTCGCAGCCGTCCGCGGGCCCGCCGCCCCCGGTCGTCCCGCCCGAGCAGCCCGCGAAGCTAGCGAGCAGCCCCATCCATCCGATCACAGCTCCGATACGCTTGAGTTGGGCCATACGCGATTGAATTGCATGGTTCATGCCAGCGCAATGTCTGCGAAACCGCTAAAAACGCCGGTAAACCCCGCCTGTTCGGCATGCGGGACCCCGTCCGCTGTGCCAACCCGTGCCATGCCACGACAGCGACGACCGGCGTCGGTTGCAAGCCCCTCCCGCTGTCGTCAACACTCTGCTGTGTCGCGGCAACGGGAGTCGCTGGCGCCGCCAACACGACGACTTCGGCTACTCGAAGCGACTGGCCCAGACGCCGAGCTCGTTCTGCCAGATCAGCATCACGTCGCCCGTCGTGCTCGCGTGCAACGAGATGGCGCCGGTCGGGTCTTGGTCTTCCAAGGATTGGATGGGTCCCCACTGGCGGGAAGCGTCGGAATAGCGTCGCCAAGCGATCTCGCTCTCGTTCGCCCAAGCTGAAAGCGCGTTGCCGACATCGTCGACCGCCACTCCCGGACCCCACGACGTGCCCGTCGTCGGCCCAAGCTTCGTCGGATCGTCCCAGCCGGTCGCGACTTCATAGAGCGCGGCGTACGCTGCTCCCTGAGTGTACCAGACTGCGATGTGACGCTTGGGGCCGACGGCGGGCGACGCCCCTTCCTGTACAGGTGCCAGCTCTGTTGCCGACCAAGATGTGCCATCGAAAACGGCTGCGCTCATTTTGCTCGCGGCGTTCTGCCAAGTGACGACCGCGGCGTCGTCGCGCGCGGCAAACGAGACGTAGTTCGGTGCGGCCCCGATCGGCGTGATCGGCTTCGACGGCTTCCACGTCCCCTGCTCGTACGTGCGTGAAAGCATCCTCGCTTCTGCTACGGACGTAAAGAACGCCAGGAAGCCGTCACGGTACGGGAGAACAGCCCATGCTCGCGCGTTGGCGAGAAGGGTGGCGTCCGCCCCGAGCGAGTTGTCCGCGGAGATCGCTTGGGCAGTGGTGAGCCATTCTGCGCCTTCGCTCCGTTCGCCGAGCGACATCACCGTGCGATCGTTGGCAAGCGCACACTTGTTCGTAGTCAAGCCAGCCGTGCTTTTGGCGTGCTCCAAAGACCACTGATGAGGCGACTCCAAACCGGGTTGGTGTCGCCCGCAAGGACGAATGCTTCTCCGTGATCGTTGAGACACGCTCCGAGTGACGAGTACGAAAATGTTGTCAGCTGCCACGCCTGCGTCAGCGCGTTGAACACCGCCACCTTGTGGGTCGAGGTACTAGCGCTCGGGATCCCGTCGACGAGGACGTGGCCCGTCTTCGTTCCCTTGGTCCTGAGATTGAAGACCGGCTCATTGAAGATGCGCTCCGGCTTGCGAAACACTCCGTCGCGGGTGCGGAATGAGAACGTTCGTACCTCACCCAGCTCCTCACCATCCTTCGAGCTGATCTCCGGTCGCAGCGTCACGCTGTACTCGCCGAGCAAGACCCACGGCGCGCTCGGCGTGAACGTGATCGTTTCGCGCTCAACGCTCAGATCGCCGTCAACGGCGCCACTCGGTCCCGAAACTTGGAACGTCGTACCGGATAACGAGTCCGGATCGAGCTCATGCGAGAACACGACCGCGATCGATTCGTCTCGCTCGACCTCGATCGCCGAATCCGCAGGCGTCGCTTCAACGACAGCGAATCGCCCGTCGGTTGCATCGCCGCCTGCGGAGCTGGAGTCGCCAGCAGCACCGCTGTCGCCATTGCCCACGTTGCCGCCAGAAGACGTCGACCCCGCGGTGGGCTCGTCGCCCTCCCCTGCGGCTCCACTAGCGCCCGCCGCGCCGCCGCTCGAAAATGGCCGGTCCTCCGAGCAGGCGAAGAACAAGCCGCCAACCACCGCGCCCACCACCAAGACTCGCCGGTTCATCCAGGCGCTTGTAGTTCGCTCTCCCAGGCCCGTCTACGGCAACCCTGTTCCGTTTCCTTTAGTGCTTAAAATGCGGGATGCGCTACGTGTGCGGCGGAACCTCGGTCCTAACTCCGCTGGCTGCCCCGAAAGGCCGCGTCGCAGTGCCGCGGCCTTCTCGCTAGCTCAGGATCTTCATCCGTCTAGCACTTGATCTTGTAGGTGTGCGGATGCGTACCGTCGGCAACGTCGACGGTGATCTCCATTCCGCTCTTGATCATGGAGATTTGAGCACTCGTTAGCTTGATCGTGTGTGCGTGATTACTTTCATTTGGCAGCTGAAAATCGGCGGAGTCCGCGCCAGCAGCCGTATTGCTGATCAGCATCAGCAGGTCACCCCGCAGTTTGGCTTTGCCTGCATCGTCGTCGGGGATGTGATCGTGGCCGCTCTGAACGTGGGTGAGCGAGGTGATCATCGAGCAAGAGCCACCGCCACCACCGCCACCACCGCCGGAGCCGCCGCCGCCGGTCGTGCCGCCGCCGCCCGTCGTGCCGCCGGAGCCGCCGCCGCCCGTTGTGC
>JAEYWK010000251.1 GCA_023431345.1 Pseudomonadota bacterium
GCTGGGTTGAGGGGGGCCCGCGCGGTGCGGGGGGGGGCCCACCACGCTCGAAACTCTTCGAGCTCGATGAGGCCGCTCTGATCCGTGTCGATGGAGGTGAACGTCGCGTGAACCTGAGCGTCCGTAAACCCCACGCCCAACGCATCGAGCAGCTTGCCCAGCTCGGCCTCGTCGATTTTGCCGTTGGCGTCGGTGTCGACGCGCTCGAAGCGTTCACGCAGCGGATCCGTCATTCGGGCAGGTTACGCGCGTTTCAGGGCGTGACCAAGCCGGCCTGTTTCGCGCTCATGAGCCTCTCATCGTGCCGGGCGACGCCGGAGGTCGATCACCAACGGGCCCCCGCTCCCATCCCGACCCTGTCGTCGCTCCCGAGCCCGGTGCGAGCCTCGCCACCGGCGCTTCATCCGGCCGCGCCGCGCGACCCCGGCAGCGGAGTAACCGAGCTCGCGCCGCTGACGGGCGCGTGGCTCGAGCAGCTGCCGTCGTCCGAGCGTCCTTCGACGGCTCCGCCCGCGGCGAAGGCCCCCTCCGCCAGCTTTCCCGTCTTCATCGCGCCGCCGCTCGGCGCGACCGCGCCTCGCCCGCTGATCGTCGCGGTGCACGGCGCCGGTGACCGCCCGGAGTGGGCCTGCGGCGGCTGGCGTTTGGCGGCGCAAGCGAACGCGTTCGTCGTCTGTCCGCAAGGCAACCCGATGACGTCGCAGAAGTTTGCCTGGGCGTCGCCCGCAGTGCTCGGCGACCGCGTGCTCGTAGCAGTCGCGCGCGCACGCGAGCGCTACGGGCCCTACCTCGGTGCCGGACCGCAAATCTTCGCGGGGTTCTCGCAAGGGGCAACCTACGCAGAGCCATTTCTGCGCCAGCACGCGGCAGAGTTTCCGATCATCATCCTCGCCGAGGGAGGCTACAGGACGGTCCAAAGCCCCGCCTTCGCTCGAGCCTTCCGCGATGGCGGCGGCAGGCGCGTGGTTCTCGTGTGCGGCGGCCCAGCGTGCTTCGCGGCCGCCCGAAACGCCAAGACGGTGCTCGAGCGCGCGGGGCTACAGACCTTGGTCGTGGGCGACCCGCAAGCGGGGCACAACCTCAACGAACGCATGCAACAGGCGCTTCAAGCCGCCTGGCCCGACATCGCCGCCGAGCTCCCCGCTGAACAGTGAGCCTCAATCGCTGGGAAAGGCCTCCGGGCTCTTCTCACGCAGCATGGCTAGCAGCTCGATCGCGACTCGCACCAAGAGCGGCCCGAGCAGCAGACCGCTGGCGCCGAACACCGCGACTCCACCCAGCATGGCGAGGAACAAGAGCAAGCCGTGCATGCGCAGCTGACCGTACTTCGCAAGCAGCGGTCGGAGCGCGTTGTCGACCAGTGAGACGAAGCAGCCAATCGCGAGCATCGCCGCCGCCGCCCCAGGCCGCCCCGCCAGCAGTAGCCCCAAGCTGACCGGCGCCCACACGAGGCCCGAGCCAATGGAAGGGATGAGCGACGCCAGCACCGTCATCAAGCCCAGCACCCAAGGTTGCGGCACGCCGCAAGCGACGTAGCCAATGGTGGCGACAGCGCCTTGAGCGAGCGCGGTGAGGCCGACCCCGATCAACAGCCCTCGCCCGACCTCGGCGAACGCGCTGGAAATGCGGTGAAAATGGCCTCGTTCGAGCGGGCTGTGTACGAGCAACCATTCGTGGAGCTCCGGCCCTTCGAGCAAGAACGTGTAGAACGCCGACACGAAGACGATCACGCCCAGGGACGAGACCGTGAGCGCACCGAAGGTGAGCTTGGCGACGTTGAGGGCGCTGGCCCCGTGCTGACGAGCCAAGTCGAGGAGCTGGGAGGCGTCGAGGTGACGCGGGTCGATGGCTTGCTTGTCCGTTCCCGACGCCAGCGCGCGGAGCGCCTCCGCTCCGCTTCCCGATTGCAGGAGCTGCTGCCCGAGCGTCACCGCGGACGCCGACAGCGACAGCACGATCACGATCAAGGGCACCAAAATGGCCAGCACCACCAGCACCGTGAGCAGCGCCGCTGCGCCTTTGCGGCGGTGAATACGCCGAGCGAGCGAGCGGTGAAGGGGCTTTGCCACCAGCGCGGCCCACGCCGCCAAGAGCAGGGGCGACCAAAAGGGCCACAGCGCCACCGCCGCGGCCAGGCAAACGACACCCGTCACCCAGCGCAAGGCGGGAGCAGCTGCGGCAGGAACCCGTCGGCGCCGCGCGGGCGGCGGTGGCGACGCATCGGCGGCGCCGAGGGGCGCAATCTGACTCATGGATTCTGCGGCTCCGGCGTCCTACCAGGCAGCGTCGGCAGCTCGGGTTGCAGGTCCGGAGCGTGGGGATTGACGCGGTGCCTCAGCCCCCAAGCGACGCCCAGCACGATCAATATCGCCAGCATCACCAGAAACCACACCCAGATGGCGGCCTGCGCGCCGTCGCTCGCGGCCTTGCGCATCTTGCCCCGATCAGGATCGGTGACGTGTTCCATGCAGGCCGCTTTGCAGGAGCCGTACCGGCTATCAGCCGCCTTCAGGCAGGGCGCAGCGCGTCGAATGAGGCGCAGCCGCTCGCGTGTGTCACGAATGCCCGCTCACCCGTCTAGACGGCGCTTGGATCGCGACGCTGATTGGCGCGCCGCAGCAGCCACTTTTGAACGTAGTCGCGGCCCAGGAGCATCGGCACCAGCAGCACGTAAGGCAGCACCACCAGCCAGTCTTTGGTGGTCACGGGAATGAGCCGGTGCAGCACGGCGCGCTGCAGGCCGCTGCCGGTCCAGAGCAGGTAGACGCCCATGCACAGCAGCGGCACCGCGATCTGCCCGAGCGGCAAGCGCCAGGGTACGCGCTCGATGACGGCTAGGTTCGCGCGACGCTGCTCGCTCAGCGCCGCCTCGCAGCGCTCGTCCAGCAGCTGGCGCAGCGCGGGGGTGTGCTCCAGGAAGCCCTCGAGCCAGCGTCGCAAGGCCGAATACCCGAGAAATCCGATCAGCGACGGACCCAAGATGTACAGCACCTTCTCGAGCAAAGGGTGCGGCTCGTCGTCGGACAAGATGCGCATGGCCGTCAGGGTGCCGATCATGGATCCGCCGTAGAGCCAGACTCCACGCGCCACGCGGATCGCCGCGATCGACCGCAAGAAATACTTGGCGCGCGCCTTCACCGAAGCCACGTCGCCCGCGTGAAACACCGCCCGCGACGCGGCCAGCAGCTCGGTCAGCGGAAACGCCGCGACGAGCGTCGTCACCGACAGACCGAGCAGGAACGTTCCCTGAAAGACCAACGTCTTCACGATCTCGAAGGGCCGCGCCGGCGCTTGCAGCAGCTCCTGCCAGATCAAGCTCGACACCGCGCCGTGCTCGTTACCGAGCGTGAGCGCGAGCACGTCGGTCGTGATCACGCTCGCCAGCAGCACCACTAGCAAGAACACCGGCCACACCGACTCCCAGGGTGCGCGCCGGACCAGCAGCTCGGAGCGGTCGATGCGCCTCGCGAAGCGCGCTTCGCTCGCGAGCAGCACCAAGTAGGCGAACTGAAACACCAGCACCACGATCAGCACCTCGGACCATTCGGTGCGCATTTGCTGCGTGAGCTGCGCGACGATCTGCGCCGAGCGCCCGCCGCGGCTGCCCTGGATGACGGCCAGCGTCACCAGCTCGACGATGAAAACCAGCTGGAAGAGCGGGGCTAGCGCGGCGGAGAACGTGCGATGCGCGAGGTAGCCGGAGACGAACAGCTCTTGCGCGTTGGGCTCGCGAAACGGCTCGAGCGGCCGCCGGCTGACGCGCAGCGCCGTCGACGCGGCCCACAGCGGGTACCCGCAGGCGAGCACGAGCAGGAACCAGCCCACCGCGTTGAGCACCGCCGGCGGGCCGATGGCGAGCACGGTGCGGATCGATTGTCCGGTGAGGTACCAGACCAAGAACGCGAACAGCACCAGCGCGCCGGCGCTCCAGGCCATGCGGTTCCACCACGCTTCGGGCCGGAAGTCGCGCGAGATGCCGTCGACGTAGTTCTGGACGTGCGCGCGCACCTCCGAGAGCGGCAGGGCGCGGTCCGCCGGCTCCTTCGCGAGTAAGCGCATGACCAGGGTCTCGAGCGCGGGCGGTACCTTCGGGTCGTGGGTCGAGGGCGGCTGCGGATTCTCGAGGATCACGCGCTTGACGACGATCGCAGGATCCTCGTGATCGAACGGCACCTTGCCGCACAGGATTTCGTACAGCATGACCCCGAGGCTGTAGAGATCGCTGCGCTCGTCGACGACCATCCCCTTGGCTTGCTCGGGTGACATGTAGTGCGGCGTGCCCAGCACCGCGCCGTCGTGCGTTTGCCAAGCCTTGGCCTCGGCGCGCACCGACGTGACGGGGGCCGGCGCGCTGGGGGGCCCATCCGTGAAGTCGCCCTCGCTGAGCAGCGCCTCGCGCTGAGTGCTCACGGCCGCGCCGAGCTCCTTCAGCTTGGCGACGCCCCAGTCCATCACCGCCACCTCACCGAAGTCGCCGATCATCACGTTCGCCGGCTTCAGGTCGCGGTGTATGACGCCGCGAGCGTGCGCATACTCGAGCGCCAAGCAGACTTGCTGGAAGATGTCGAGCAGGCGCCGTAAGCCGAACTCGGCCAGAGTGGCTTCGTCACCGCGCAAGCGCGCCTCGAGGATGTCTTCGAGCGAGCGGCCGCGCACGAGCTTCATCGAGAAGTAAGCGCGCCCGAGCGGGTCGAGCCCCAAGTCGTGCACGGGGACGATGTTCGGATGCTCGAGCTGGGCGTTGACCTGCGCTTCCTCGACGAAGCGGGCCAGCAGCTGCCGTGGTAGCTCCCCGCGAGGCAAGTGCGTGACCTTGAGGGCCATCTCACGGCGCAGCTTGGTGTCGAAGCCGAGCAGCACCTGCCCCATCGCGCCGCGCCCTACTTCTCCCCGCACCTGGATGCGTCCGCCCCAAAGCTCATCCTCCGCGGCGACCTCGGTCTCGACGCTGGGGGGTTCCTCGGGGCGCTGCTCGCGGTCGGCCAAGACGGAAGTGTTCAGGCTAACACGCGAGGTGGAGGGGCGGGCGCGCGCCGAGCCGGGGGCGCCGGACGCCCTCCCGGCGCTGCTCGCTGACCGGCGCTCGAGCGCGCTGACCGGCGCCCATTCCCTGCTCGCGCCGCTCGCCGGTAGGACGCCACGAAAAGAATTGAACGACCTATGTCGATCGGGGCTCCCCGAGAACGTCGTCTTCATGAAGGCGGCAAGCAGTGGTCGCCCCACCCACTGGAGACCAAACATGTCCTACGCCACCCACAAAACTGCCTGGAAAGACGAGCTCTGGAACGTTTCGCTGCTGCCCGCCGTCAAGGTCCAACCAGCGGCCGAGCCCCCGACCGGCCCAGAAGACGGGGCCACCGCGCTGGGCCGCCCCGCGGTGCTGTCTGCCTCGGAGGCGGTCCGAAGTCCGCTGCGGCAAGCAGCGTGAGGCATGAAGCCTGCAATGTCGTCCGGTTGCGTGCCGCAAGGCTCGCCGAGCGAGGCAACGGCGCCTCGATCGTGGCGAAACACTCCGCGCGACGGATAAGCTCAGGACAGCGAACGCGCCTGTGATGAGCAGAGACGAGGACACGATGGCACGAGCGATCTGGACCGGCACGATTGGCTTCGGGCTCGTACAAATCCCCGTAGCGCTGCACGCCGCGGAAGACCGGAACGAGCTCGAGATGACCCTGCTCGACAAACGCAACTTCTCGCCCGTCGGTTACGAGCGGGTGAACAAGAAGACGGGCAAGGAAGTGAAGTGGGAGAACATCGTCAAGGGCTACGAGCACCGCAGCGGCAAGTTCGTGGTGCTGAACGAGCAAGACTTCGAGGAAGCGAACGTCGAGGCCACCAAGCAGATCGATATCTCGGACTTCGTGAGCTTCGCGGACATCGATCCACGTTACATCGATCGTCCGTACTACTTGGCTCCGCTGAAGGCCGGCAAGAAGTCGTACGCGCTATTGCGCGAGGCGCTCAAGCGCAGCGGTCGCGCCGGCATCGGCAAGGTCGTCATTCGCACGCGGCAACATCTGGCCGCCGTCGTCGCTCGAGACGAGGCCTTGCTGCTCGTGCTGCTCCGCTTCAGCGACGAGCTGCGCGACGCCAAAGGCCTCGACCTCCCGAGCACGAGCTTGCAGTCGCTCGGCGTGACTCCGAAAGAGCTGAGCATGGCCGAGAAGCTCATCGAAGGGCTCTCCGGTAAGTTCGAGCCGGAGAAGTACGAAGACGAGTACCGCCGTGACCTGATGAAGCTCATCCAGCGCAAGGCGAAGGCGGGGGAGCTCAACGCCATCCCCGAAGCGAAGAAACGCAAGACGCCGTCCCCTGCTGCGAGCAGCGTCGTGGACCTGGCGGAGCTCTTGGCGCAGAGCCTCAAGCCCAAGCGCGGCGACGGCCCCGCCAACCAAAACCATCATCGTCCGCGGAAAGCGGCGGCGGGCCGCAAGAGCCGCGCCGAAACCTCTCACCACCGCAAGTCGGCTTGAGGTAGCCCGTGTCGCTCGCCAAATACCGAAGCATGCGCGACTTTTCGCGCACCGAAGAGCCCCGAGGCAAAGGCTCGCGCCCCAAGCGGCTCGCCGTCGCAAAGGAGGCGGGGCTGAGCTTCGTGATCCAGAAGCACGCGGCGCGCCGCCTCCACTACGACTTCCGGCTGGAGCTGAACGGCGAGCTGCTGAGCTGGGCGGTTCCCAAGGGGCCGAGCGAGAACCCGGCCGAGAAGCGGCTCGCGGTCGAAGTCGAGCCGCACCCGCTGGAGTACGGAAAATTCGAGGGGACCATCCCGAAGGGTGAGTACGGGGCGGGCACCGTCGAGATCTGGGATCGCGGCACCTGGAAGCCGGAGGGCGACGCTCGGCTCGCGCTGCGCAAGGGGCACCTCAAGTTCTCGCTCGCGGGCGAGAGGCTGCGCGGCACCTGGCATTTGGTGCGCACGCGAGGAACCGGCAAAGGCGGCGGCGACGAGAAGAGCTGGCTGCTGTTCAAGTCGCCCCACGACGTGGCCGAGCCGGCCCCGCCAGCGCGCAAGCCACGCGCGGTCGCCAAGGCGTCCCGCGATCCGCTGCCCGACGTGGTCGAGCCCGAGCTCGCCACGCTGGTGGACGAGGCGCCGGACGGCGACGATTGGGTGCACGAAATCAAGCTCGACGGCTACCGGCTCTTGGTGCGCATCGATGGCGGCGAGGTCACGCTGCTTACCCGCAGCGGCAAAGACTGGACGGACAAATTTCCCACGCTGCGCGCCGCGTGTGAAGAGCTGGCGCTCGACTCCGGCATCATCGACGGAGAGCTGGTCGCGCTCGACGACAAAGGCGTCAGCCAGTTCCAAGCGCTGCAAGGCGCGCTCTCGGACGGCAGCGACGCTTCGCTCGTCTACTACGCCTTCGACCTCTTACACGACGGCCAGGATCTTCGCGAAAAGCCCCTGCTCGAACGCAAGTCGCGGCTGCGTGAGCTGCTCGAGCGGCACGCCGCAAGCCTCGAGGGTCGCATCCGCTTCAGCGCTCACGTCGTGGGCCAAGGGCCAGCGTTCTTCGAGAACGCGGGCAAGCTCGGTCTCGAAGGCACGATCGCCAAGCGCGGCAGCGCCCCGTACCGCGGCGGTCGCGGCCGAGACTGGCTCAAGATCAAGACCAGCAAGCGCCAAGAGCTGGTGATCGTCGGCTACACCTCGCCCGCGGGCTCGCGGCAGCACCTGGGCGCGCTCTTGCTCGGCGTTCACGAAGGCAAACAGCTGCGCTACGCCGGCAAGGTCGGCACCGGGTTCAGCGCCGCGACGCTGCGCGACCTTCACCAGCGCCTGAAGCCGCTCGCGGCCGAGGAGCCACCCGTCGTCAACCCGCCCCGCGGCGCGGACGGCAGAGGCGCGCACTGGGTGGAGCCCAAGCTGGTGGCCGAGGTCGTCTTCACGGAGGTGACGAGCGACGGGATGCTGCGTCACCCGCGCTTCATCGCGCTGCGCGAAGACAAGCCGGCGCGCGAGGTGAAGCTCGAGCTGCCGGCGCCGACGGGGCCCGGCGTGAAGCAGACCGCGAAGACGTATCCGATCACCAATCCGACCAAGGTCTTGTACCCCGAAGACGGCATCACCAAACGCGAGCTGCTCGACTATTACGCGCTCGTCGCCGACCGCATGCTCCCGCACGTGGGGAACCGTCCGCTCACGCTCGTGCGCTGTCCCAATGGCTACGACAAGCAGCGCTTCTTTCAAAAGCACCCCAGCGCTGCCAAAGTCGACGGGCTACGCTCGATCGCGATCCGAGAGAAGGAAGGCAAAGCGCCGTACAGCGTGCTCGACGACGAGCGCGGCCTGTTCGCGCTCGTCCAGCTTGCGGCGCTCGAGATCCACACCTGGGGCTCACGCGCCGACGACTTCGAGCACGCCGACACGCTCGTCTTCGACCTCGATCCAGACGAACAGGTCGACTACAAGGCCGTCATCGACGCGGCCCGCACCGTTCGCCACATCTTCGAGTCCGCGAAGCTCGAGAGCTTCGTGAAGACGACGGGCGGCAAGGGCCTGCACGTCTGCGTCCCCATCGCGCCCAAGCTCGAGTGGGACGCGGTCAAAGATTTTACGGGGCGAGTGGCGGAGGCGATGGCAAAAAGCTCGCCGGAGCTGTACGTGGCGACGCAGTCGAAGGCCAAGCGCCGCGGCAAGACGTTCATCGACTACCTGCGCAACGGGCGCGGCGCGACCTTCATCGCGCCCTACTCGACCCGCGCTCGCGAAGGCGCCCCGATCGCCGTGCCGCTCGAGTGGGACGAGCTATCGACCAAGCTCCCCCCGAACCACTTTACGGTGCGCAACATCGAGCAGCGCCTTGCTAAACTGGCGAGCGACCCGTTCGCGCGGCTCGCGACGCTGCCCCAAGCTCTCGAACCGCAAGGAGTAAGCCCATGAAGCTCGTCGCCACCTCTCGCAGCCTGCTCGGAAGCGCGCTGCTCGCCCTCGTCGCGTGCTCGCCGCGCACTCCGGCCCAACCGCCTACCAACGACACGCAGCCTCCCGCGACCGACCCGGGTAGCGGCGACGTGATGGGCGCGGACAAGGTCTCCCCCGCGCAAAAGCTCAACGAAGGGCCGAAGCTCGACTCGCAAGAAGGCATCAAGCCTGCAGCAACTCCGGGTAGCGACTGAGACGCCGCCCTGGCCAGGCTCGAGTCCGTGATTGCGATCGCGACCGCGGTCCTTTAGGGTCCGCGCGCCCTTGCTCTACCGACTCTTCCGTGCCTTCGTGTTCATGCTCAGCGCCGAGACGGCTCACCGCCTCACCCTCGGCACGCTGCGCCTCGTGTCACTCATCCCCGGCATGCTCGCGCTCTTTCGCGCGCTGTTCGGCGTGAACGACCCGCGGCTACGCACCCGCGTGCTCGGCCTCGATCTGGCTTCGCCGGTGGGTTTGGCGGCGGGCCTCGACAAAGACGCGGAGGTGTTCGAAGCGTTCGGGACGATGGGCTTCGGCTTCATCGAGGTGGGGACGGTCACGGCGCTCGCGCAGCCGGGGAACCCTCAGCCGCGCCTGTTCCGGTTACCGCGGGACCGAGCGCTGCTCAACCGCATGGGCTTCAACAACCACGGCTCCGCGGAGGCGGCCAAGCGCTTGGCCGCGCCGCGCCGCGCCGTGGTCGGGGCCAACATCGGCCGCAGCAAAGCGACGCCCAACGACGCGGCCGTCGCCGACTACGTCACGAGCGCCGAGCGCCTCGCCCCCTACGCCGACTACATGGTCGTGAACGTGAGCTCGCCCAACACGCCGTCGCTGCGCGAGCTGCAAGCCGTCGAGGCGCTCCGGCCGCTGCTGCGCGGAGTGCAGGCCGCGATCGCGCGCAGCGCGCCCGATCGCCGCGTGCCGCTGCTGCTCAAAGTCGCCCCCGATTTGCACGACGCGGACCTCGACGCCATCGCGGATTTGGCGCTCGAGTTGCGGCTGGCCGGCATCATCGCCACCAACACGACCATCACACGCGACGGCCTCGTCACCCCGAAGGCCGAGGTGGAGGCGCTAGGCAACGGCGGGCTGTCGGGTGCGCCGCTGCGCGAGCGCAGCTTGCAGGTCTTGAAGCGCCTCCGCGCGCGCGTGGGAAACGAGCTCGTGCTCGTGGCCGCGGGCGGCATCGAAAACGCGGAGGACGCCTGGCAGCGCATCATCGCCGGCGCGAGCTTGGTGCAGGTGTACTCTGCCCTGATTTACGACGGCCCCAGCTTGCCGAGCCGCATCGCGCGCGGCCTCAGCGAGCGCGTCGCCCGCGCGGGGCTCTCGAACATCGGCGAAGCGGTGGGGCGCGGGGGCTGAAGCGCATTTCGGCGGGCCCTACGCGGTTGGGCGCCAAGGTTTGACTTTGCCGGCGCTGGCGCGTACGTCGTGGGCCCAAGTATGAATCCGTTGGAGCTACGCGGTCGTTGGGTGTTGGTCACCGGCGCTTCTTCCGGTCTCGGCCGGGAAATGGCGAAAATCTTGGCGACGACGTACGGCGCCAACCTGCTGATCGTCGCGCGCCGCGAAGATCGCTTGCGTGAGCTTCAAGCGGAGCTGCAGGCCAGCGCCGGTGTTCGCGTCGACCTCTGCGTCGCCGACCTATCGAAGCTCGAAGACGTCGATCGCGTGATCGAGGTCGCTAGCAAAGGCCGTGAGCTGTACGGCGCCATCTTGAACGCGGGGGTCACCCATTTCGGCGCCTACAAGGATCTCGACTGGAACGCGTTTCGCAGCATGCTCGACACGAACGTGATCGCGACCGTGCGCATGGCCACCGCCTTCGTGCCGGTGCTCGAGCAGCACGGTGGCGGCTTGATGATCGTCTCGAGCATGGCCGGCATCTTCGCCGTCCCCTACCAAACGCACTACTCCGCCACGAAGGCGTTCTTGGTGCACTTCGGCGTCGGCCTATGGCACGAGCTGCAAGGGCGGAACGTCTCCGTCACCAGCTACGCGCCGAGCGGCGTCGTCAGCGAAATGACGGCGGGCGACAACTTCACGCCGCTGCGGCGCTGGCTCATGCCGGTGGACCAAGCCGCGCGCGAGGGCGTCGAGGCCTTCCGCACCCGCAAATACCTGCACATTTCTGGCTTCGCGAACCGCGTCGGCAGCGCCTTCGCGCGCATGCTTCCCCACCGCTTCACCACCTCGCTCGTCGCCGCTCAATACCGCAACGCGCTCAAGAAGCAGTCGAGCGCGCTCTAAGCCGAGCTAGTCGCGCACGAAGCCGCGTTCGCGGGCGTGGGCGAGCGCGACCTGCGCGTGCTCCATCCACAGCATCTCGACGCCGATTCGCGCTGCCGCCTCGGTGAGCGAGCGCCTGCTCTCCGCGGTAGCGCTCTTGCCGCCGAGATCTCGGATGTAGATGGCGCGGATGCGGCCGGGGTAGCGCTGCGCCGTTTCCAAGTAGATGTCGGGATCTCGCTCACCGCTGTCACCGATCAGCACGAACGGCAGCTGCGGGTAGACCTCGAGCAAGCGGCGCACCGCGTCCGACTTGTGATCCAGCGGCGGCGCCTCGCGCAGGCCGATGTCGCGGAGCAGCAGCGGGCCGCGCGGCAAGGCGTGATGATCCATGAAATCAATCAAGAAATCGTAGAGGTTCCACGGGCTCTTCGACACGTAAAACACGGGATTGTCCGCGTGACCGGAGGCTCCCGCCTCGAGCGCGCGGTACAGCTCGGTCGTGCCTTCGAAGGGCATGCGCGTGAAAGCGCTGCCTGAGAGCGTGACCCAAATCATCTTCAGCTTCTGGGTCACGTGCGTCTGCAAGATCGTGTCGTCGATGTCGCTGATGACTCCGAGCTCCACGTCGGGTCCGAGCACACGCACCTCGGCCGTCGCGCGCGCGCTCGCGAGACCGCGCACGGGACAGCTCGTGAGCTCCAGCTCCGCGCTCTGCCAAGACCCGACGCCCGCGCTCGAGCTCGACGGCGAGATCGGCAGATCGAAGTAGCCTTCATCGTCGGTCTGCCCCGTCGCCACGCTCTCGCCCAGCGCCGCGCGCACCGCGACCTCCGGTACCTCGTGTGAAACGAAGCGGCGCAGCATGCGGCGAAAGCTGCGCCAGCGCGAGTCGTTCGGCAACGAGCGCTCGAGCACCGACGCCTCCAGCACCCGGCCCCTCACCGTGAGCTCCGAGCGGGTGCCATAGCTTCGGTAGGCCACGATTTGGAGCGGGCCGAGCCTGCCGAAGCGCTTTCGCAGGCCCCAGCTCACGCGATCGAACCACAGCTCGACTCGGGCGAGCGCTCGGAGCACCCCCGCGAGCCAGCGCTGGCGCCTTCGAACGGAGTGCGTCTCCACCGCGCGCGGCGTCTGCGACCCGGGCATCACACTGCCATCTATAGTGGCTGCCAGGCAGTGGCAATTCTTCACTTCGGTGAACAGCGCCTGAGCTACGGCGCGGGCGTCGACCCCAATGGGCTATCGTGCAGCCTCACGAGGCCCCGAACTGATTGAGCCAGGCCGAGCGGCCCGCAGCGGTCGGAAAACCCCGACTGAAACTGCCAAGCCCTCAAGCCCCAAACCGTGGAATACTGCAGCGGCGTGATCATCGCGTGCACGTCTTGCCCCGCTCAGTACTCCGTCCCGGACGCCAAGGTCCTGGGCAAGAAGGTGCGCGTCACGTGCAAGCACTGCGGCACCGGCATCATCGTCGACGGCACGGGCGCCGCGCCCGTCAGCGCACCGGGGCCGATCTCACTCCCCGAGCCGATGGCGGTCGCGCCACGCGTGCTCGCGCCCTTCGATGTGCCGCGCGCCGTGAGCGCCGATGACGACGCGACGCAAATCATGCGTCGGCCTGCCTCCGAAGACTACTCGGTTCACGAGGAGCCGACGGTGATCGGTCAGATTCCGCGCGAGGCCCTGGAAGCGGAGCGGCGCTTCGCGTCGCGCACCGAGCCCCCCCCCACTCCCGAGGACGCGCGAGAGGCAAGCGCACCCTCGGCAACGCCGCTCGTCCCCCCGCCGGCCGCGCTGCCGCACGACGTGCCCGAGGGACCGCTGGACGCCACCGCTCACGCCTCGCCGCAAGCGCTCCGAGTCAGCGCGTCGTCGCTCCCCCCCCAGCCCCAAGCCGAAATCGCGACGCTGCTCTCGCAGCGTTTGCCGCGGTTCCGCCCGCGCCGCTGGCCCTGGGTGCTGGGCATCGTAGTGCTGCTCACGCTGCTGATCGTCATCAGCCGCGCGCTGCGCTGACGCCGGTTACTGCGCCTGCGCCACGCTCGCCTGCTCCGCCATCGTCTCGACGACGCGGATCAAGACGACGGTGACGTTATCGCGGCCGCCGCGGTCGTTGGCCAGCTCGATCAGCGAGTAGACCGCGGCCTCCACGCCTGACTCTCGCTCGACGATGGCGCGGATCTCTTCATCCTCGACCATCTTGGTCAAGCCGTCGGAGCACAGGCAATACACGTCGTTCGGCAGCGGTCGATCGACGATCAAGTCGATGTCGACCGTGGGGCTCACGCCGACCGCGCGAGCGAGCCGCGCGCCCGCCGGACCCGTCGCGCCGAAGGCGGCCAAGTTGTGGTCGGTGGTCAGCCGGCGGATGCTCGGGCCGCGGATGCGGTAGCAGCGGCTATCACCGACGTGCCCTATGTAGACGCGCTGCTTGCGCGGCGAGAACTTGGCCACCACGAGCGTGGTGCCCATTTCCGCCAACAGCGGCGTCGTCTTGCTGTGCTCGTGAACGGCGTGGTTGGCCATCTGCATGGCGAGCGACAGCTCACGCGCGCGCCGCGGAATCGCGCCCGCGGCGTGAACGACTCCCTGAAATGAGCGACGCTGGTACGCATCTTCCAGTGTCCGCACCGCCAGCTCGCTCGCGACCTCTCCCCCCGCGTGTCCGCCCATGCCATCCGCGACCGCGAACACGGAGCGCTGCTCGGAGACGAACAGTCGATCTTCGTTTCTTTCACGCACCCGTCCGCGATCCGTCTCGCCACACGCCACCGTGACGATGCGCGCCGCGGGCGCCGTGGGCTCGTCGAGCTCCGCTTCGTCTTCGTAGATCAGGTCCACGCGCGAGGGGCGCAGCTCGGCGACGTCAGCCAAGTCGAGCTCCGAGAGGTCCGAGAGCTCAGCGCCCTCGGGCGCGGCCTTGATGACCGTGATGTCGAGGTCGTCCCCGGGCTCCGCGAGGCGCGGCAAGCGGCGAGGCTCGTCTCGCGGGGGCCGGCGCCCTGCGCTGGGCGCTGGCGTCGCGGGTTTGCGACGCGGCGCCAGCCTCAGCCCGAGCCAGCACGCGATGCCCGCCCCGAGCACCAGGACGGACCACACGACGAGATCTTGCCAAGGCTGCATCGACTACCCGAAAATCGCGCGCTCGTTTCGCTCGTACGGCTAGAGGCACTCGGGCTTGTAAGTCTTGACGCCCTCTTTATCCAAGACGTAGGGCGGCGTGCAGTTGCGCGGCGGGGCGGCGGGGGCAGCCACGGCCGGAGGCTCGGGCGCCGCCGCGGGCGTGGGCGTGGGCACCGCACCGGGACGCGGCGCAGCCACGCGCGGCGCTGGCTGACGCACGCGACCGTTCGGTTTTCCGCTCGGCGGCTCGGGAGCCTCGGCGGCGGCGCTCGGCGCCTCGGCAACCTCGACGGCGGCGCTCGGCGGAGCGATCGGTTCGGCCGCCGCGGCAGGCGCTTCGCGCACGGTGGGCGGAGCGTCGGGAGCGACGAGCGGAGCCGCGGCAGGCGGCGGCAGTGGCTGCGCCGCGCGCTCCTTCGCGCGCGCGAAGAGCAGGAACGCGGCCGCCAGCCCCACGAGCAGCAGCCCCAGCGCCGGCACGACGAAGCGCCGCTCGCGCTCGAGGCCGTGGATGCTCGAGCGCACGTGACCGTGCTGCAGGGACTCACTCTCGAGCGAAGCCTCTTCGGCGGGGGAGATGTCGAGCACCTCCGCCAGGGCCATGGCCGGCTTACGCACCTCCGCGTCCACCGTGCGCTGCCGCTCACGACGCCACTCGCCGAACTCCGCCTCCATGAACGAAGCGACCTCTCGCTGCTGCACGAAGCCGCCCAGCTCCACCATGCACTCTTCCAGCGCCATTTGCAGGTCGAGCGCGCTCGCGTAGCGGTCCTCGCGCTTCGGCGCGATGGCACGCTCCACCACGGCCTCGGCCGCCTTGGAGATCCACGGGCAGGCTTCGCGCAGCGACGGCAGGGTGCCCGCCATCAGCGCCTTCATCATGTCCTGCTGTGCCCAGCCCTCCCACATACGCCGCCGCGCGAACGCCTCCCACAACATCACGCCGACCGCGAACACGTCCGCGCGTCGATCGATCGAGGCATCGCCAAGCAGCTGCTCGGGTGGCATGTAGCTGAGCTTGCCCTTGATGATCCCGGCGCGCGTCACCTCCGCGTTGTCGGGATCGCGCAGCTTGGCGATGCCGAAATCGAGCACCTTCACCACGCCTTCGTGCATCACGATCACGTTTTGTGGCGACACGTCGCGGTGTACGCCGTGAAGCTCGTTTCCGTCCTCGTCTCTGAGCTCGTGGAAGTAATGGAGCCCGGCCAGCACCTGCATCAGCACGTGGAGGTGCAGGCGGATCGGCAAACGCTGCTCGGTGCGCGCGAGCACCTGCGAGAGCGACACGCCCTCCACGTACTCCATGACCATGAACGGGAAGGTCGCCTCGTCGATCACCTCGAACACCTGCACCACGTTGGGGTGGTGCAGCCGCGCGCAGACCTCGGCTTCTCGGCGAAACAGCGAGCGCATCTCGGCGTCCACGGCGAGCGACGGCTCGAGCGCCTTCAGCACCACCAAGCGGCGTAGGCCACGCGTCGTCTTCTCTGCCAGGTAGACGCGCGCCATGCCGCCGCGACCGAGCTCGAGCAGCGGACGGAACGAGTCGCCTTGTGGGTTGGCGCTGCGAAACTCGCCCGAAGACGGCTGCCCCACGCTGATCGCCGCCATCTCACCGGAGGCCGGGCGTCGCGCCACGAAGTTCCCCGACGACGCTCGGCGTCCGGGGTGGGTCGTCACGGCTTGCGGCGGAGCTCCTCCTGGTCGCTTCGAGCCGGGCAGCGTCACGAGCAGTTACCCCGTGAGACTGCGGGCGCAGCGGTCTGCAAGCCGTTGGGTAGAGCGCTCTCGAAAGCGGTGGATGAGGCGATGAACCGGGTCATGGGTCTCCGCGCGCCCCCCCGAGGCCGACGCTCGCCGGCGTCGAGGGGACTGATGCTGGCAACGGTCGGACCAAGCAAAATTTAGCCCTCTCTAGAGATCGGCGCTCGCCTCGTCTGAGCGCGCGCGAGCGAAAGCTCCGACCGACTCCCACCCTCTCACCCACTCGATCGGCGTGAAGCGCACTCCATCGTGTTGGATACGGCGGCAAAAACGAGGCCGTTTGGGGTCAACGACGCCCAACCTGTCGCTCGAATGGCAGCCTTATCGCAACTGGGCGCGGGTAGGTTCTGTACCTACCAAAATGAGCTGGCCGATTAAATCGCCAGCTCCCTCACGTCGGTGCCGAGCCGCGCTCGCCATATCAAGATGAAGTCGGATGTGGGCGCGTCATCCGCTGAGCTCGGTTTGCTGGTGGCTGGCGTTGCTGCTCTGGCTCGCGCCGCGCCCGGCCTTCGCCGAAGAGGCGCCGTCGCGGGTCTCGGTGCTGACGATGGGGCCGGGCGACCACCCATTCACGCGCTTCGGTCACAACGCCATCTTGTTGGAGTGGGAAGATCGCGGTCCGGAGCGAGCGCGCGTCTACAACTTCGGCACGTTCGCGTTCGACGGCTGGGGCGGCGTGCGCGACTTCATGACGGGACGCTTTCGCTATTGGCTCAGCGTCGGCAGCCTCGAGAGTACGCTGCGCGGTTACGGCCGAGCCGAGCGGTCGCTCACGGCGCAGCAGCTCGCGCTCACCCCGACGGAGCGGGCGCAAATCTTCCGTGCCTTGGAGCGAAATGCCCAGCCCGCGCACCGCTTCTATGACTACGACTACTACCGCGACAACTGCTCGACTCGGGTGCGCGACGCCATCGACGACCTGCTGGGTGGACAGCTCGCCGAGAGCGTGCGCGGACACGGCCGCCACACCTTTCGTCAGCACACCCTGCGCCTCGTCGGCGACGCGCCGCTCTTGACCTTTGGGCTCGACGTCGCGCTCGGGCGCCCCACGGACCGGCCAATTTCGCGCTGGGAAGAGCTGTTCTTGCCGCAGGAGCTGCACGACGAGCTCAGCCGCGCGACGCGGGTGATGAATGGCCGGCGCGTCCCGTTCGTGGTGAGCCAGCGCGAGCTCTTGCGCGCCCGCCAGCCCCTCCCCGCAGCCGAACCGCCGCCGCGAGCCGCCTCGTACAGCCTGCTCGGCGCGTCCTTGGGCGCCGCGCTCGCCCTGCTCGGGCGCCGCGCTCGCGGCAGCCTTCTCGCGCGGCGCGCGTTCGGCGCCGTGGGGCTCGCGCTCGGCGCGGCGCTCGGCCTGCTCGGGAACGCCCTGCTCGTGTTCATGCTGTCCAAGCACGAGGCCGCGCACCTGAACCTCAGCCTGCTCGCCATCTCTCCGCTCGCGTTCGGCGTGGCCTGGTGCAGCGCAGGCCTGCTACGCCCCACGCGACCGGCGCCGCGGTGGTTGACGCGCTGGCTCGGCCTATTCCTGGCAACTAGCGCGCTGCTCTTGCTCGCCGCGCTGACGAGCTGGGGACGCGCCGCGCTGCCCCTCGCGCTGCTCTGTTGCCCCGTTTGGCTAGGTTGGCTCGTCGGCGCGTGCGCGGTGACAGGTCGCGGGCGCCCCTCGAAAGCCACCGGCCCGCGCTTCGGCGATTGAGCGTCACACCGCGACGGGCGTTGCCGGCGGCAGCGTGCTGGGCGGCTTCTGCGGCTCGACGTCGTTGTCGGGCGCGAGCGCAGGAGCAGCTTGCATCACGGAGCTGGTGCGCGCCGCGCGCATGGCAGCCCGCACGATGTCACGCAGCGTCGCCGCTTCGACCGTGAGCGGCTCCAGGCGCAGCGTCGGCCGCGTGCGAAAGGTACCGACTCGACAATCATCGAGCAGGCGCACCGCCGAATAGCAGTGCGGCTCCGTGCGCTCGATGCGATACGTCACTCCCCCGACCACGAGCATCCCTCTGCTAACGGACCGTGCCATCGTCGCCAGCATAGCGGGCCTCAGGTATCGGCGGGGTCGCGACGAAGTGTCGGCTGAAGATTTTCCTACGAGGGCGCGCCCGACTCCAGCGCCCTACAGCTGCGCACAAAACCAGTCCAGGTGGTCGTGAGCCGGCACGGCGCCGCGCGTCACCCAGCGCACCTCGAGAGCGGCGCAGCTCACGTTCACCCGGAACTATCCGCTTTTTGACAGGATCGGAGCCGCAATCACCCTCCGAGGTTGCACGTCGGAGAGCAACGACGACTCCTCGAATAAAGCTGGCTCTAGCGGCGGTGCTGGAAAACACAGCTGGGGGTGATGCGGGTGATGGGGGCGGCGGGGCAGCGCGTCAGCTGCCCCGCCGTGTGGTGTCGTCGCGGCGACCCTCCCGCGGCGGGATGGGGCTACTTGTTGCGCCGCCGATGAGAGAAGGTCTGCACGCGCTGGGTATCGCGGCGAGCGATCGCCGTGAAGCGCTGCTCCGGTGTGCGCGGCAGCTTCTTCTGGTTCGGTACCCGCGCGGCGGACGACTCTCCCGCGGGCGGCGATGCGTTCGAGCTGAGCGCGAGGCCAGACAACAACAGGGTTGAAATTGCAGACTTGGTCATACAGACATCTCCAGGTGGAGCAGTCGGGCATGGGGCAGGCCGCGTCGCGCCTGCTCACGCGCGCGCACGACGGCCTCGGCGCATCGCAAGCGCGACGCACCCGGGCATGGGGGATTTCGGCCGGCGTCGCCTCGAGCGACTCGCGGCGACTGGCTACCGGATCGCTGAACGCCCGACGGGCTTCAGCTGACGTTGGCTACAGCAGCGCGTGCTGTTCATAGGCTCCACATGGCACATATCTCCTCGGCTGATTCCGCTGGGAACTCGCTGAAAACCTCATCAACCCCGTCGACACGAAGCCCTCAGCCACCAAAGGGCGGCACGCTACGGCAGTCGCGTCACGATCGGGATCAGAGGGAGATGCGCATGGTCGTCGGTGCGAGCCGACGACCTCAACCTGGCTCAAGGCGCTCAATCTGTCAACTGCCCTCCTGACGATCCTTGGTAATGTGGCGGGGTGGGGTTTGGTACTTTTCTCAATCACTCGAACGAGCGAGACGTCGACCTAGCGCGCGCGGAAGCGGTGGGGCTTCGCGATCTGCGCATGGTGATGGATGAGCTCTACGCAACGGACCAGCAGAGCGGCATCGACGAATTTCCGTGGCCAGTGCTGATGCACGACGGCACTCACATCCGTCGCGCCAACCCCGCGTGTCTGCACTGGTTCGGCTGCGACGGAGACGGGCAGCTGCTCGAGCAGCCGCTCAGCGTGCTCTGCCACGCCGATGACGAGGCTTCACTGCTCGCCGCGCTCGGCGCTTCCGACCACGCCCCCCCGAAGGCGCCGCACATCCAGCGCTTCTGCACGCGCGCAGGAGCGCCCCTGCTGGGTCGGGTGCTGGCTCGACGCTGCGCCGGGGGCACAGGGCTCAGCTACGTGCTGCTGCAGCCGAATGAGCAGGCCGACCGGAATTTCGAGCTCTTGCGGCTGTTGGGCGCCGCGGTCGACCACCTCACCGACATCGTTTTCATCACCGAGGCGCACGCCATCGACGGCATTGGTCGGCGCATCGTGTTCGTCAATCGAGCGTTCACGACGGCGTCGGGCTACACGCCGAGCGAGGTGCTCGGCAAGACGCCGAGCATCACCGTCGGTGAAGATACCGACCGCAAGGTGTTGACACGCCTCGAAGCGGCGCTGCGCGAGGGGCGCTCCGTCAAAGAGGACCTGCTCAAGTATGGAAAGAGCGGCGCCCCCTACTGGGTGGAGCTGCAAATCTTGCCGATGTTCGACGAGGCGGGGGAGCACAGCCACTTCATCAGCATTCAACGCGACATCACGGAGCGAAAGCGCTTGGAAGCCCGCCTGCTGGAGTCCGCGCGTCTGGCGTCGGCAGGTGAGCTCTCAGCCAGCCTCTCGAACGACGTGAACAGCCCGCTGGCTTCTGTTCAGAGCTCGCTCGAGTGGTTGGTCGATCGCCTCCCCGCCCTGCTGGAGCCGTTGGGGGAACGCGCGCGAACCGACGTGCAGCAGGTGCTCGACGCGCTCGCCGACGCGCGCGCCGGCGCAGCCCGCGTCGCGTCCGCCACGCAGCATCTACAGTTACTGGGGCGGGCCGGCACGCCTCAACGCGAAGCGCTCTTGCTCGGCAATTTGGTCGACGGTGCCATTTTCGACGCCACGCGCCAGCTCGGCCGCGAAATAGCCGTGAACCGTAAGCGCGAGGCCGATTCGTTGGTGACGGGAGATGCGGTGCGATTGAGCCACGCGCTCCGCTTGATCGTCGTGAACGCGGCGCTCGCCGCGGGCGAGCACGGACAAGTGACGGTCGAGCTCGTCCGCTCCGCGGGGTGGGTTCAGCTCTACGTCGACGACACTGGGCCCGGCATCGCGCGCGAGCTCACCGGACGCGTCGGCGGGCCTTTCGATGCCCGACAGCTGCAGGGCCTCGGCGACGCTCTCGGGCTGTTCGTAGCGAGCAGGCTCGTCGCCGAAATCGACGGCGAGCTCTTGCTCGTACCGCACCCCACGGGCACCCGCGTGGAGCTCAGGCTACCGCGAGCTGGCTGACGCGCTCACGCCTCTTGCCGCAGCGCGATGGGCAAGATCGCCGCTCGAGTAGCGGCGCTCAGCTGGCCCTGGATGGCTCCGCCGTCGCGCCGCGACATGACGATGCGCTCGACCAGCCCTTGGTTCCCGAGCCGCACCTGATACGACGAGACGACGATACCCAGCGCGAAGAGCGCCTGGTGCAAGGCAACAATCACGGGTGAGCGGCTATTCCGACCGATCTCCACGGCGGTCAGCTCGGCGCCCTGCTCCTCGAAGTGTACGTTGACTTCACGGCTTTCCACGTTCGCCTCCAGCAGATGCGTACGCTCGCGTGCCATGTCAACGGACCGCGGGTGACTTTTATGCCAAACCGCGCGCGGGCTGGGTTAAACGGCCGGCCATGGGCGCTCAGTGGAAGCAAAAAGGTCGAGAGCAATCAGCCGCCGCCAAGGGCCGCGTCTTCACCAAGTTGGCCAAGGAGATCATGGTCGCCGCGAAGAGCGGAGGGCCAGATCCGGCGACCAACTCGCGCTTGCGCCTGGCGATCGAGCAGGCCAAACGCGCGTCGATGACCCGCGACACGTTGGAGCGCGCCATCAAGAAGGGCGCCGGCTTGCTCGATGAGCCCGCGAACTTCGAGACCGTCGTCTACGAAGGGTTCGCTCCCCACCAAGTACCGGTCATCGTCGAGTGCCTGACCGACAACAAGAACCGCACCGCGCCCAACATCCGCCAGCTGTTCAAGAAGGGTCAGCTGGGCGCCAGCGGCTCGGTAAGCTGGGACTTCAACCGGCGCGGAGCGGTGGAAGCGTCGGCGCCGCCGGCGGGCGAGGATCCCGAAGAGGCCGCCATCGAGGCAGGCGCACAGGAGGTCGAGACGGCCGACGAGGGTCTGCATCGCTTCATCACCGAGCCGACGGACGTCGACGCCGTATCGAAGGCGCTCACTGCTCGGGGTTGGAACGTAACGGCCGCCAGCTTGGTATGGATTCCCAAGAATCCGGTCTCTCTCGAAGGCGAGGCCCGCAGCGAGGTCGAGGCATTTCTAGCCGCGCTGGACGAGGACGACGACGTCCAGCACCTCTTCGTCGGCCTAGCTTGAGCCCGCCCGGACCGCGTCGTGCGCGTCGATCGCGGCGCGCACCTTCGCGGCAAGCTCGTCGTGGCTGAAGGGCTTCTGCAGGAAGGCGGCGCCCGCCTGAGCGACGCCTTTCTCGGCCAAGACGTCGTCCGTGTAGCCCGACATGAATACGACGGGCAGGCTACCGCGCAGCGCCGTCGCGGACCGATACAGCTCGTAGCCGTCCATGCCCGGCAAGAGCACGTCGGTCAGCAGCACATCGAAGCGCGCGCCGCCCTCTATCAGCGCCAAGGCTTCGTCACCACGCGCCGCCGTGATGACCTCGTAGCCCAGCCGCCCGAGTAGCTGCTTGGTGAACCGCAACACCAGCTCTTCGTCCTCGACGAGCAGCACGGTTTCGCGCCCACCACGGCGCGGCAGCGACGGTGGCGGCGGCGGCGGCTCGACGGACTGTGAGAGCGGCAGCCACACCTCGAAGATGGCGCCGCGCCCCGGCGACGACACGACCTGCACGAATCCGCCCGCCTTGCTGACGATGCCGTGCACCATCGACAGCCCCAGCCCCGTTCCCGCGCCGATGGGCTTGGTCGTGAAAAACGGCTCGAAGATGCGGGCCAAGGTGGGCTGATCCATGCCCGTGCCGCTGTCGGTCACGCGCAACAGGGCGAAATCGCCAGGATGGGCGTCAGGGTGACGATGCTCGTGCGCCTCGATCTTGGCGCGCTCGAGCTCGAGCCGCAGCGAGCCTCCGCTGGGCATCGCGTCGCGCGCGTTCAGCGCCAGGTTGAGCAGCACTTGCTCGAGCTGGCTGGGGTCCGCGCGCACACACAGCTCGTCGCGCGGCGGGACGAGCTGGAGCTCGATGCTTTCACCGATCAGCCGGCGCAGCATGCGCGCCGTCTCGTCGACCAGGCCGCCGAGGTTCACGACCGTCGGCGTTATCGGTTGCTGGCGGCTGAAGGCCAAGAGCTGGCGCGTGAGACCTGCGCCGCGCTGCACCGCCGCTCGCAAATCGCGGACGTCGTCCCAGTTCGGATCTGCCACTGGCAGGCGCGCCGCAAGCAGCTCCACGACGCCGCCGATCCCGGTCAGCAAGTTGTTGAAATCGTGCGCGATGCCGCCCGCCAGCTGCCCCACCGCCTCCAGCTTCGCCGCCTGAGCCAGCTTGAGCTCCATTTGTCGCAGCCGCTGCTCGACTTGTCGCGCCTGAGCCTGGGCCTGCTTGTCGCGCGTGATGTCGCGCGTGAGCACGGAAAGGTGGGTCACGACGTCTCCGGATCGGATCGGACCGACCAGCGAGTGGTACCAGCGCTGCAGCGGCTCCGTGTACACCTCGTACGACGTGGCGCGCCCCTCGCGAAACACGTACTCGAACGCCGTGCGCATCACGACCTGATCGGCCCCCGTCGCGAAGTCGAGCGGGGTCTGCTTGCCGATGAGATCATCGACGCTCAGCCCCAGCGCGGAGAAGTTCACGAACGTGAACTTGTAGTCGCGATCGATCACCACCACGAAGTCGAAGGGGTTCTCTGCGATGGATCGCCAGCGCTGCTCGGAGTCCGCGAGCCTTTGGCGGCTGTCGCGTAGCTCCGCCTCCATCAGCACTCGCGCCGTCACGTCTTGCGCGATGCCGAGCATGCGTCGGGCTTTGCCGGCCTCGTCACGGTCGAAGATCGCCTCCCACGAATGGAGCCAGCGCCACGCGCCGCTGGCGTGCCGCACCCGGAACTCGATCTCGACCACTTCGTCGTCGACCACCGTCGCGAAGCGCTCGTGGTGCGCCGTGATCCGTGGCAGGTCGTCAGGGTGAACCGTGGCGGGAAGCATCTGGTTTCCCAGCGCCTCCACTTCGCCGCGGGAGTAGCCGAGCAGCGACGTGAGTGGGCGATTGACGTACACGCTGCGCCGCTCGACGAGGTCGTAGACGTAGACCAAACCAGGAATGATTTCGCCCAGCCGGTCGATCAGCTCGGCGCCGGACGGCATGCCGGAGAGCCTGCTCGCGTCGTGTTTGTCCATCGCCGTGGCGAAGCCGGGCCAGAAAGAGAAGAATCGACCGGGCGTAGCCAGCATAACAAGCTCGGGGGCGGCGCGGGCTGGCATTTGCGCGGGCGGAAAGTGCGCGTATGGTTGTTGTCGGTGTTTTCGCGCCTCTTCGAGCGCCGCGCCTGGCGCGGCGAAGCAACCGGGCCAAGCCCCTGGCCTTCAGTCCTGAGCCGGTGCGGCGCCGAGGCTGGTGCCCCGAGCCGCGCCGAGCCGCTCTGCGCGACGCTCGCCTGACCGAGACGATGCGCATCGTAGCGACCTTTGCTTTCGTCGACATGGCGGGCTTCACGGCCCTCACCGAGGCGCAGGGTGATGAAGACGCAGCGGACCTGGCCACGATGTTCGCCGACATCACGCGTGCCGCTCTCGGCCCCGGTGATCGCCTGGTCAAGACGATCGGCGACGCGGTGCTCATCACGTCTCCTGACGCGGCGGGCGGGCTGTCGCTCGTGGAGCGCTTGCTGACGGAGGCGGCCGCGGAGCCGCGCTTGCCCACGCTGCGCGCTGGCCTGCACCACGGCGAAGCCGTCGAGCGCGAGGGCGACGTGTTCGGCGCCGCCGTGAACCTCGCCGCGCGCGTGGCCGCAGAGGCCCACGCCGCGGAGGTGCTCGGCACCGCCCCCATCGCCGAGGCTGCTCGCCAGCTCGGTATCCCCGTCGTCGAAATCGGTGAGGTGGCGCTGAAGAACGTGCGCCGCCTCACCCACCTCTACTCGATGGCGCTGATGCTCGGCACGACCGACACTCCCATCGATCCCGTGTGCCGCACGCACGTCGACCGCCGCGCCGCAGCCGGTCGGCTCCGTTACCAGACCCGCGAGTACTGGTTTTGCTCGCTGACTTGCGCGGCCGCGTTCGCGAGCAACCCCGAGTGGCACAAGAACGAATCGCTGCGTCCGCCCAGTCACCTGCCTCCGCCGCGCCGCGGGCCCGCGCGCTAGCTGCGCTCTCATCCGGCGCTGGGCTTCCCCGACCTGAAACGGAGGGCCTATTTGCGATCGATTCGCACCTGGGCAATGCCGAGACGAATCTGTTTCGTGCGAGGGCGGCGCTCGATGATGGTGGTCGACTCGGCCAAGCCGTGCTGACTGAAATGCTTGCGAATGCGAAACACCTCGCCGTCGACTTGCGGCGGAGTGATCTTGAAGCCGTCGGCCAGCTCGTCTTTGTCCATCCAGCCGCACGAAGCCTCGGGCAACGCCGCGGCGCGATCGGCGAGCAGCCGGCGCGCGAGCGTGAGCATCAAATAGTTGTGACTGCGGGACCCGAGCGACACCCTACGCTCGCCATACTCGAGCGAGAGCTCCACGAAGTCCTCGTCCGAAGATACGCTGAACGCGAGCGTGGGCGCGCCATCCTCACGCACCGACAGCGTCTCGGTTACGGAGCTCGACGTGCCCCAGCAAAAGCGAAAGCGCCGCCCCCCCACGTCCAGTACCTGACCATCGACGAGCGGCTCGACCACGCCGTTCTCGTGCTCCACCTGCCAAGAGCCGTCTTGCTGCTGAAATAGCGTGCACTCAGGGCTGCTGCTCGACGGCAGGCCGATGATGCCCTGGGCGCCGAGCAGCGTCTGCCCATCGTCGAGGGCGACGGCCATGGTCTGCGGCTCGCTCGAATCGCTGAGCAGCCAGCGCTCGTCGGGGTGACCGAACGTGAGCACGGCCCCTTTGAGCAGGCGGTAGGGCCGCCCCGGCTCGAGCGCGGCCCCGTTCAGTTGGGTGCCATTGCGACTGCCGCGGTCGAGCACCTCCCAAGCGCGACCGTCCCAACGCAGGAGGGCGTGCTGCGTCGACACGTAGCCCGCCGTGAGCCGGAGGGCACATTGCGCGCCGCGCCCTACCAAGTGCTCGGTCATCAAGCGGCACGATCGCGTGCCATCGGCGCGGCGAAGCTCCGCCATCTACGCGGAGTACAGCACGCCCAGAGACCCCAGAAAAGCCGTGGCATTCGGCGTCTCGCAAGATTGCGATCAACTGCGATCGACCACGAGCCCACAGGCCGGTACGTGTGGAAGGATGTTCGCGAGCACCGAGCGCGCCGAGCTGGCCTCATTGTGGGATGAGCTTCTGGCCGGCACCTGCAAGATCGAGAGCTGGTCCCACGACGCCCAAACCTGGTCGATCGTGGTGGTGAAGAGCGCCCGTACGCCGAAGCCGACCGAGCTGCCGCGCCCTCGCGACGTAGAGATCACCGAGCAAACTCTGCTCTGCGGTGTGCGCAAGAAGATCGCGATCAAGGCCGGCCTTTCGTGCTCGAGCATCGCGGTCATCATGCAGAGCTGCTTCCAGTTCATGGGCCTCCGCTGCCTCCCTTCGCGCATTCCCGGCCTGGTGGTCGCGGCCGCGCACGCCCATCACCGACACTCGGGAAAGTTCCCGTCTCTTCTGAGGGCTGATGCCAGCGGCGCCGGCTGCTCGCGCTACGAGGTGACGGTGGCGCGCCCCGACGACGTGCTCGCCGCGTGGCTGGCGCCGGCCGAGCACGCCGTCATCAGCCTCTTGGTCGAAGGCCAAACGTACGCCGAGATCGCCGAGAATCGCCGCACCTCCGTGCGCACGGTGGCCAATCAAGTGGCATCGGGTTTCCGGCGCCTGGGTGTTTCTGGTCGGGCCGAGCTGCTGTGCCTCGTCGCGCGCTGGAGCTTCGAGCCGCCCGAGCCACCGTTGAAGCGGCCGTCGTCCAGCATGCCCGCCGCCAAGCGGGTCGTCCCCGAGAGCTTGGACCCCGTGTACGCCTCGAGCCGAGAGCTCTCGCTTAGCCCCGCAACTTGAGATAGCAAGAGAATCGATGGCTCGACAGGGAAGAGTGGTTGCGGTCGTCCTCGCGTGCGGGCTCGCGCTGTCACGGCATTCGGCCGCCCAAGACACGACGAAGGCCGACGAAACGTTTCATGCCGGTCGCGAGCTCATGAAAGACGGCAAGCTCGCCGAGGCGTGCCCCAAGTTCGAAGAGAGCCAGCGCGCCGACCCCGCGTCGGGCACCCTGCTCGCGCTCGCTTACTGCCAGGAGTTATCGGGGCTGCTCGCCAGCGCGCACGCGAACTACCTGGCCGCGGCGACCTTGGCCGCCCAAGAAGGCCAGAGTGAGCGCCAGAAGGCCGCCGGCGAGCGCGCCGAATCGCTGGCCAAAAAGCACTCTACCCTGACGATCCTCGTCCCCGCCGAGCTGAGTCGACAGGCGGGTCTCAAGATCTTGCGTGATGGTATCGAGCTGGATCGAACCGCCTACAACGTGCGCCTGCCCTTGAACGGCGGCGCGCACGCCATCGAGGTCACCGCGCCCGGGCGCGAGCGCTGGGCCGGCGTCGTGATCTTGCAAACCGAAGCCGATCACAAGACACTGCAGCTCCCCGTGCTTCAGCAAGCTTCTTCGTTCATCGAGCTCACGCCACAGCGCACCTCGGCTTCACCAACCCCTGCTCCCGCGGCCGTGGAGTCCACGGGCGTGCGCCGCCTACGCCATGCCAGCTTCGGGCTCGGCCTCGGTTCGGCGGTGGCGGCGGGCATGGGCATCACGTTCGGCCTTGCCGCCAAGTCGCGCAACGACGCTTCCAATCGCGACGGCCACTGCAGCGCGCGCGGCTGCGATGCCTACGGAGCCGATCGCCGCAACGCGGCGCTCGACGCGGCGCACGTTTCGACCTGGTCGTTCGTCGCCGCGGGGGCCCTGGGCGCCTCCGCCGTGGTTCTCTACTTCAAGGCCGAAAGCTCGGCTAGAGCGCAGCTCGCGACCAGCTTGGTCGGCGGCTCACCTCACGTCTCGCTGGCTGGGAGTTTTTAAGAGCATGTCGAAGGCCCACTTCTGGGGGCGCGCCGCGATGATCGGCGCGATGGTCGTGGTGTGCGGAGCCGCCTGTCAAAGCGTGCTCGATATCGAAGAGCCGAGGCCGCTCGCTCCCGCGGGCGCGGCTGGCCAGGGCGGAAGCCGTGACGCCAGTGACGGCGGCACCGCCTCTGCCGGAGACGCTAGCCACGCGCTGGCGGGCGAAGGCGGGCAGTCGATCGCGATTGCGGGTGCGGGCGGCGAGGGGGGTGACGCCGGCGTGCGGGTCGTCGCCGAGTGTGAGGAGGAGGCCGTACGTTGTGGCGGCGAGAGCGAGCGGGCGCCCCAGATCTGCCGGTCCGGCAAATGGGTGCCCAACTCCGCCGAGGCAAGCGCCGAGTGTGCGGTCGCGTGCGACGCGGGCCAATGCGTGGAGTGCCACGAAAACGAGAAACGTTGCTCAGTATGCGCTGAGGGTGATGAAACCTGCACTCGTCAGCGCTTCCCCCAAACGTGCAAAGACGGAGCGTGGGTGAGCGCGAGCCAGCCCTGCGAGCACTACTGCTCGGGCGGCACTTGTCAGCAGCCCGCGAGCTGCGCTGCCGAAGCCGCGGCCGACGCGACCACCTGCGAAGGCGAGAGCTGCTGCCTCTCGCTGTACGTCCCGGGGGGCGACTTTCACCGCAACTACGCTGAAACAGGGTCTTTCACCGATCGCAGCTATGCCGCCAAAATCAGCCCCTTCTTACTCGATAAATTCGAGGTGACGGTGGGCCGCATGCAGCAATTCGTGGCTGCGTTCAAGCAGCTGAACCTCGAGGACGGCGATGGGAAAGCCCCACACATCGCCAGTGATCGCGGCTGGAGCACCAAGACTGAGCTACCCGGCAGCGAGGACCAGCTCAAAGCCGCGCTGGCCTCGTGCGCTGAGGGAAGCACCTGGAAAGAAGGCGGAGGGCCTCACCAGAAGCTTCCCGCGAACTGCGTCGACTTCAGCGTGGCCTACGCTTTCTGCGTCTGGGATGGCGGTCGCCTTCCCACGGACGCCGAATGGAATTTCGCAGCAGCAGGTGGAGACCTGCAGCGCCTGTATCCTTGGCCCGCGCCGCTCGTGGGCCCTGATTTCGATGAAGAGCACGCCGTGTACGGCAGCCTCGAGGCGCTGCCGGAACCCGTCGGTCGCAAGGTGAAAGGCAACGCCTTCTGGGGTCACGCCGACATGGGCGGGAACGTCGCCGAGATGGTCTTGGACTTTGCACATCCACTGTCCACCGATCCGTGTAACGACTGCCTCGACCTCACCGCCGGCCCTTCGCGCGTGACGAGAGGGGGGAGCTTCAGCCAACCGGGTGACGCTCTCGTTGTCCCCTACAGGATGGAAGAATGGACCGGTGTCGGAGAGCCGAGCTTCGGCCTTCGCTGCGCACGCGATATCAAGTAGCAAATTGCATCGGCGTTGGCGTATACCTATTCTAATGGGAATACCATTATCCAGACATCGAATCCGCAACATCGTTACCGCGTGCGCTCTGATGCCGCTATCTCTGTGCCTGGCGCAGTGCGGAGCGCAGAAGGCGCCGCCCGTCGCGGCCCCTAGCGCCGTCCCCGCCATCAGCTGCTCCAGCACCGCGACGTGCACGTCGGTGGCAAACCTGCCGTTTTGCGCAGATTTGTATACATCTTTCTGCAACCTCACCTTCAACGAGTGCATGTACCGCATCAAGAACAGCACGAATTGTCCGTGCATCGAGCGTGACGTGCGCACTTGCACGCTGCCCGGCGGCGGCACGGGTATTCAGAACTGCGTCGTGGACAACCCGAAGACGCACACTTGGTGGAACGAGTGCCACGCTTGTTAGCGCAGCATTAGGCAGGTTCTAGAGCGACAAACGGTTTGCTGGGGCAACGAAGCTCACGAGCTAGCACCGAGCAGAGCCGCCGCGTGGGGGGAGGCTCGCCTGAATTCACTTCAGGCGAGGGGGGCGGCGCGAGCTGCCCCCACCAGGAAAGGTCTAGAACGCCGAGCGGTCAAACCGTTCGGCGTTCTAGATCGCTGACTCGGGGGCTGACAAGCTGAGCCCGTGATACCCATTGTCCGCCTCCGAGTCGTCGGACGACAGGCAGCTCGGCTTCGAGTTACGCCAGCGCAAACGCTGCGAGGACCGAAACCCCACGCCCGGTAGCTCGCCATCGAGTCACGTCGGTCAACGCGCAGCGGCGCCGTTCGCTCAGCGGCGCCGTTCGATGAGGCGCTCGATCTCGGCCGACCTTCCTGGCGGAGCGCTCGGCGCGGCAGCGGCAGATACGGAGCCAGGGACGGCAGGCGCGCTGGCTACTGCGGCGGTCGTCTTGACGGTGGGAGTGGGGACGACGGTGCGACGCAGCAGCCCCGGGGAGCGGCTCGCCGGCGCGGCTGTCGTTCGCTCGGTGGTGGCCGACGCTGACGCAGCCGGAGCCGGCCCGCGCGCGGCGGCTCCGGCGGATGCGAACGGCTGCGGCGTGACGCCAGGCGCCGCGCCCGGTGGGCCCAGCGCGCTCGGCGGCGTGGTAGCGGCGGCCGCCGGCGCTAGGTCGACCGTGTTGAAGGCGACGCCGGGCGCGTCCGCGGAGGGCTCGAGGCTGCGGAGCGCCAGCGCCCCGCCCCCGAGCAGCGCGATGGCACCCACCGCGAGCCAAGCGCGGCGTGGTTTGGCTGCGGGGGCGTTGATGTTGGCGGTGGTGCGAACCGGGCCAGTCTGCGTGTCGCCGAGCGGCGCCGCGGCGCCCGGAGCGGCGACCAGACCCGAGTCGCCGGAAACGCTGCCGTCGAGAGGCAAGCTGCGCACGAGCGCCGAGAGCGACGACATCGAGCTCAAGGTGCCGCGGACGCGGGTGAGCGAGACGCGCGCGTCATCGCTACCGAACGGCGCGAGCGCGGCCGCCAGCTCGGCGGCGTCGGCGTAGCGCCGCGCGCGATCCTTCGCGAGGCACTTCTCGATCACCTGCTCGAGGCCCGGCGGCAGCGCCGCCGCCAATGGCCGAACCGACATCGGCGCCGGCGGCTGGCTCAAGATGCGCGTCGCCAGCTCGAGGTAGCCGGGGCCTTCGAACGGGGGGCGGCCGCAGATCAGCTCGTAGAGCGTCGCACCGACCGACCAAATGTCCGAGCGCGTGTCGACGTCGCGCGGGTCTTGCAGCTGTTCGGGCGGCATGTAGGCGGGCGAGCCGAGCCGCACGTCGTCCGAGCTGGTGAGCGAAGCGGCCTCGGCCGCGTCACCCTCGGCCGTCTTGGCGATGCCGAAATCTAGGACTTTTATCAGCGGGGTGCCGTCGCTTCGCGTCGTCAAGAACAGGTTGCCAGGCTTGATGTCGCGGTGCACGACGCCGCGCACGTGCCCCTCGGCCACGGCCTGCAGCGCCTGCAACATGTAGTCGACGGCCAAGCACGGGCGCAGCGGGCCGCCCTCGCGCAGGTGCGCCCTCAGGTCGCTGCCTTCGAGGTACTCCATCACGAAGAAGGGAGTGCCCGATGGTAGTTTGTCGATCTCGAGCAGCCGCACGACGTGCTCGCTCTTGAGCCGCGTCGCCGCGCGGGCCTCGCGCATGAAGCGCTGCACCGCCGTCTCGGAGCCGGCGAGCTTGGGTAGTAAGAACTTGATCGCGACGCGTCGATCGAGCAGCTGGTCGCGCGCCGCGACGACGACGCCCATACCCCCGACGCCGAGAGCACGCTCGATCAGGTACTTGTCCGCGATCAGGTCACCGACGCGCACGGGGCCCGTCGTCTCCCCCGCCTCGTGCTCGCTGGCGGTGCCGGTCGTCATGCGTGTTCGTTCACCGTGGACGAGAAAGCTTCCAGGGTGAGCCTACTAGGATACACGCCGGCTTTCGGGCGGGAAAGCCGCTCGTAACCCTACGCAGAGGAGTCGCGAGCCACGGCGGCGCTGTCCCGATTTGAGCGCCCCAATTTGAGCCGCCGCGAATAGTACTCAAATCAGCTCACGGCCAGAGCCGACCGCCGGTTTTGTACATTTCTGTTTCGAACCAGCGCGCGTGACGGACACCCCGGGCAGCACGAACCCATCGCGACGGAGCGACGGCGCTTTCACACCTCTCGCTCGCGCGCTAGTCGCAGCTCTCACCGCCGAGCGGCTTGGCGCCTTCCTCGAACCACGAGAGCAGCAGCTCGCGCTCGGCGGCGGTCGGCTTCTCGGCGGGCGGCTCCAGCTCGATTCCGGGCGGAGGCATGGTGCCGCCTTCCACCGCCGCCTGCATGAACTCCCAGCGCTTCCGGCTGCCCATTTCGACTTGCGTGTCCGCGTAGCTCTCGAGGGGAAACGGCGCCCCGTGCTCGCCGTCGCCGACGTGACAGCGCTGGCACTTCTCCTGGAGCACTTGCCTCACTTCGCACCACGTCACGGTGCCGCTCGGCTTGGCGTCGTCGTCGCCGGAGCAAGCGAGGCTGAGGGCAGATAAAGTTGCTACCGCGGCCAACAGCCGCAAAGGGCGCCTCGCGGCAAGCTCGAGCATCACCCACGAGATATTACCGCGCGCGGAGCGCAGCAAGCGTTTTGGGGGGACCGCCGCCTGCCTGCGTCAGACGTGAAGCCTGACCCAGCGCGGCCCGGCGCGCGTCGTCCGGAGCAGGTCATGGTCCCACATGTCCGGAAAAGGGGCAGAAATAGGGCCGGCGGACGACTGCTCAGTGACCCGGTTTTTCCGCTGCCCTCCCCTTCCGTCCGCGAGGCCGCCGGCGCCAGGCGCGGCTCCGAGGCCGAGCGGGGAATTGACGGTGAGAGGCGTGAACCCCACGCTCTGCAGGTGCTGAGGATCGCCGCCGCCTGGCCGTCGTCATGAGTGTGTTCGTCGCCGCCTCATGGATCGGTTGGGTCGCGGTCGTCGCGCTCGCGCTGACTCGGTCGCGCGCGTACGCCATCTTCCGCGGCATCACGCTGGCCCTGCAGGTGCTGTTCGCGTCGGCGCTCGTGCATCGCTTCGAAGGAGCGCTGCCTCTCTTCTACTACCTGCACGCCGCGGTGTTCGTGCAAGCGCTCGGGCTCGTCCGCCCCCGCATGCGCTCCCTCACCTACCGCGCGCTCGTGAGCATTCCCGGCTCGTTCTTCGCGGCTGGCACGTTGCTGGCGCTGCCGTGGGTGCTCGGCAGCGCGTTTGGCTTCGACCTGCCCGCGGTTTGGTTGCCGTACCTGGCCGCCGCCGTCGGGGTGGTGCAATCATCGTGGGCCCGCGAGGAAACGCGCCACATCGTGGTGGCCGATCGCCACGTGGTGCCCGCGCTGTCGCGACACCGACCGAGCCCGGCGCGGGTCGAGCGCCCGCTGCGCGTCGTGCAGATCACCGACCCGCACTTGGGCCCCTTCATGTCGGTAGAGCGGCTCTCGGAGATTTGCCGGCGTGCGGTCGAGAAAGCGCCCGACCTGATCCTGCTGACCGGCGATTTTCTGACCATGGAATCGCAGGCGGATCCGCGCGTGCTCGAGCGAGCGCTCGCGCCGTTGCGAGCTCTTCCGGGGCGCGTTTTCGCCTGCTTCGGCAACCATGATCACGAAGCGCCACACATCGTGCGCCGCGCCCTCTCGCAAAACGGCGTCACGTTGTTGATGGACGAGGCGGCGCTGGTCGACACGAGCGCCGGCCCCGTCCAGATCCTGGGGATGGACTTCGTGTGGCGCGAGCGAAGAGCGCACCTCGCGCGCGTGTGCAGCGAGAACCCGCGCGAAGCCGGCGCGCTACGCATCGTGCTGCTGCACGATCCGGGCGCCTTCGTTCACCTACCAGAAGGCGAGGCCGACTTGGTGCTCTCCGGCCATACTCACGGCGGTCAGGTCGGCCTCGTGAGCTTGGGCCTGCCGTACACGATGATGCGCGCCTTCGTCCGCATGCCCGATCACGGTCTGTGGGCGCGCGGCACCGATCGCCTGTATGTCCATCGCGGTACCGGTCATTACGGTTTCCCGCTGCGGCTCGGGGTGCCGAGCGAAGAGAGCCTGCTCGCCGTCCACTCTCCCGCTCACCACGCCCTCCCGTTGGCCCCCCGCGCCTCAGTCGCGGGCTCTTAGTAGACGCGCAGCTTGCCACCGAGGGTAACGAGCGCGACGAGGTGGAGCAGGCCGTCGTAGTAGCGGGTAGCTCCGGAGGGTGCAGGGAGATCCCAAACGGCTTGCACGAAGGCTTGGCGGTCGCCGCGGGTGGAGGTGATGGCGCTGACCCCGTTCATGGCGACGATGGCTGGCGAATGGCCGAAGTCGACGCAAGCCGAGCCGTCGAGGGTGTAACGAGAGCAATAAGTGGCGATGCCCTCACTGGCGAAGAAGCCGAGCAGCGCGTCGCTCTCGGCTGCATAGAGGTCGGCCGGACCGTGAAAGATCTGGTCCAGCGTCATGTTCAGCTGGGCGCGGTAGCCCTCAGGAGTGGTATTTTGCGCACCCGAGCGCGGCGCACCTTCGAAGTCGCACGCGGTCGGCATCAGGCCCGTCACTGGATGCGGGCTGGCTCGAAGCAGCGCGCGACCGGCTTCCGCCGCCTTCGTCCAGCGCGCTTCCCCGGTGGCCTGTGACCACAGCGCGTAGTACGCGGGCTTGACGTTGGCGGGGCTCGTAAACTCCGACTTGCCGAGCGTCGGTTGCTCGACCACCAAGCGCACGTCGGCGTCCAGCATGTTGGTCACCCCCTCGACCACCCCGCCATTTTCCTGCTCTTTTTGCCACATGACGTTCAACAGCCGCCAGGCCTCCGCGCCGTAGTCGATGTCGCCTCCCCTGCTTCCCCAGCGCCCATGCGCGAAGAGCAGCGCCATCGCCAGCTCCTGATGACCGTAGGGATCCAGGCACGGTCCGTCCGCGCACGATGACAGGAAGTAGCCGCGCGCCGCGCCCTCGCGCTGCTCGAGCGAAGCTTTCGCGAAGCGCCACAGGCGATCCAGCTCTTGGCGCCGGTCGAGCTGCAGCGCGATCAGCATGCCGAGGCCGATCCCCTCGCTGCGCACGTCGTCGTGCAGGATGTCTTGGATGTACGCCTGGTCATCGCCTACGGAGTAGTAGATGGCCTCGCTCGCGGGGTCGCCGTGGAAGAGTCGCTCGAACAGCGCGTCGATCTTGGCGTCGATTTCTCTTTCGCTCTTGCCGAGGAGCGACGCGAACGCGTTCGGGTAGCTGCTGGGACCTCGCAGCGGGCTCAGCAGGTCGCTATTCGGGGCGACGGAGCCGCCGGCAGGGAGCTGGCCCAAGGCGTCGACCGTCCCGCTGCAGCCGCAAAGGGTGAGCGCGAGGAGCCAGCGGCTCGCGCCGCCGCCGATCTGTTTCAGGCTCGCGCCACGCACTTCTCCAACCTTTGCCCAGCTCATTCGCCGGCAATGCGCCGCACACGCGCCGCCAAAACACTGTTCGGGTGGCGCCCCAGGAACTCTCGGGCCCGCGCCTTCGCTTGGGCCGAGCGACCGCTCTTGGAGAGCGCGTCGATGCGCAAGACCTCGGCTTCCAGCTTCAACCGGCCTTGGGGAGCGGAGCGCGCATAGCCATCGAGGATCCGCAGCGCTTCCTCAGGGCGTCCGCTCGCGAGCCGCGACCGCGCCGCATCCAGCTGTGTGAGCTCTGCGCGCAGCGCTTCGGCGGGGGGCAGCTTGGGTGAGCTAAGCGTCCGCGCTGCGTCGCCCGCAGGCACGGCGCGGGGCGCCGAGGCGCTCGGCGCCGCTTGCGCCGGGCGCGCCGGCGCCGGTCGAGCTTCGCGGACCACGGGACCTGCGAGCACCCCGCGCGGCTTGGCCAGGCGCGCCGGCGGCGCCGCGGCGTCCCCCGTGAGGAAGTAGACCGGGGCCGCCACGCTGGCCGCCACGCCGAGCATCAGCGCGGTGACTTTGAAGGACAGAGCCGAGAGCAACCCACCCGCGCCTTTGCCGCTGGCCCCCGCCGCGAGCGCGGCCGCGCTGCCGAGAGCCCCAGACGCGACCACGGCGCCGCCCAGCCCGAGAGCCGCGAGCGTCTTCTCGCGCAGCTCCGGCGAGGCAGATCCGCGAGACCCGGCCCGCAGCAGAGCCAGCTCCAGCGCGTCGGTCGACTCGTCGCACAGGCGGCGGGGATCGCTCATGCTCCCGCCCTTCCCGGCGACGTGCCCGAGATTTGCGCGAGCTGCGCGCGAAACTGCTCACGGGCGCGGCGCAAGCGCGACGCTACCGTGCCAGGAGGGATTTGCAGCGCCCCGGCGATCTCGGCCATCGTGAGCTCTTCCAGCTCGAACAGCACGAACACGGTGCGCAGGTCCTCCGAGAGGCGATCGAGCACTCGCTCGAGCAGCTGCCGGTCGCGCTTCATCGAGGTGAGATGCTCCGGCGTGTCGGCGTCGATCCGCTCCGGCAGCTCGCTCGCCGGCACCTCGCGGCGCCGCGCCGCGGACCGCCGCGCGTGCGCCGCGACGTTGAGCGCGATCTGCAGCAAGAAGCCGCGCTCGGAGCCAGGGCGAACGTCGTCGAAGCGTCGCGCCGCGACGATGAAGGTCCGCTGGACCGCGTCATCGACTTCGGCGGCAGGCGTACCGGCGTTGCGCAGCACGCGCGCCACGAAGTCGAGGTGACTATCGACCCAGCGCCGCAGCTCGCGGTCGCGCTCACGCGGCGCCGCGCTCGAAGCGGGCGGCGCCGCGCTGGAAGTAGTCGGCGGCTCGCTCGGTAGGTCGCGCGGCGCCAGCGCCGCGCCGCCCAAGCTTCCAGCTACCTTAAAGAGCATAGACGAGCCCCACGCTGGTAAACGGCGACACGCTCGGTGTCTCGCCGAGCGACTGGCCCGTCGGCTCCGCCACGAAGCGGCGGCTGACGAGCGGCACGAGCCCACCGCCTTCCACCTCGACGGCCAGCTCCGGCAGAGGAAAGACCGAGAGCCGCAGCAGCGCGCCCGTACCCCACCATGATCGAGCCACGCTGCGCGGCGAGAGCAGATTTCGCCCCGTCGCCGAAAGCCGCGCTCCGTTCGCCGCGACGCAAGGCTCGAGGCGGAAGCGCCGGTGCGGTCGCACAGCGATCGGGCAGACCGTCATCGAGATACCCGTTACCTGCAGCTCGGCGTGCCGGCTGCGCTCGAGCAACTCGCTGCGCGTGTGCGTGACCGAGAGCGTGAGCGAGGGACTGAGCTCGTTGCCGCGCTCGAGGCGAGCCCGGGCGAGCAGCCCGCCGCCCGTGTTCAAGTGCGGCGCGACCATCTGCGAAAGCGACGCCTGCGCGCCAGCTTCGAACGCGACACGCGCTTGGCCGGCAGCGCGACGACGCGCGCTCGACGTCGAGGTCGCGGGGCTCGAGACCGCCGTCGCGGGCGACTCCACGCCCGGGGCGACTGCTTCAGAGCGTTCGCCTTCCTCCGCCGGAGCGACGGAAGCGAGCGCGATGGCGGCCGTGAGCGAAAGCGCTTCGACCACGGCCTGGCAGGTGGCCCCCTCGACGGCGCGCTCGCTGCTCGAGCCGTCGGCGAGCCGCATCGACAGCGCGCCGCGCAAGCCGGCGCTCGTCACGCTGAGCCGCATTTGAAGCGCTACCGCCTGCTCGCCGGAGATGGCCAGGCGCACCCGGCCATTGCGCCGCTGGAGCGCGTCGAGCATCTCTCGCATGGAGGAGCACCCCGGTGGCCCTGATAGCTCGAGCCGAACCGGAATCGACGAGCTCACCGCGCCCGTGGTCGAAGCGGCTGCCATCACGCTCAAGCTCAGCAGCCACGCGCGCGCCGCCATTCGTCCAACATGACACGACAAGCCGCGCACACGCCAGAGCGACGCGAGCCGAACGTCTCACGCTTACCGAGGTCGCAGCGTAGGCCAAGCCACTAGCGCCTGGGCGTGCGCCGAACCCGCGGAGATTTGCAACTACGCGCGCATTTTCCGGAGACTTCGCGCGCGCCGCGGTGCGATGACCGCGGAAAGATGCTACGTCACGAGCCGCCTCGAGCGCCGTCATGCCGGCCGTCCCCCCTCCGATCGAAACCGTGAGCTTCGCGTACGCGCCCGGCGATGTCATCGCTGGGAAATACGCGCTCGAAGAGCAGCTCGGCGAAGGCGGGATGGGCGCGGTCTTTCGCGCGCGCAACACGAGCATCGACATGCCGGTGGCGATCAAGGTCATCCGCTCCGATCTCGATCGAGCCAAGCTCACCGGACGATTGCAACAAGAGGCGCGCGCCGCCGCTCAGCTGTCTCACCCCGCGATCGTGAGGGTATTCGACGTCGGGCAGACGGCCCTGGGTGATCCGTTCATCGTCATGGAGCTGCTCCGCGGTGAAAGCCTCGCCGAGGCGCTCGAGCGCGATGGCCGGCTAACGGCGGTGCGCGCGGTGCAGCTCTTGCTACCCATCGCCGATGGCCTCGCGGCCGCTCACGCCAAAGGCTTCGTGCACCGTGACGTCAAGCCCGACAACGTGTTCCTCGCGCTCGACGACGAGGGGCAGCTGAGGCCGAAGCTGGTCGATTTTGGCATCGTCAAGCAGCTGCAGCCGCGCGACGACAGTCAGCTCACGCAAGGAGGCGCGGTGCTGGGCAGCCCCGAGTACATGTCGCCCGAGCAAGCACGCGGCTTGGAGCACATCGACGCGCGCAGCGACGTCTGGGCCCTTTCCATCGTCATGTACGAGGCCATCAGCGGCGCGACCCCCTTCGAGTCGCACAGCTACAACGCGCTCTTGCGCTTGATCGTCGAACACACCCCGCCCAGCCTGCGTGAGCTCGCGGTCGCCGACGAAGCGCTGTCGCAGATCGTCATGCGCGGCCTCGCCAAAGCGCCAGAGCAGCGCTGGCAATCCATGCCCGACCTCGGCAAGGCGCTGGCGAGCTGGCTCATCGCGCAGGGCATTACCGATGACGCGTGCGGAGTGTCACTTCAAGCGCGGTTGCGACAAAGCGATCCGGGAGTGCCCGCGCGAGCGGCGCGAGCGTCCTCCCCCGACAGCTGGCCGGAGCCTCCGTCGGGTGTGCGCGCCATCGACGCTTGGCGGCGGCAGCGCTCGACGCCATCGCAGGGGACGCTGCTGGCTAACGCGCCGACCGTGCACGCCGCCCGCCGCGCCGCCACGCCCGTGCAGGAGGCGGTGTCCGCCGCGACGCCGAGTCGCCGGTGGCAGGTGGTCGTTTTGGTCGGCTTCGCGGCGCTGCTGCTCGGCGGCGTGCTGGCTTGGCTGCTGCGGCGCCACGCGCCGGACGCAGCAGTGATCGCGCCGCTCGAGAGCTTCGAGCTTCAGCACGCGCAGGTAAAGCCCGAGCCGTCGCTCCCGCTCGAGGCGCCCGAGCCGGCGCGGGCGACGCCCCTCAGCGCGACGCCGCCCGCGCCGCCGACCAGCGCGAAGCTAGCGGTTGCGTCTGCGCCCCCTACCCGCCGCGAGCCGGCGCCCCGAGCTGAGCCTGCGCCCATGCCCGCTCCGACGAGCCCTGCTCCGGCTGATCCGAAGCCGGGCGACGACGCCGACCTGCTCGCACCGTACTGACCTCGATTTTTCCGGATCCCCGGTACGGTGACGTGAGGTTCCGAAGGCTCGTCAGAGAGCCTTCAGAGAGCGCCGCCGACCGTCAGCGAGCAGCCCTCCGGCAAGCAGATGCCCGCGGCCTGCAGCGCCCGTTCGCGCTGCCGCGAGCGTGACGTCAGGTCGATCACCAACAAGGCGCCGCCGGTCACGACCAGCGCGCCTCCGACCGCCGTCAGCACCCGCGCTGTGAGCTGTCGGTCCTTCATCGAGTCGAGCTTGGCTTTGTATCCCACCTGGGTGTCATCGCCGCGCGCCGCGTCCTCGGCTTTGCGCCGAGCGAGCTCGAAGCCCAAGCCGCCCAAGAGCGCGCCGCCGCCCACTCCGATGCTCACGTAGGGCCATGGCCCAAAGCGTGGGCCCGGGCTTTGCTCGCGCGGGGGCGGCTCCCTTGTGGCGGGGGCGGCCCCCGGCGCGGTCGGCAGCGCCGGCTCTGGCTCCGGTGCCACCGGCAGGGGCGCGAGCTCGACCAGCACGTCCGTGGCGCGCTCGGCGCTGAGCAGGACGTCACGCGTGAGCTCGACGTGCCCTCTCAGCGACAACACCAGCTGGTGCGTTCCAGGCGCCAGCTGCCCTGTGTAGGGCGTGACGCCGACGGGCTGACCGTCGATCGCCACCGTCGCCCCGGCGGGTGTCGAGATGATGGTGAGCTGCTGCACGCCCTTCTCCGCGAGCGCGGCCTCCAGCGAGCGGACGCTCGCGTCGACGTCCGCGCCGTTCTTCGCGTCGGGCGCCCGGCGTCGGAAATCGCGGTACCACTGCAAGGCCGCGGCATCGTCACCAATTTTCTCGTAGGCACGCGCGATGTTGAACGACAGCGCCGCGCTCGGCGCGAGCGCGTCGGCCTGCAGGAAGAGATCGATTGCGTCTTTGAAGCGCCCTGCCTTGTAGGCGTCCACTCCGCGCTCGTAGCGTACCCTGCCCTGCGCTTGCTTGTTGTCGATGCCGCTCGGAGCGGGCTGCTGAGCCGCAGCCGGCGCCGCCGAAAGCGCGAGCGCCAAGAGGGCAAATCGAGCGAGCTTCATGGATAAGGGCTCAATAGATCGTCTGGCTGTGGAGCGGGTCGAGATCGGGGTGGCTTCGTCGCGCTGCTGGGGGATTGGGGTGCCGGCGCACGCGGCGGAGCGCCCACCGCGCGCCGCGGCGCCGAGGATAGCCCGATCCGCGCCGACGCGGGAGCCCTTGGCGAAGCATCACTGGGCGCAGGGTCAGGCTCCGGCTCGGCAAGCGGAGCAGGTGCCGGCGCGCTCGACGAGACAGCGGGATCGGCGCTCGGCAGCGGCGGGGTCGGCACGGACGCCGCCTGAGGCGTGCCGCGGCCACGCGCGACGACCAGCGCCAGCCCCGAGAGCGCCAATAGCAACGCCAGCCCTGCCACCCCAACCCATCGCCGCGGCTTACGCCCCCGCGCGTCTCCCGCGAAGGCCTCGAGGAAGGTCGTGTCCGGCGGCGTCGGCAGCGGACTACTGGCAGCAGACGATGCCGGGCGCACCCCCGAGCCCGCTTCCGCAGGCCAAGTGTCGTGGATCGACGGCAGCGAGCCCCGACCGCCGCGCACGCGCGCGTCGGCACGCAACCAGCGCGCCTCCAGCGTCGTCCCGGTGATGTCCTCCGTCACGCCCTGCGCGAGCAGCCAACGCGCCAGCGCTCGCCCGAGCTCACCCATCGACGAGAAGCGCTCAGCCGGTTGCTTGCGCATTCCGCGCTCTACGATCGCGGACAGCTCCGCGTCGGCCGCCGCCAGCGCCAGCAACGTCGGCGGCGTGTGCTCGACTATCTGGTGCATGAGAGCGTTGTAGTTACCGCCCGTGAACGGCGTTTGGCCGCTGATCGTTTCGTACAGCACGACCGACAGCGACCAGACGTCGCTGAGCAGGTCGATGTCATCCTGACCGCGCGCTTGCTCGGGCGACATGTAATCGGGGCTGCCGACGGTCGCCCCGCCCTCGGTGAGGTGGGTGTCGCCATGACGCGCATCCAGCTTGACGATGCCGAAATCCAGCAACTTGGGCTCGATGCCAGACTCGTGCTCGACGATGAACACGTTGTCGGGCTTCAGATCGCGGTGCACCATCCCTTTGTCGTGCGCGAGCCACAGCGCGTCGACGATCGGCAGCAGCAGCCGCACCGCTTGAATGGACGAAAGGCGCTGCTCTTGCTCGAGCAGCGCCCCCAAGCCTCGCCCGACGAGCAGCTCCATCACGATGAACGGCTCGCCTTCGGCCGTCTCTCCTACATCGAACACCTTGACGATGTGCGGGTGCGAAAGCTTGGCGGCCGCGCGCGCTTCCTGCAGCAGGCGGCCGCGCAAGAGCGGACGATCGCTCGAGCGCTGGACGACCTTGATCGCCACCGGCGCGTCGAGCGCCAAGTTGCGCGCGCGAAACACCGCACCCATGCCCCCCTGCCCGAGCAACGCCTCGAGCTGGTACTTACCCGCGATCACGTCGCCGGCTTCGTACAGTGCAGCTGTTTTGGCGAGCAAGTCCTCCTCCATCGACAGCACCTGGTTTATGGGTGGCGAGCGTCGAAAATTATGACGCGCGAGGCGCAAATCCGGAAAATTCTCGCAGGCGTTCGGCATCCGGCGCGGGGCGGCCCTCCGCGTCGCGCAACGTCAAGCTCGTCACGCGCTCCTGCTTCGCCGCGCGCTCGAGGGTCCAGATGGAAAACAGCGCCGCGCGCCCCGCTCGCGGGTGGACGTCACAACGCTCGGCGATGAAGAGCCCGACGCCGTGAGCTGCCGCGCTGGTGCGGCGGGAGACGCGCGCGTCGCCGCAGAGCACGAAAGCTCCGTCTGGCGCGAGCAGGCGCGCCGCCGCCTCGATGTAGGCTTCGACCCCACCGCGGTACTCGATGCGCGCGTAGGCGCGTTGCTCGTCTTCCGCATCCAGCGCGGCTTCGGGCGGGAAGTAGGGCGGCGTGCCGGTGATGAGATCGAACGTCGGGGGCAAGCTCGAGAGCATGGCGCTCGCGCGCAGATCTTCGTGCGCCACACGCACCCGCTCCGCGAAGCCGGAGCGCCGCAGATTGCGCGTCAAGAGCTCGTACGACATGGCTTGTGCCTCGACCCCCCACAGGCGAGCTTGGGGCAGCTTCCAGGCCAAATGCAGGAGCACGGAGCCCAGCCCGCAGCCCAGGTCGAGCACCGTGCGCGCCGCCGGGCGAGCGGCGTGCGCGACGAACGCGGTCGCGACGTCGTCCGACGAGAAGCGGTGCCCCTTTTTCCGCTGGTAAACGCGCACGTCGCGGGTCAGCAGGTCATCGGTGAGCGGGCCGAGCTCGGGATCTTCCAGCGTGACCTTCGGCGCCATGTCAGCGCTGCGGCGCGGCCGCGATCTGCGCGCGTAAGCTGTCGATGTCGTACTTGCCGTCGTGGGGCGCGCCGTTGAAGAAGAAGGAGGGCGTCGAGTGGACGCCGTCGCTCGCGCCTCGCTCGTAGTCGCTCTGCACCGCCACCTCCGCCGTGGCGCGCCTCAGCTCGAGCGTCGTCGTGTCGATGCCCAGGTCCGCGAGCTCCCGCTGAGCCGCTTCCAGAGACATGTGGCGGAGCGCCATCAGACGCTCATGCGCTTCCCAAAACAGCGTGGGTGACTCGATGGCCTGCAGCCACACCGATAGTTGCTGGGCGTTGCGATGGATGTGTCGCAGGGGGAACGGGCGAAACACCAGCGCGCGCTCGCCCGGTGCCTCGGCGAGCAGCTCCTTCAGAATCGCGTGCGCGCGCCGGGTATGCGGGCAGTCGTAATCGCCATACTCGACGATGACGAGCGGCGCAGCGAGGCTGCCCAGCACGCGGTCGAGGTCGGTCGGGTGCGCGGTTAGAGGTCGCATGCCCGCCGACCGTAGCAGCCCTTCGCGCGATCGCCCCTGACCCCCGTCAGTGCTCGACCAAACGGCTGTTTTTCAGCTCCCAGCCGTGAGCCGACTTGGAGAGGGTCACCGTCGCGCGGATGCCCTCGACGTCGTAGCGGTAGCGCACGGTCGCCTTGTCGCCCCGCACGTCGATCTCGGTGAACAAGAGCACCGCGTCTTGCTTGGACTTGGGCGGCTCCACCACCTTGACCGGCTCGGTCGACTTGACGAGCTTCAGGTTACTCGGCAGCTTCTCGCCCGCCACTTGCAGCGGGAAGCGCCCCGGCGTGCCGAGGTGCAGGTAGCTGTCGAGCTCCGGATCGTCGACGACGAGCTGCAGGATGGCGTTGACGTCGGCGTCGGACGCGGGCGCGTCCGTGCCGGCGCTCGCCATGTCTTCGGGGGCTGGAGCCGCGCTCGCTGCCTCACCCGCGGGGGCACTGGCAGGCACGTCGGCCGGTGACTCGGGCGGAGCCGCCGCCCCTCCGCAACCCAGCAGCAGGGACACGGCAAACGCCCCGGCAAGCGACGGCACGCTACGCATGTCGAGCAGCCTAGTCAGGGCTCACCTACATCACAACCAAGTAGCGAGTCCGCGCGGCGCTAGTGTGGGTATGGGTCGCAGAGCATGCCGAGGAAAGCGCAAAGTCGCTGCAAACTTTCGCAGCGACAGGACGACGCCGGTATTTTCTCGAGAATCGCACGCAAGGCGGACCAATCGGGCGCGGCGGCGACACTCATCCTAGAGTGAGAAGTTGGATCGTCAGCACGGCGTGTACGCTGGGGCTATCGACGCTGCTCGGCTGCACCGCTCAAGTAGGTGAGGAGCCCACCGGCGCGCCCCCGCGCGGCAGCGGCGGGAGCAGCGGCAGCGGCGCCGGAGGCAGCGCGGCCAGCAGCGGCAGCGGCGGCGTCGCCACGGCCGCGACGGATCCCGGCCGGGTCACGCTCCGTCGCCTCAACCGCGCCGAGTACGACAACACCGTGCGCGACCTCCTGGGCACGACGCAAACGCCCTCCGTAGATTTCCCGATCGACGATCGCGGTAGCGGCTTCGACAACATGGCCGACGTGCTCACGCTCTCGCCGCTGCATCTCAGCACGTACCACACCGCAGCCAAGGCGCTGGTCAGTGAAGCGCTGACGAACGCTTCACAGCGCGCGAAGCTTCTGACCTGTGACTTGAACGCGCAAGGCGAAGCTTGCGCCGAGCAGGCGCTGCGCGGCTTTGCCTACCGCGCCTGGCGCCGCCCCATCGCCGACGCCGAGCTGACCAGGCTCATGGATCTGGTGCGCGTAGCAGGCAGCAACGGTGACAGCGTGGAGCAGGGTTTGGCGCTCGCTCTCCGCGCGACCTTGCTGTCGCCGCATTTCCTGTTCCGCGTCGAGCTCGACGCGGATCCGACCTCGCTCACCCCCCACCCGCTCGGCGCTTACGAGCTCGCCTCACGGCTCTCCTATTTCTTGTGGAGCAGCGCCCCAGACGCGGCGCTGCTCCAGAGCGCGGAGAGCGGCAGCCTCGCCACGTCGACGACGCTGCGCGAGCAAGCCGCGCGCATGCTGCAAGACGAGCGCGCGCAGGCGCTCGTCGAGAACTTCGCAGGGCAGTGGCTACATCTGCGCGCGGTCGAGGCGCTCGAGCCCGATCGCGCCCTATTTCCGAGCGTCAACGCGCCGCTGCTCGCCGCCATGAAGCGCGAAACGGAGCGCCTGTTCCAAGACATCGCCTTTTCGGCGGTGCCCCTGCGGCAGCTACTCACGGCGAATTTCAGCTACGTGAGCGACGAGCTAGCCGCGCACTACGGCCTGGCCGGCAACTTCACGAGCGAGCTGACGCGGGTCGATTTGAGCGCCAGCCCCGAGCGCGGCGGATTACTCACACATGGCGCGTTCCTTTCGCTCACGTCGCACGTCAATCGCACTTCCCCCGTCGTTCGCGGCAAATGGGTCATGGATGAGCTGCTGTGCGCCACCGTGCCGCCGCCACCGGTCGACGTGAACCTCAACGGCGTCTCGATGGCGAAAGAGCAGGGCCTCACGCAGCGCCAGGCGCTCGAAATTCACCGGCAAGATCCGAAGTGCTTCGGCTGCCACCAGCTGATGGATCCCATCGGCTTGGGCCTGGAGAACTACGACGCCATCGGCCGGTTCCGCACCACCGACGGCGAGCTGGCCATCGACGCCAGCGGTCAGCTGCCGTCCGGAGAAGCGTTCGTGGGGGCGAAAGAGCTCGCCGAGCGCATCGCGGCCAACCCCGAGCTCGCGCGCTGCGTGGCCAAGAAGCTCTATACCTACGCGCTAGGCCGTCCGCCCGTCGACGCGCCCGACCACCTCGACGTGCCCACCCTCGACGCGCTCGCCACGAGCCTGGCTGAGAACGGCTCCTTCAGCGAGCTACTCGGCAGCATCGTGACGAGCGCGCCCTTCACTCAGCGCCGCGGTGAAGCGGCGGGAGGCATGCCATGAAGCGCCCGCACGCTGTATCTCGACGTCTGCTGCTCGGCGGCGGAGCCACCTTGCTCGGCCTGCCGCTGCTGGAGTCGCTGCTGCCCAGGTCGGTCCGCGCCCAATCTCAGCCGGCCCCCGTCCGGCTCGTCTACATCTACCTGCCGAACGGCCTCGACATGGCGACGTTCCGACCCGCCACCGCCGGCGCCAGCTACGAGCTCTCGCCGATGTTGCAGGGCCTTGCGGAGTGGAAGTCCGACTTCTCGGTCGTCACCGGCCTCGAGAACTTCAACGCCAAGCCCGACGGACCCGGCGATCACGCCGCCGGCACCTCCAGCTTCATCACCTGCGCCCACGCCAACAAATCGGAGACGGACGTGAAGCTCGGCATCTCCGCCGATCAGGTGGCGGCGCAGAGATTCGGCAGCCAAACCCGGCTACCATCGCTGCAGCTCGGCATCGACGGCGGCGGCGGAACGGGCAACTGCGACAGCGGCTATAGCTGCGCCTACGCCCGCAACATCTCGTGGTCCGACGCCGTCACGCCACTGCCGAAGATCGTCGACCCGCTGCAAGCCTTCAATCAGCTGTTCGAAGGCTATGACGCGGGCGCCTCCGCGACCGAGGCGGCCAAGCGGCGTGCCTACGAAAAGAGCGTGATCGACTTCGTGCTCGCCGACGTCGACGGCCTGAAGCCCAAGCTGGGCGCCACTGACCAGAAGAAGCTGGATCAGTACCTGACGGCCGTGCGCGAGCTCGAGAAGCGCGTCGTCGGGCTCGATGGCGGCGCGATGTGCTCACCGGGCACGCCTCCGCCGAAGCGAAGCGAGCTCGACTACCCGAAGCACGTCCAAGCCATGATGGACCTGATAGCTCTCGCCTTCACCTGCGACGCCACCCGCATCGTGACCCTGATGTTCGGAAACGCCGTGAGCGGCCGCACCCACGGCTTTCTGGGCATCAGCGGCGGCCATCACGACATCTCCCATCACATGAACGATCCGGCGCTGATCGGCCAGTTGGCGAAGATCGGCGCCTGGGAGATGGAGCAGCTCGGCTACCTGCTCGGCAAGCTGAAGACGGCTCCCGACGGCGAGGGCCAGAACCTGCTCTACAACTCCGCGATCTTCTGCTCCAGCGACATCTCCGACGGCAATCGTCACAACCACGACGACATGCCGATCGTGCTGGCTGGCCACGCCGGCGGCAAGCTCCACCCCGGCCAGCACGTGCTCTATCCGGCCGCGAAGGGGATGGCCAAGCAGAAGGTTTCGAATCTGCTCGTCACGATGCTGGAGGCGGCCGGCGTCTCCGGCGCGACCCTCGGCGACAGCACCGGCCCCCTGAGCGAAGTCTAAGCGCGCGCGGCGCAAGCGAGATGGGCGCGGCGCCCGCGAATTGCTATCAAGGGCCATGGGTCGCTTTCCGTATCCTCAAAATCAGCGGCTGCCGCACCTCACCTACCCTGCTTCGGCTTCCGCCGATGACGCTCGCCTGGCGTTTTCCCGCTTCCGCGACGAGATCGTGACCGCGCGGGGCGCGCGCGGCTTTCTGCGCACGCGGCGCCCCGACACGCCCGACGGCGTCGTCGACTCGACCGTGTCCGAAGGCATCGCCTACGGCATGATCATCGCCGTCTACTTCGACGATCAACCGCTGTTCGATGGCTTGTGGCAGTACGGGCTGACGTTCCTCAACCAAAACGGCTTGATGAGCTGGTACGTCGCGCCCGACGGCGAGCGCGTGCTCGGCACCGGCGGCGCCACCGACTCCGACGAAGACATGGCGTGGGCGCTCGTGATGGCACACCGTCAGTGGGGAGGGCGCGGCGCGCTCGGTGAGGACTACTTGAGCCACGCCAAGCGCCAGATCGACCGCGTGTGGCGCTTCGAGGTGGATCACGATCGCTTCGACGGGATGCTGATCCCGGGCGACGAATGGCGCGGGCAAAATGTGTTCAACCCCTCCTACTTTGCCCCCCACCAGTACCGTCTTTTCCGCGAAATCTCCGGCGAGCGCGGCTGGGATACCGTAGTCGATCGTGGCTACGAGATCGTCTTCAAGAGCTTGAGCCCTGCGCGCGGCAACCACGAAAACGGGTTGGTTCCCGCGTGGTGCGACGCCGATGGCTCACCCGTCGAAGCCTTCCCAGGCGCGATGACGAACTACCAGACCGACTCGGCGCGGCTCCCATTTCGGCTCGCGCAGGACTTTGCCTACCACCGCGACGAGCGAGCTCGGCGCTACCTCGAGAAGACGAGCGCGTTCTTCGCGCAGATTGGCGCCGACGCCATCGGCGATGGCTACGCGCTCTCGGGGGAGCCCGAGCCGGATCCGCGCACCCCCCGCCCCAACGACGGCTCCGCCGTGTTCGTCGGGTGCGCGGCGGCCGGCGCCCAGCACGACGCTCGCTACCAAGGCTTCATCGACGCGGCCTACGCGCGAGTGCGCAGCGGCAAGCTGCTGGCGCGCAGCCGCTACTACAACCATTGCTGGACGGTTCTGTCGCTGCTGATGCTCTCGGGCAACTTGCCCGAGCTCCCGGAGGCGTGAGCTCCCGCCCAATGAAAGACGCCGCCGGCAGGAGAGCTCCTGCACGGCGGCGCCTCAGGCCGCGAAAGAGCGGGTCAGCCCTTGAGCTTGCGCGCGCTGGCGAGCTTCACGCACAGGGTGACGACATCCATCGCCGTCTCCACCTGCGAGGCGGGCGGCAGCGAAGGGGCCACGCGAATATTGCGGTTACGCGGATCCTTGCCGAGCGGGAAGGTCGCGCCCGCGGGAGTGAGCTTCACGCCCGCCTCGTCCGCCAGCTTCACCACCTCGCTCGCGAGGCCGTCGAGCGTGTCGAGGCTGACGAAGTAGCCGCCGCGCGGCTTCGTCCAAGCCGCCAGGCCTGTGCCGCCGAGGTCCCGCTCGAAGATGCGGGCTACCGCCTCGAACTTCGGTCGCAAGAGCGCGGCGTGCTTCTGCATGTGCGCCTTCACGCCCGCTGCGTCTTTGAAGAAGCGCACGTGGCGCAGCTGGTTAAGCTTGTCGGGGCCGATGGTCTGGATCGTGAGGTGCTTCTTGGCGTCGGCCACGTTGGCCGCGCTCGTCGCCATGCAGGCCACGCCCGCGCCCGCGAACGAAATCTTCGAGGTGGAGGCGAAAACCAGCGGTCGGTTCGGGTTGCCGGCCTTGGCGCTCGCGCCGATGATCTCGACCAGCGGATCGGTCGTCTCGTGGAGGTCGTGGACGGCGTAGGCGTTGTCCCAAAACAGCCGAAAATCCGGCGCGGCCGTCTTCATCGCGGCCAGGCGCTGCACGACCTCGGCCGAGTACGTCTCACCGGTCGGGTTCGAGTACTTCGGCACGCACCACATGCCCTTGATGCTCGCGTCGCTCGCGACGAGCTGCTCCACCGCCGCCATATCAGGCCCGCTCGCGTCGAGGCCCACCGTGATCATCTCGATGCCATGGTGCTGGCAGATGGCAAAATGGCGATCGTAGCCAGGGCTCGGGCAGAGAAACTTGATCTTTTCCTGCGACCACGGGCCCTTGCCATCCGGCACGCCGTGCAGCAGGCCACGCACGACCGCGTCGTGCATCATGGTCAAGCTGGAAGCGCCGCCCACGATGACGCTCGCGGGCGTCGTCTCGAGCAGCTCGGCGAAGATGGCCTTCATCTCGGGCAAGCCATCGAGGCCGCCGTAGTTGCGCGCGTCGGTGCCGTCCGCCGCCTTGTAGTCGGTGGCCGCGAGCGCCGTCGTGAGCTCGGCGGCGAGGTCGAGCTGCTCGTTCGACGGCTTACCGCGCGTCATGTCGAGCTTGAGGCCCTTCTGCTTGACGGCCGCGTAGGCCGCTTCGAACTGGCTGAGACTATCGACGACTTGCTGGGGATTCGTGGGGTTTAAAGCTGTCACGGCGACGCTCCCTTTAACAGAAACCGTGGCGGGCGCGAGCGACCGCGAAAATCTCCGCAATAATCGGGGTCTGGGGCACGAGGCCACGAGCGCTCTCAGGCCAAGGTTTGCTAGGCTGCGCCGAGGAGCCCCGCTTGAGCCTATCGAAGAGCACGACCCTCACGCTCGCGAGCGCGCTCCTTTTGCTCTTCCAAGCGGCCGTCGGCTGCGGCGGCGCCGAGTTCACGGGCACCGGCGGCAACGGGGCGAGCGCCGCCGACGCGGGCGACGCGGCCGTCGGCGGCGAAGCCAGCGCGCAAGGAGGTAGCTCCGGCGGGGGCGCCACTCCCGGCGGCTGCCGCGGCCCCGAGGATTGCTCGGATGGCGACGCCTGCACCGACGACGTATGTCGCGAAGATGGGGTCTGCGTGCTGCGGGCGCGCTGCGCCTCCGATCAAAAGTGCTGCGCGGGCGATTGCGGTGATTGCTGCGACGACGACGACTGCAACGACGGCCTGGCCTGCACCCGTGACGAGTGCTTCGCCGGCAGCTGCCAGCACGTGCCCGACGACGGCGAGTGCAGCGCCGTGGAGTACTGCTCGCTCGAAGAAGGCTGCACCCCGCGCGAGCCGTGCGATGACGACGACGCCGCCTGCGACGACGCCGCGAAATGCACGCTCGACAGCTGCGTGGCGGGCTTTTGCGTCCACGCCTTCTGCTACGAAGAAGCGACGCGCTGCTGCCCCGACAGCGGCTGCGCCGCGGAGTGTTGCAGCAATCAGGAGTGTGACACCGACGACGACCCTTGCACGGTCGGTCAGTGCAGCGAAGGCAGGTGTAGCCAGGTCCCGCGCTGCTCCGATGGCGAGATGTGCTGCGCCAATGGCGACAAGGCCAGCTGCGGCAGCTGCTGCTCCGCCGCCGATTGTAACGATGGCGTGGCCTGCACCGTCGACTCGTGCGTCGAAGGTCGCTGCTTCAACCCGCCGGGGGCCTGCGACAAAGGCTTCGCCTGCGATCCGAAGGCGGGCTGCCGCAAGCTCATCGAGTGCCGCGGCGACGCGGACTGCCAGAAAGAGAGCTGCGGCCGCTGCGAAGACGGCACGTGCACGTACGGCTGCGGCGTCGGCCAAGTCTGCTGCAACAATAGCTGCCAGCAGTGCTGCAGCGCCGACGACTGCTTCGACGGCATCGATTGCACCGACAACGCCTGCGTCGCGGGGGCGTGCAAGTTTACTCCCAACAACAAGCTCTGCCCCTTGCTGCAGCAATGCCTCGTGGCACGCAAAGGCTGCGCGCTGCTCTAGGCCCGCGGTCGCGCTCGAGGCCCGCGGTCGCGCTCGAGGCTCGCAGCTCAGGTCCGTCGTCGCGCCCGAGCCGCCAAGCCCAACATCGCTAGCAGCAGTCCGAGCGCGCCGGCACCGGACGAGCGCGCCCCGACTGCCCGGCACGCGCAAGCTCCGGCTTCATCCGCCGCGTCGGGCGCCGCTCCGAGCACCGGGCCCGATGCGCCGCCGAGCCCCGACGCACCCGGCGTCCCAGCGAGGCCGCCGCTGCTCGCGCCACCGCTCGCCGCTCCGCCCATCGCCATGGCACCTGCAACGCCCATGGCGCCGGCCGTCCCCGCTTCGCCCACGCCGCCGCCGCCGCCGCCACTGCCGCCGCCAC
>JAEYWK010000043.1 GCA_023431345.1 Pseudomonadota bacterium
ACAGTTGAAAAAAAAAGAGATAGTTAAATGTAATGTTAAACCTGTACATTGGATATTGCCAAAAGTTGTACACTCAACATTGCCATTTTTTGTACATTGTAAATTTGCTAATTACATTTGCCTTTAAACTTGAAGAAAATGAAGGAAATCAATCAAATACACTATACTTTATTAACAAAGAAAACTACTATCCGATTAGAATGAGAGTAGAAAGCTATTCCTCAGACAATCTTACGAATAAAATGTTTTTAGACCAGCGGTATTATGATATTAAATTTAATCTTTTAATTGAAGATGATGCTCAATTTAATACATCTGACAAATCAATACAATTTTTTGAGAAAAGAGAAATGCAACCATAATTAAATTCGGCACATAACAGGATGGTATATGCCATAGCGGGTTCGTTTGTAGTTTCGGCATTTTTTCTTACCTTTAGCCATGTTTCGGCGGACAGTGAAGTGCATAAATATCCGCTCCGGCACATACCACCGAAACGTTAGCTGGCATAAAAACCGAGTTCACACATAAACAATATTCAAATGATTAAAAATTTAGTAATAGTATTTTTCATTCTGATTTCAACAACCGGCTACAGCCAAACATTTTTAAAATCAGACTTATCGATTGGAGATAAATATTCTTTCAACTCGAATAACTTACAAGGACCAATAGATTTATATATTGGATTGCCCAAAAATTATCATCAATCGAGCTGCAATTATCCAGTCCATTATGTTTTAGATGGACAAATTATTTTTTCATATTATTACGGTGTGACTGATATGCTTACTAAAAACGAAATTCCTGAGTGTATTGTTGTCGGGATACAGAGTGTAAAAAGAGATTATTATTTTAAACCTGGAAATGGAGCAAATGAGTTTACTAATTTTCTTACAAAGGAGTTAATTCCTTTCATTGATAGCGCATATAGGACAAATAATTTACGGTTGATTTTGGGTCATTCAACAACAGGTGCTTTTATAGTGAATACATTATTGAATAGCCCTGATTCCTTTGATATTTATATTGCAGGTGCTCCATATCATTCAGATTTATTCTTAAAATCCAATATAGATTCTGCCTTACATGATTTTAAAAGCAGAAAACATTTCTATTCTTTTTATGGACTTGATGACAACCAAAATGAGAAATTAAACTGGGATTCTCTTGCAACTATTCTAAAACTGACAAAAGTTGAGAATTTCGAAATTGTTAATGAGGAATATAAAGATGAAGGTCACCATTCAATTATCTATAGATACATACCGGATGGATTAAAAACTGCATTTAAAGATTGGGGGTATTCACCAGCCCACGGAGAAAAGTTCTCATATTCAGATTTTATTGATTTTTCTAATACTCAACAAGTCAGATATAGTGTGATTTTTGATTATTCGGAAGGCTATTTCATTGGTAATTCAATGTCTCTAGTTAGACAAGGTGATTCTGAAACAGCAATCAAACTTATTACGTATGGATTAAACAAATATTCAAAATCAGATGTGCTTCATAGCATAATTGCGACTGAATATGAGAAATCCGGGCAAAATACATTAGCAATTGAACATTATAAAAAGATTTTAGAAATAAAGCCTGATTTGGATTTTATTAAAAAGAAATTAGAAGATTTGGAATAAACAATTTACGCCAGCTAACAAATGGCATAGGTCATGGTGGTGTATGACAGGGACTTAACGTTTTTCCTTGCCCCAAAAACCGGTGTAAACTGATAGTTGGTCACTCCACCTAACCACCACGATCCCATGCCATCAACCGTTGGCGGTCATGTTAAAAAATACCACCCTGAAATGAAAATCCAAACTCAAAGAACAAAACTTACCGAAATTACATGGGATGACCTAGATAATATTCATGGACTTCATGCAATTTTTGAAGTTGATGAATTTAATACTGTAGGAATCCCGAAAGACATAGAAGAGACTCGCCAGAACATCAGGCCATATGTCGAAGCTAAAGAATGTGACCCGCAATCCAAATACACCTGGAACATCGTGCATAAAGAATCCGGAGAATTTATAGGGTTATGCGGAATGAAACTATCTCTTGACAAATTTCGGATAGGCGAAATATTCTACAAATTACGGCCAGAACATTGGGGAAATGGTTATGCAACTGAAGTGTCGAAGAAGTTAATTGAACTAGGTTTTGTCAACTTGAATCTACATCGAATTGAAGCTGGTTGCGCCGTGAAGAATTATAGGTCAATAAAAGTTCTGGAAAAATCAGGGATGACTCAGGAAGGGATATTTAGAAAAATTTTACCAATTAGGGGAGAGTGGGTTGATAGTTATATCTATTCCATAATTGAAGACGAAAGAAATTAAAACACGAACCGCCAACATGCTGTATACGGCAGCCGGGGCTCAACAGCATATTGTGGGTTTCGTTCTCCCAAGTCAGCAGCGCTTGGCCTGAAACTTTCGTAACTGGCAGAAATGCCCCGGCCGACCGCATACAGCCGGGCGTTGTAGGCAATTGTAACAAAACCATTAAAACAGAAAAATAATATGAATATATTAGTAGTTGGAGCAAGCGGAGCGACAGGAAAACTTTTGGTGAACCATCTCTTGGCATCTGGACAGAAGGTTAAAATAATAGTGCGTTCCACTCTCAATTTGCCTGCCAGTTGGAAGAACAATAGTCAATTGACGGTAATAAATACTAATATTACAGAACTCTCTGTTGAAAAAATGTCTGAAATAATTGCAGACTGTCAATCGGTTGCTTCTTGCCTTGGTCACAATTTAACCTGGAAAGGTGTTTTTGGGAAACCGAGAAGACTTGTTGCAGAAACGGTCGAGTTACTTTGTGAAGCGATTATTAAAAACACTTCTTTAAGACCAATAAAATTTGTTTTAATGAATACAGCAGGAAATAGCAATAGAGATTTAGACGAGCCTGTTTCGGTGGGACAAAAAATTGTCATTGGATTACTTAGATTGTTACTTCCGCCACACCCCGACAATGAAAATGCAGCGGACTACTTAAGAAAGCAAATCGGAAAAAGTAATGAGCATATAGAATGGGTTGTTGTGCGACCTGACAATTTGATAAATGAAGAGAATGTATCGGATTATTCTTTACATAAATCACCAACGAGAAGTGCGATTTTTAATCCAGGCAAAACAAGCCGAATTAACGTGGGGGACTTTATGGCAAGACTATTAACAAATGACAACTTATGGAGTGAGTGGAAAGGACAGATGCCAGTGATCTACAATGCTAACAAATAGGAAAAATAGAAACAACTGCCTACAACAGGCGTTTGGCTCAATGGCGGGTGACGTGGTTAATTGAACATTCTACCTCGCATCAACTTTTGTGGTATATTGACAGTGAAGTACTCCGAAATCCGCCACTGCGCCAAGCGCCAAACCGTTATATGCCATTTTATCCAATCCGAACCTTGACCGAACTAAAAATTGAAGCCAAATCAGACATTAAAAATAATTCTTCTCATTTTTATAAGTTTTGCGACATACTATTTGCTCTTTTCAAATTTTAAATCAATAAAAATTGAAATTGACAAAATAACTCAACAAGGCTTGATTAGCTATATATTGTCGTATTTAATAGTGGGAATACCAATTTTCTTAGGAACATTTCTAATCGACAAAAGGACTTCAATTATTAAAAGCTTTGGACTTTCGGCAAACATTTTAACTGCCGTGTGGACAAGTATTCTGTTTACATTACCTATGTTTTTAGGCGGATTGTCTTTTTTCAAATTTAGCCAGCAAATTGATATTGAAAATTTAATTGCAGGGACTATTGTTGCAGGTTTTATGGAAGAACTTTATTTTAGAGGATTCCTATTTGGACAGCTATTCCGAAAAACAAATTTTGGCTTTATTCCTGCTATATTTTTTGGTGCGTTAATTTTTGCTTCGGGACATTTATATCAGAGTCAAAACATAAGTGAATTATTCGGAATTTTCGCAATAACTTTCTTTGGTGCTGTCTTTTTCGCCTGGCTGTATGTAGAATGGAATTACAATTTATGGGTTCCCATTTTTACACATACTTTAATGAACCTTTCTTGGCATTTATTTGAAGTGGATAATTCAGCATTAGGCGATGTAAAAGCAAACCTTTTTAGAGGTTTGACTATTTTAACTGCCATACTATTTACAATCGTGTATAAGAAAAACAGAAAAAAGAAGCTAACGGTGAACAGGCAGACCATACTAAAAAAGAAAAACGGCATATAACAAGCAGTTTGGCAAAAGAGCGGAGTTCCGTCTAAGTTGAAAGTTCCGTCTTCGTATGCCGCCAATGCTGTTTGCATTGGCATTTTTTGTAATTTAGCCAACGGCTCACAGCATTGGCTACGTTCGTGCAAAATCGAAGTTTCCGTCTTCGATTTTCCGCTCCTTCGCCAAGCTGCCGAACCGTTAAACGATTACCATGAGAAAGCGATGTTTAATGGGAGTGCACTTGTTTGAATGCAGGGAATATCGACTCTACATACAAATGGTATAACCCTTTTCAGGACGAGACAGAAAGGACTCGGCAAGGACTGGACTGGTGCCTCTCCCATATCCCTCCAAAGCCACTCCAAAGCCACTCCAAAAAATATTGGAGGGGCAGAGGCCGATGTCTTGCTTTGGTATAGCCGAATAGTCAACCATTATTTTAGTTACAAGGTTGCGAAACAGATCAATGAACCGGGAACATAATGCAAAAAAACACCTACCTGAATTTTCAGATAGGTGTTTGATTTTCAATGTCGGGGTGGCGGGATTCGAACTCGCGACCCCCTGCTCCCAAAGCAGGTGCGCTAACCGGACTGCGCTACACCCCGATTGGTCTTCCTCTCGAAAGACGGGCGCAAAGATAAGATTATTTTTGTTGTGAATCAAAAGTTCACTGCTTTTTTTCTCACAACATTCATTTCACGCAAGAATTATGTACCTTTGCTGGTCAAATATACAACGTAACATAACAGAACTCATTTATGTACAGAAACAGCACGTGTGGCGAGTTGCGGCTGGCCGATGCAAACAGGGAAGTAACTTTATCGGGATGGGTATCCCACATCAGGAAGATGGGCGGGATGACCTTCATCGACCTGCGCGACCGCTATGGCATCACGCAGCTCTCCTTCAACCAGGAGGTGGACGCCTCCCTCTGCGACCAGGCCAACAGGCTGGGACGTGAGTGGGTGAT
>JAEYWK010000051.1 GCA_023431345.1 Pseudomonadota bacterium
TGCAAGCGTAGTGAGGATTCACTCGCATTCAAATTCAGATAAGCATGAGCTTTACCGCGACGACAACGAACGTCATTGCGCCCTTGCTTCCGATCCATTCGACAGATATCGTAAAACACTTATCATATCAGGAAGAGCAACTGAAGATGAACTAAATGAAATCGACAAACAGGTTAAGGAAGAAGTGTCAAGAGCCCACAAGAAGGCTATTGTCGCCCCCGATCCCGACCCTGCATCAATTTTTAAATTTGTATTGCCCGAACCTTATAAACCGGCAGCTTATCCTGAAGGTCTTCATGATGGCACCAAGGGTGAAAAGATGAGGCTTATCCAGGCTCTTAATTCTACCCTGAAATCAGAATTTCGCCATAATCCTGATACTTTCCTTTGGGGACAGGATATCGCAAATAAAGAAAAGGGTGGCATATTTAATGTAAGCAAGGGCATGCAACAGGAATTCGGGATTGAGCGTGTTTTCAATGCCCCTATTGCCGAGGACTTTATCCTAGGAACAGCAAACGGCATGAGCCGTTTCAATAAGAAAATAAGGATAGTTGTTGAAGGTGCAGAGTTTGCCGACTATTTCTGGCCTGCCATGGAACAGTTTGTAGAGCTCACTCATGATTACTGGCGCAGTAATGGCGCATTTGCCGCCAATGTGGTGGTCAGGCTTGCTTCAGGTGGCTACATTGGTGGCGGTCTCTACCACTCACAAACAATCGAGGGTGCCCTTACCACTTTTCCCGGAATAAGGGTTGTATATCCTTCTTTTGCTGATGATGCCGCCGGTCTGCTTCGCACTGCCATCCGTTCACAGGGACCTACACTTTTCCTTGAACCCAAAGCACTCTACAATGACCCTGTAGCCGAATCGATTGTGCCTGCCGATTTTGAAGTACCCTTCGGTAAAGCACGTATACGCCGTGAGGGTACCGATATGAGCTTTATCACGTTTGGCAATACTACCCATATGTGCCTCGCTGCTGCGAAGCGCCTTGAAGAGGAAGAGGGTATAAATGCCGAAGTAATTGATATTCGCTCACTTATTCCCTTAGACAAAGAAGCAATACTTAATTCGGTGAAAAAAACTAACCGTGTATTGGTTGTTCATGAAGACAAAGTACACTCGGGTTTTGGTGCCGAATTGTCTGCAATGATAACTGAAGAGGCTTTTCAATTCCTTGATGCACCTGTTAGACGGGTTGGTTCAACATTCACCCCTGTTGGTTTTAACAGGATCCTCGAAAAAGCTATCCTGCCTAATACCGATAAAATATACCAGGCTGCTATCGATTTGCTTGCTTTTTAAAGAGGAAGACCTGAACTAACTAATTCCTCTTTGCCGCTTTATTTCGTTATAAGCGTTGTTTAGCTGTTGGAATTTTTCTTTGGCGGTTTTCTGAATATCATCACCAAGGTGCGTAACTTTATCAGGATGATATTTAAGAGCCATTTTACGATAAGCTTTCTTTACTTCCTCATCTGAAGCATCAGGTGTAATTTCGAGAATCTTGTATGCACTGTCGGTCTTCTTTATAAACATGGCGCTTATAGAATCAAAATCAAGGGGCCTGATGCCCATACGCAGACAGACATGTTTAAGAACATCGGCTTCTGCCTGACCCATATGGCCGTCTGATGAGGCAACACCAAAAAGCAGATGCACTAATTGCAGGCGGGAAGGATACTCCATATTTTCCTGTACCTGCTCGCAGATCTCATCAACATCAAGATCCTGCTTAAGGATTTCACGAAGAAGTGGCAATAGGCGTTCAGCCTCCTGTTCCCCAAAACGGCTAAGCAGGAAACTTTTAACATAATTAAGTTCTGATTTCAATATACGGCCATCAGCCTTCATTATGGCGGCAATCATTACTATAAGACTTACCTTGAAATCACCCTCCTGTGTGGGTGTAAAACCGCTGTATTCGTTTTCATCCTTCTGCATACCGTCGTACATCGAACCGAAAACAAAACCCAGAAGCGCACCGATAGGTCCGCCCAAGGCCCATCCGAGTCCCCCGCCTATCCATTTGCCAAATGATTTAAAGGACAAGGTTTTAGTAAAGAAATCAGGTAAATTAGTCATCTTTAAAATTTGAAGCAAAAGTAATTGATTTTTACACCAGCTGTTTCACTTCTTCATTCATAAAAATCCCTACTTCCTCAAGTTTTTGTAAAACAGGTTCATAAATTACGGGCATAAATGGCCTGAGTAGTCCGGATACTTTTAATTCACCCGAAAGGATCAGATCGGCAGTTATTGCTGCAGGCAAAGCAACTGTTCGGGCAATAGCTGTATCCCCGCCCGGCTCTCCATACAGCAGCATTCTTGATAAGATTCTCTCCTCACGGTCGCCAGGGTATTTAATAAGCAGCTCGTGTTGCATAATAACCATATCAGTTTCTTCCGGGGATAGCATCATTTTCGAAAACATCAGGTCGCATGTAACATTAAAAGGTGTGTCAAATGACTTGCCAATTGATTCATTGCTGAAATAACCGAGCCATTTGAGGGCTTTTATTGCTGTGGAATTCTCCTCTATCTTCAGAAATCCTGAGATTTGTTTCTCATATTCAGGATAGAGGGTGCCGACTTTTCTCTCGATGAGGTTAAAGTACGACAAATTTGCCAGTGAAACAGGCTGTGTTTCAAGCAGACCAAGCTTCCTGAGCGCATCCATGGTTTCACACCAACCTGGTAGCCTTATTGTGCCCCTCATCATCGAGCGCACTTCATCTAATTCATATTCATGTATATAGGCAATTGAATCCCGGTTAGGATAAACCTCTATAGGCCCGATCTCCGGATATTCTATTATAAATGGTGAGTGAAAAAGCGATTCACTGTTTATCAGGGTTTCGTGACCATTACTCAGATAACGGGCACCGGTCAATGATGCTGCCATTACACCCACCGGACTCCATGTAAACTTATACTTCATAGGATTGTCAGCAGCCCCTGGTGAAGGCAGGGCACCGCATAGTGAGTAAAAATTTTTGATCTGGCCCTTTGAAGCATGTACTCTGTCAATGATCTTCCGGGCAGTCATATGGTCTATTCCGGGATCCAGTCCCATCTCATTGATTACAGTAATACCACTTTCTTCAATGAGGGGTTTGAGCTCAAGCATTGCCAGACTCTGGTAAGATGTCGTTATAAGTGATTTAACCCGTTTTATGCAGAATTTGGCAACCTGAAGGTGCATGGTTGCCGGTAAAAGACTCACTACTAAATCATGCTGTGCAATCAGTTCATCAAGCTGCTCCTCGTTATTGACATCTATTCCCACAGGATTGGCATTTGGGTGTTTTCGGGTAACTTGTTCAATCTTATCGGTATTCATATCGGCTACGGTGAGATAATAGCCTTTATCAAGCAGGTATTTAACCAGGGGGCGGGATACCAGGCCAGCTCCCAATACCAGTATTTTCTTCATGTAGTTGAAAGTTTTAGAGTGTTTTCATTCTGAAAGGCATCAAGATATTTATTTAAATAACTGAATTGTGGCGTTAGTTTGCCTTTATGCACAATGACTGCCCTCTTTATGGCGTCAGGGATTTTAAGGTCATCATAGGCATCATCAAAATTACATTTGGCAATTGGTTCAAGATAATGTATAAGTGCACCTGAGAACTTCTGCGAAGCTTCGCGGGGCAATTCACTTGGCAGTATATGTACAGCCATAACCAGCATACCATGGCCTTTGTAACCCATTGTCTGCTTGTCAGTAAGCGGATTATAAACAAACAGCGGATCTTCAGGCTCTGTACCTTTATGGGTGATTTCAATACTACCGTCGGGGTCGCAGGTAATATCCCCAATCACCTTTAATTTCGGATAATTTGATATACCAAGTGGCAAAGGCTGATCATCAATCGGCCTTATTGTCTCTGCTTCTAAATCAGCAACAACAGCTTCACTGAATAATCTTTTTACCGATTCCTTTGTCACGAGTCTCGGGAAACGAGGCTCCCAGTACATGCAATTAACAAGTACAGAAAGCCCGGGCAGATACTTCTCAAATATACCATTGTAATTTGATGGGTTTTTATAATAATCTTCTTTTTCAAAAGGTTTACCTTCCTTATTTTCAGCTATATGTTCCTGTTTGAAAACAACTTTATACACCAAATTCTTGGGTGAGCATTTGCGGTTTCGCAACATTAAAAGCCTCTCGGGTGATATCTCCTTAACCGGAAGCAAGCCAAGTATTTCCTGGGCACCCTGGGATACATGGCCATATCCGGTAAACCCCACGGTAAGTGGCAAAATGGCATCAGGAAGACCCTCTTCTGCAATTAGGGCTCCTAATTCAGATATTTCTGCCCTTGCTTCCTCAAGTGATTTGTATTTATGTGCCTGCTTTATTTTAAGAAATGGAGTTTCTATCCCTTCTTCACGATATTTTAGTCCTAGAGCCCAAAGAGTATTGATCATTCCTGCCACTCCTGCATGATAACCAAAGTAAATTAACCGGTGTCCCTGTTCATCAGTGATCTTTTCATAGTCGATCAGGTTACAGCCAAGCTCAAGCATTCGTCTGAGACGAGGCATATTATCAGGTTGCCCTTTAACTACATGTGAGAAATTTATATAGGTTTTCTTTTCTTCAATTTCATCAATGGGTATTTCTTTAACTCCCATAATAATTGGGATATCATGAAGATCGCATGCCAGTCTGGCACCTGCTTGCTTATATTCCCTGTTAGTAAAAATTCTCTTATCGGAAATCTGGACTACAATATCCAGATTCTTTTGATGTATCAGCAGATCAACGTGCTCAGGAGTAAGAGGTGCCCTTCGCTCGCCAATATACAGATCTTCATGCCTTATGCCAATTGAGTTGATCATACCCGGTTTCTTAATTTTATCACTCTATAAAATATAAAGAGGTATTTCGATTAATTGTTTAATTCAGTAGGTTTGCATAAAATTTCAGATAAAGGGGCAATGCCGGTCAAAAAAGGGATTAAGAAAAAGATTCTGAAGATTATTACTTATAGTATTTTCTTCTTTTTCACTTCCACAATTCTGGTAACTATACTATTCCGGTTTATACCACCTCCGATCACCCCGCTCATGGTAATCCGCCTCCAGGAGCAAATCTTCAAAGGCGAGGACCTGAAACTATACAAGGACTGGGAGAGATTAAACCATATTTCCCCCAATATGGTTCAGGCTGTAGTGGCTTCAGAAGACAATAATTTTATGAAGCATTTTGGTGTTGATTTTGATGCCATAAAGAAAGCGCAGAAACTCAACCGTAAAGGGAGGCCTTTAAGGGGTGCCAGCACTATTTCACAGCAAACAGCCAAGAATGTCTTCCTCTGGCCTGCCAGGTCATGGGTGAGAAAAGGTTTTGAAGTCTATTTTACCGGCCTTATAGAGATTTTCTGGGGTAAGGAACGGATTATGGAAGTATATCTTAATGTAATTGAGATGGGAAATGGCATTTACGGAGTAGAGGCAGCTTCAGAGTATTATTTTAAAAAACATGCTGAAAATCTTAATCGTAGCGAAGCAGCCCTTCTTGCTGCCATACTTCCCAACCCCCGCTTATATAATGCAATGAATCCTTCAGGCTATATCCGTAAAAAGCAACAGCGCATACTACGCGCCATGAACAGAATTGACAGCATAGGTATTAACAATTGACAGTACATTATAATATCATAAATACATCTCCACAAATATTTTGTACTTTTGCACTCCTGAAAAATGAGTTACAAAAGTTAGTTTTTACCAACCGTAAATTTTAATAATCAGTATAAATAACCTAATCAAAATGGGAAAAGAAAATACCAGAAAGACGGTTTATACATTCGGCAACAAGAAGGCTGAAGGTGACGCCGGCATGAAAAACCTGCTTGGTGGCAAAGGTGCCAACCTCGCTGAAATGAACCTTATCGGTGTACCCGTTCCTCCGGGATTCACCATCACCACTGAAGTCTGCACTGACTATATGGAAAAAGGCCGTGAGCATGTGGTAAATATGATTAAGGAAGATGTTGAAGCTGCAGTAAGGTATGTAGAAGGAATAATGGGTTCGAAATTTGGAGATAAGAATAATCCTCTTCTCGTATCAGTACGTTCAGGAGCCCGCGCCTCAATGCCCGGCATGATGGATACTATCCTTAACCTCGGCCTTAATGATGAAGCTGTTGAAGGAATAGCCCGTAAAACCGGAAATGAGCGTTTCGCATGGGACTCATACCGTCGATTTGTCCAGATGTTTGGCGATGTGGTTCTTGGTATGAAACCAGCATCAAAAGAAGATATTGATCCATTTGAAGAAATTATGGATCACCTTAAAGAAGAAAAAGGAATTAAAACTGATAACGAATTTACTGTTGCCGACCTTAAGGAATTAGTAAAACGTTTCAAATCTGCTGTAAAAAAAGTTACAGGACATGATTTTCCTGTTGACCCATGGGAACAACTCTGGGGATCTGTTATGGCAGTGTTTGACAGCTGGATGAATGAGCGTGCTATCTTTTACCGTAAACTGAACAACATACCCGCAGAATGGGGAACCGCTGTCAATGTACAGGCTATGGTTTTCGGTAACATGGGCAGCAATTCAGGTACAGGCGTTGCCTTTACCCGTGATGCCGCTACCGGCGAGGACCTCTTCAACGGAGAGTATCTTATTGATGCCCAGGGTGAAGATGTGGTTGCAGGTATTCGCACTCCTCAGCAGATTACCAAAGAAGGATCAATCCGCTGGGCTCAGCTTGCCAATGTAAGTGAACAGGAAAGAGCAGGTAAATACCCATCGCTTGAAGAAGCTATGCCGGCTATTTATCATGAACTTCTTGAAACACAGCAAAAACTTGAAGACCACTACCGTGATATGCAGGATCTTGAATTTACCA
>JAEYWK010000138.1 GCA_023431345.1 Pseudomonadota bacterium
TGTGGGCGATCCGCGCAGACGGCGCCGGTCTCGCTGGCCGCACTCCCGAGGGTCGCGAATGCTGGCCTGGATGGGAAGACGCGGCCGTACCTCCCGCGCAGTTGGGCCAGTACTTGCGCGAGTTCGATGCGCTCATGGCTGAGCATGGCGTCACCGGTCAGCCCTTTGGGCATTTTGGTGACGGGTGCATTCACGTGCGTCTGGACATTCCGCTGGCCACCGGGGGTGGCGCGCCCCTGCGGGCGTTCATGGAGGACGCCGCGGAGTTAGTGGCCAGGCATGGCGGGTCGCTGAGCGGCGAACATGGTGACGGGCGAGCTCGTTCCGAGTTGCTGGCGCGGATGTACTCTCCGGAAGCGATCGCTCTGTTTGGTCAGGTCAAGGCCCTCTTTGACCCTCAAGGCCTGCTCAACCCCGGTGTCATGGTGGACCCTGCCCCACTGGACGCGGACCTGCGGCGGCCTGCAGCTCCACCCAGCCCTAGCGTCGGGCTTGCGCTACGGCATGACCACGGGGATCTCACGGAAGCTGTGCACCGGTGCACCGGCGTAGGCAAGTGCCGCGCCGACGCGATTGGTTCCGGCTCGGGATTCATGTGCCCGTCCTATGCGGCGACGGGTGACGAGAAGGATGTGACGCGAGGGCGAGCTCGAGTGCTTCAAGACGCGATCAACGGCACCCTGGTTGGCGGGCTGCGCGCTCCCGAGGTGCGCGAAAGCCTGGACCTGTGCCTCAGTTGCAAGGCATGTTCAAGTGACTGTCCCAGCGGCGTGGATATGGCGGCCTACAAGTCTGAGGTACTGCACCAGACCTATAAGGGCCGTTTGCGGCCCATGGCGCACTACTCGATCGGGTGGCTACCGCGCTGGATGAAGGTCATTGGCGTGGTGCCGTGGCTGGTCAACGGCGCGCTGGGAGTGGGCTGGATCAGACGGTTGGTGTTGCCAGTGGCGGGCCTCGACGCCAAGCGCCAGTTGCCTCAGTTTGCCTCGACCCCATTCCGCAGGAGTGCCACCGCCAAGTCACGGCATGCCACCGCGCGAGGCTCGGCGGCTACCTCCAAGCGCGTGGTGCTGTGGGCTGACTCCTTCACAGACGGCCTAGACCCTGAGATCCTGGAGGCCATGGTCGAGGTGCTGGAGGACGCTGGCTTTGACGTCATGGTGAGCGCCGGCGATGCGTGTTGCGGCGTGACCTGGATCTCCACCGGGCAACTGGATGCCGCAAAGCGCAAGCTCGAGCACTTACTCACGGTGCTGGGCCCTTGGGCCGTCAATGGTGTCCCCATCATTGGTGTGGAGCCGTCCTGCACCGCCGTATTGCGGGGGGACTTGCTCGAGTTGCTTCCCGATGACCCGCGGGCCCACGCGGTGGCGCGGGGGACCTTCACTCTTGCTGAGGTGCTCACGGGCCGCGCGGGGATTGCGCCCCTCGAGGGGTGGGAGCCGCCGTCGCTTGAAGGAACTCAGATTGTGGTTCAACCGCACTGTCACCAGTACTCCGTGACCGGATACGCGGCGGACCGCGAACTGCTCGCGCGCACTGGTGCCCAGGTCACCGAGGCATCGGGCTGCTGCGGCTTGGCCGGCAACTGGGGCTACGAGAAGGGCCACTTTGAGGTTTCGGAGAAGGTAGCTCACAACTCCCTGGTGCCTGCGCTTGAGGCGGCCGGGCTGGTGGGCGGACAGGCACCCCAGAACGTGGTGTACATGGCGGACGGTGTCAGTTGCCGTACTCAAGCGGATCAGGTAGCGGATGTGCGCGGCGTGCACCTTGCTCAATTGTTGGCTTGGAATCGCTCGTAACTGAAAGGCGGCGTCTACGGCTTGCCGCCTGACGCGGCACGAAGTCCCAAATCGAGTGCGCCTAAACTGGTGAATAGCGGGTTACTCAGGGGTCCACTCTGCTTTTCAAGCCTAGTTCGTGTGCAGTTGGCTATCCGGGTCACTGTGATCCCTGAGGCCTGTGAGTTTCTTTGCGCACCCACCACCGTTGGTGCGTATGACCCCGACCGAATTGAGCAAGTACGTGACTGAGCAGATTTACCTCTCCGCGCCGGACGTGACGGAACTTGAGGCTCATGCTGTGGCGGATGCAGTACGCGGCGGCTGGGTCGCACCAATTGGCCCAGACGTCGATGCTTTCGAGCGGGAGATCGCGGAGCGAGTTGGTGTCAACCACGGGGTGGCGCTGGCCTCGGGCACGGCAGCGTTGCACTTGGGACTGCTGACACTCGGCGCGGGGCCCGGCGATGTTGTAGTGACCGCCACCATGACTTTTGCTGCAACTGCTTTTGCGATCTCGCACGCGGGAGCCACGCCGTATTTTGTGGATTGCCTCCCAGACACCGGCAACATTGACCCCGCACTTCTCCGCAGCGCTCTAGCGCAGTTGCGTAAGGAGAACCGACGTGTCGCCGCGGTAGTACCGGTGGACCTGTTGGGAAAGGCAGCAGACTACACAGCGATCCTGGCGATCGCAGAAGAGTTTGACGTTCCAGTTCTGGCCGATGCTGCGGAGTCGCTGGGCGCAACACACAATGGGGCTGCTGCCGGCAGCTTTGGCGCGGCTTCGATCTTGTCGTTCAATGGCAACAAGATCATCACCACCTCCAATGGCGGAATGTTGCTCACGGACGATGCAGACCTTGCACGCCGCGTCCGCTACCTGGCTACACAGGCCCGGCAGCCGGTGCGCCACTACGAGCATGAGGATGTGGGGTACAACTACAGGCTCAGCAACGTCCTCGCGGCACTGGGCAGGGCGCAGTTGTCTCGGTTGGATGCGATGATCGCTCGGCGGCGCATGATCAGGGACAGTTACAAGTCGTTCTTCTCAGACGTTCCTGGCGTCGACATCTTTGGCGTTCAGGACGACGATGCCGACAACGTGTGGCTCACAGCCATATCTCTGGATGAGGCAGTCTGCGGGTGGAGCCCAGACACATTGGCCACTGCACTGGACGAGCACAAGATCGAGAGCCGCCCCGTGTGGAAACCGATGCACCTGCAGCCCGTTTATGCGGGTTCCGAAGGCGTGATTACTGGCGTGTCTCAGCGGTTGTTTGAGACGCACTTGGCTCTCCCGAGCGGTTCGTCGATGACCGATGCCCAACACGAGCGTGTGCTTTCGGTGCTGGCAGAACTCTTCAAGCGATGAGAACGAGGCGACCCTACGGCGTCACTAAGCGACTAGCGGACGTGTTTGCAGCGCTAGTACTCCTTGTGGTCACGATGCCCGTTCAGGTGGGCGTCGGGGTTGCCGTGCTGTTCAAGCTTGGTAGGCCCGTGTTGTTCCGGCAGACGAGGGCGGGACTTCGCGGACAGCCGTTCTCCCTGCTCAAGTTCAGATCCATGAAGAATGCGGCCGGCTCTGGGGCTCAGGCGGCGGATGCGGACCGGCTGACCCCTTTTGGCCAGCGGCTGCGAGAGTGGAGTCTCGATGAGTTGCCAGGCCTGTGGAATGTGCTCCGTGGCGACATGAGCATGGTGGGCCCCCGCCCTTTGCTGATGGAGTATCTGCCGCGGTACTCGCGCGACCAGGGTCGCAGACATGAAGTGAGACCTGGGCTAACAGGTCTGGCGCAAGTCAGCGGTCGCAACGAGATCACGTGGGACGAACGCCTGCGCCTCGATGTCGTCTACGTCGACACGTACAGTCCGGCGCTTGACCTGAAAATCGTAGGCAGGACACTGGCAGTGGTCGCAAAACGCCGGGGCATTAAGCACGATGGTCATGCCACCATGCCCAAGTTTGGAGAAGATCATGCGGAGTGAACTGGTTGTGCTCGGCGCGGTGGCCGATTCCTGCGCGCTACGAGGTTGGACGGGATACCCACGCTGCGGTACGTCATCCGTGACGATATGAATATGGTGGGCCCACAGTCGTTGCTCGTGAATTACTTGGATCGCTATTCGCCCGACCAGCAGGAGGCTGACGAGTGACGGAACCACTTTTCATCATTGGCGCAGGCGGCTTTGGTCGCGAGGTCTTCTCCATGGTGGAGGCAATCGCGCGTGCCGGTGGTGCGCGGTACGACGTAGCGTTCGCTGATGACGACCCCGCCACCGCGGATCTCGAGCGAGTGGCATCGCTCGGGTCCTATGTCGCGTGCACGGTCGATGCGCTTAGTGAGCGAACTGACTCTTTCGCGGCCGTGATTGCGATTGGATCACCTGTGATCAGGCGAGCCATCGCGGAACGCCTGGCTACTGCGCGGGTCACTTTTCCGTCATTGGTGCACCCTTACGCCACCGTCGGTCGGAATGTCGTGCTCGGTGCAGGAACTGTGGTTGCCGCAGGGGCACGGCTGAGTACCAATATCGAACTTGGCCGCCATGTGCATGTCGATCAGAACGTGACCATCGGCCATGACTCGAACGTCAACGACTTCGCACGGTTGAACCCCCAGGCGTGCATCTCGGGTGCCGTACAGGTGGGAAGCGGCGCTCTGGTCGGAGCGGCGGCCGTGGTACTCCCTGGAACTAGCATTGGGGACTTCTCGACGGTGGGCGCTGGCGCAGTCGTCACGAGGGATGTCCCCGAAGGGGTCATCGTCAAAGGAGTGCCTGCCAAGTGAAAAGCGACGGTGTCACGGACCAAGACTTGGTCAGGCATTGACGTAGTCGTATCGCCCTTGTCTCTGAGCGGTGTTGATGGAGGTAGTCGAACTCACTACACACGCTACGACCAACTCTCGTACGGTTCCATTAGGGTCCCTCTTGGGTTCTGTGTTGACGGTGGGCGGGCCGCCTTCAGTACGGAACCCTGCGCGCGATACGCTTCGGAAGTGGACACTCTGGCGCCCCTATACCTGCGAGCCTGGAAGTCAGGTGCGTGGCGTCTAGGGCCCGTGGCGTTGGCGCTGTTCGGATACATCGGGCAAATTAAGGCTCACCCGGCCCTCGCATGGTCACCCATCGACTGGACTCTCATACTGGCAGTGGTCATTGTGGCTGCGTCAATCTGGTCCCACGTCGCGAATGGCCCGGCGAATAGGTCGGTGCTGATCGTCATTGCCCTGTTCGTCATCTTGGGGCTCGGACTGATCCAGATGTCCTTCGAAGGCTACGGGGCGTCGAAAGTCGTACGCCTCTACACGGTCACCCTCATGTGTGCGGTTACACCGTACTACCTGCTTCGGACTGCGGCTCAGCGACGCGTATTCCTAATGACACTGGCCGGACTCGGGCTCATTGTCTCCGTGGTGACGCTGGTAGACCCGGGCCATCCGTCGCGCGCCTCAAGCGCCAACCTCCTCCAAGGAACCGACACAATCGGCACGGCTCGCATGGCGGCAACGGCCCTAATCGTGGTCCTGATTGCGGTTATAGGAGTTCATCTAGCACGTCTCGCGCTGTTTGTATCATTGGCCGGCGTTACAGCAATGTTGGCCACTGTTCTGGCCACTCAGAGCCGCGGCCCGCTCGTTGGACTGGTCTTAGCACTGGCTTGCGCGTGCCTCGCCTCTCCCGCATTCCGGCGCATCAGGTACCGGGCAGCAATCGGAATCGCGGCGGGGCTCGCGGGGCTTGTCGCAGTCATCCTGTTGAGCGGCTTAGGCGATCGTATTGAACGGATTTTTGCGGGTTCAGGCGATTCCTCGGTGGATGCGCGCACCCACTACTTGCAGCAATCAATCTCGAACATCCCGCCGACCCCGTGGGGCATCGGGTGGGGTGGATTTCCGCACCTTCCGGGACTCGACCCAGGAGAGAACGTCTATCCCCACAACATTGTTGTGGAGGTCGGGCTCGAAGGCGGGTGGCTTGCCGGGCTCGCGATAATCATTTGTCTTGCTTGGTCCTTCGAACGAGCAAGACGGAACGCTGTGACAACCGTTGAAACCGTCGTTTTCGCATTGTTTGTCTTCACAGTGGTGAATGCATTGGTTTCCGGCGATGTCAATTCCAATCGCCTGATGTGGATACTCACGGGATACGTCTTGTCGACGCTGACGTTGCCCGCTGACATCCACGATCGTTTCAAGGGCCGCAGTTTCAGTAACCGAGTGTTTTCGCGGAGAAAGGCTGAGAGTGGGCTCGCTGGCGATAGTGAGGGGAATTCCTCGAGTCGAGCCAGTCGTACCAATAAAGAGCGTGCCGCCGAGAGTTGAGTTCACCCTCGTTGACGGGGGACGTACTCGCGGTTCTCGTGGCGTTCATGCCCTGCATCGCATCAAGAAGGCCTGGGAAAAACGCTCGAGGGTACTATTCGACTGGCGCGGCCACGGCACGAATGACGATGCGTCCAAGCGCGATGTACAGAGCGACGAGTAGCGCCGAGTATGTGGCTATTGCCCAAATGGGGGGTAGCCCGAGGGTCCAAGGTACGAGGATCGACACCGTGAGAGTGACCAAGCGCGCGACGTCCCATGTCATCAGTGCGGCATTTCGCCCAGCGACATTCAGCAACTGAGAGAACGGGGCGGCAGTGAACTGGGCGAGAGCTCCAATGGAGAGTACGGCCACCATGGAGCCGGACTCGCGCCACTCCGACCCGAGGACGATTGGCACAAGCCAGCTTCCGAGGCCTCCTGCGATGGCGCAGGGTATAAGGCCGAGAAGAAAGAGGTCACGCATTCCGGCCTTCACCCAACGGGCGGCAGCAGGGTCGTGCTCGCGCAATAGTCGACCGATCTCTCCGAGGTTTGCGGATGCGACGGCTTGGCCAACGATTCCGAGTGGTGCCACGAGTATTCGAATGGCTATCGCCAGCTGGCCCACAATGTGGTCGCCATAGAGGACGGCAGTCAAGAGAATCGGGACTTGCCCCGCGACACTGTTGACAAGCCCGCTCGTTCCGGCGACGCGTCCGAATCGCCAATGCTCTCGCCATGTAGCGAGTGCAGCGCCGCGCCGGAAGGTCCCACGCAGTGAGGGGAGCCATGCGAGCCGTGCGGTTCCGAATCCGACCACGAGGGCGCCGACCGTGGGCTGGTACAGCCCGAGCAGGAGTTGCAGCACCCCGAGACCGGCGCCTTGGGCGAAGTTGGATACCGCTAATCGTCGGTAGTTGCGCACCCTTGTCATTGCGGCGGTGCCGAGCAGCTGAAGCGAGCCAGCGAGAATGAGCACGCCCGTGACGAGCCACCACCCGTTGATATCCCAGATTAGGAAAGCGATCCACGCCACGACTGATGCGACCAATGCCCACGCAATCGCGGAGACGAGTCCAAGGCGGAGCAGCTCTCGGGCATCGTTGTCGCTCTCGACTCGCTGCGCGAGGATCTCGAAGCGAAATGTGGACACTCCTACGAAGACGGAGGCTGTGGCCGTGATGGTGGCAAAAGTACCAAACACGTGTGGATCAAAGACCCGTGTGATGAGGGGCGTCAGCAGGAGAGTGATGCCGAAGCCGAGCGCACTGCCGACCAGGACCGTGAAGCTAGCCCGCCGTGTCGTATGAGTCGCCATCGTAGTCAGTATCGTACGTGTCGACGGGACCGCCTATCATTTTGAACCTAGAGGGGTCGACCGCTCTCCTTGGCGAGTCGTGAGCCGAGGAGGAAGCGTGCGCATCGCCTACTTGCACCAGCACTTCGTCACGCCAGCGCAAGGGGGCGGAACGCGAAGTTATGAGTTCGCCAGACGGTGGGCCCTCGCCGGCCATGAAGTTCACGTGCTCCGGTCTGGGTCATTCGAACCTAGTGGTCACCGCGGTTGGGCGGTTTCTGACGTGGACGGGATCACTGTTCATAGCTTGGCTGTTGACTACTCAAACAAGATGAGTGTGACCCGGCGGCTGACCGCGTTCGCCGCGTACGCCGCCGCCGCGTCTGTGCGCGCCCGCGCCCTGAAGCCTGACGTGATCTATGCAACTTCAACTCCTCTGACCGTGGCCATCCCCGCATTGGCGGGGTCGGCTGGCCGCGGCGCACCCTACGTATTTGAGGTCAGAGATCAGTGGCCGGATGTTCCTATCGCGATGGGTTACTTGCGCAACCCTGCGCTGCGCACGGCGGCGATTTGGCTTGAACGACTTGCGTACCGGCGCTCTTCCCATATCGTCGTGCTCGCTCCAGGCATGAAGTCCGACATCGAGGCCAAAGGAGTGCCAGGAGACAAGATCTCGGTCATCCCTCAAGGGTGTGACGTGGGAATCTTCCAAGGTGCAAGCGCCATGGAAGTGCGTCGTGCCCATCCATGGTTGGGGCAGGGCCCCGTGTTCCTCTACGCAGGCGCCATAGGTCCGGCCAATGGTCTCCGGTATCTCATCGAACTCAGTCATGCCATGCAGAGCGTCACGCCATCTGCCCAATTCGTCATCCTCGGCGACGGGAAGGAACGGGCCGCGCTTGAGGCGCTTACCCGCGAGAGGGCCCTGGAAGGGTGTGTCCATTTCTTGGGTAGCAAGAACAAACACGAAGTCGCGGAGTGGATGGCGGCGTCTGACGCGACCATTGCTCTGTTCACTGGCCCGAGGGTCCTTTGGAAGGACGCCGTCCAGAACAAGTTCTTCGACTCCATAGCGGCGGAGCGGCCAGTTGCCTCAAACAATGATGGTTGGCAGACGCAGATTGCTATTGAAGCTGGAGTGGGTGTCATGTTGGACCCCGATGACCCGACAGTGGGTGCCACGCAGCTTGCGGCGATGGTGAGCGATGAGGAGTTTATGGCACGCGTTCCCGCCAATTGTCTTCGGTTAGCCACAGAGACCTTCAACCGAGATTTGCAGGCCGACCAAGCCCTGAAGGTCCTGGCCGCAACCGTTGAGGAACCGGGCCTCGGCTAGACGCAATAAGACGCCCTCTGTGCGGGGCTAAAGACGCACTAGTTGTGCCGGCCGTCGTCGAGAAGTTCGCGCGTCATAGCGACGAGTTGATCAGCTTCCTTCTCAAAAGTGAACCTGCCGCCTTCGAGCGCCTCACGCCCGCGGCGTCCCATGGCGGCTGCTGCACTCGGGTCGGCCAGCATGGCCTCGACCGCTCGTCGATACGCGTCCGAATCGAACGGGTCGACAAACACCCCGCAGTCGATACCGTCCAACAGTTCTCGCCATGACGGGAAGTCAGAGGCGATGAAGGGCCTCGCGGCCGCCATGTATTCGAAAAGTTTGGTGGGTTGGCTCTCTAGGTAGTTAGGAACTGGGTGCAATGTAACGAGTCCAACGCCCGTCCGTGCCAGGACCCCTGCTATTTCGCTCGCGGGCAGTACGCCGAGATACTCGACAAGCTCACCTGTGTTGGCGTCCAGCATGTCCTGAGCAGCCGCACTGACGGGCCCGGCAATCAGCAGTTGGGGCGCAGGTTGCGCTGAGTTGACCACTTGCAGCATTTCGGCGAGCCCTCGCTCAGGGGCGACGCCCCCGACGTAGCCGAGTGTCATCGCGGCCCGTGCGTCGGGACCCTTGGGGGTTGGAAAGTCGTGTAGCCAGGGGAAGTTCTGCACGGTCGCAACGTGATCGTTCTTGAAGTTCTTGGCGATGCGCGGTGTGGCTGCAACGATCCCGCTCATCCGCCGGTCAGCAAGCACCTCCAGAAGGCGCGCGAGTCGAGAGACAAGTCCGCGTAAGCGTCGGGGAATGTAGTGTTTCCCATGAATTTGCAGGGGAAGGTCTTCGTGGGCGTCGTACACGGCTCTTCGGTGTCCCGGAACGTTCCATACCGCCGCAAGAGGAATTAGTTCAGGATCATGGACGTGAATGAGGTCGGGCTTCAACACTCGAAGCACTCGCCACACGTCGAGTGGGCCTAGGAGAATCCGCGCGACGCGTCCACTGTGACGCGGTAGGGCATGGATCGCCACACCGTCAACGACGGTGTTCTCATCCGCGACGGCGAGAAGTGTGACATCAAACCCCGCGCGCGCGAGGGCCAGACATTCCTTCCGCATGATCCGATTGTCGGTTGCACGGTGCGCGGTAGTGATGTGAACGATTCGATACGTGCCCGGACTTCCGGCTGATCTCACGTTGTTCCCTCCGCGCGCGCGTCGCCGCGAGCACTATCCTCCAAGGATTCAAGTCCGGCTGCCATGACGGACGAAGATGATCGTTGATCGCTTCATCGCACCGCGTTGCAGTCCGTATGGGGCTCATCATAGTCGCGGACCGTGGCCGTACAGCCCGGTCGACTAGCACCGGCGAGCCACGAATACGCTTGTTACCATGGCCCCGGATACGTGCACCGACTCTCCAGCGGGCCCGAGTTGTCGCAAACCGGCCGCCGACGCTTGGAGTCAGTGAGGTGAGAACCACACGCGTGCCGACAACTAGGTACGGCGGATCCGAGGCCCCGCCCAACAAGGGCGTACGCACCGACATCCAGTTTCTGCGCGCATTGGCGGTGGTTTCCGTCATCGTCTATCACGTACACGCCCGATGGTTGCCGGGCGGCTTTATCGGCGTAGATGTCTTCTTTGTCATCTCGGGGTTCCTCATCTGCGGTGCACTCACCCGGGAACTGGCTACACGCGGTCGTGTTCAACTGTGGGAGTTCTACGCCCGCCGCGTACGCAGGATCTTGCCCATGTCCTTGGTGGTGATTGCGACCACGTTGGTCGCTTCCGTGTTCTTGGCAAGTCCGATCCGCATGCTGATCTGGGGTCAGCCTTGGCAAGAGAGCTCAATCATTAAGGATGGCCTCGCCTCCCTGATCTACTTACCAAACCTGTGGTTCGCCGCCCAAGAGAGTGACTACCTGGCAGAGAGAGCACCGTCACCCTTCCTTCACTTTTGGTCGTTGGGCGTGGAAGAGCAGTTCTATATTGCCGCGCCGCTCCTGTTGATCTTGGCGTGGCACCTAGCTCGCGGCCACCTCAAGCGCTTCGCGGCGATCACGGCAGTTCTGGTGCTGGGCTCGTTCATATACGGCGTATGGCTCACCCACATGGACTCGATCGCCGGCTTCTACCAGCTGGGTTCAAGAGCCTGGGAATTGGGCATTGGGGCATTGGCCGCCCTGGCAATTCAAGTGGGCTGGAAACCGCCAAACTCGAGATACGTCACACTGCTGAGATTGGCGGCCGGGATCGTTTTGGCCGCGTTCATTGCTCTTGGGGACTTCGGCTCTCCTTGGCCGGGTTGGATGGCTGCCGTCCCTGCGTTAGCCACGGCTGCCCTTCTGTGGGCAGGTTTCGCGAACCACGGTTCCCAGCACGGCTGGTGGACCTGGAAGGTCTTCCAGCGGCTCGGTGACTGGTCTTACTCGTTGTATCTGTGGCATTGGTCCGCATTGGTACTCGTGTCGCTTGGGCTGGATAGAGAACCGCGTATCCGTGAGGCCGCCGCGGTGATCGCCGCCGTGGTCGCGCTGTCTGCTTTGACGTACCGATACGTCGAACTCCCGTTCCGTCGCAAGCCGGTGGGAAGCCCCACCCAGCGAGCACACATATTTGGCGGCGCGGCAGTTGCTTCACTCGTTGTGTTCGCTATCGCGGGCCTAGCCGGGGTGATTGGCGCGCGCCTGGCTGATGGCGGGACCCCCGCGTCGGATTCGTCGTCGATTTCCAACGCTCTGGCCCCTGCAACGTCCGACTTCGCCCAGCAACTACCGCGCGACCTTCAGCCGGCGCTTACCGATGCGAAAGCAGACCAGCCTGAGATATATCGAAACGGATGCCACCTTCTCACGGGGGACTACGTCATCCCTGAGCACTGCGTTTTCGGAGGCGGCACACGACCGGTTGTCGTCGTTATGGGCGATTCCCACGCCGCGCAGTGGGTGGCACCACTGATCCATGCAGCTGAGGCAGGGAATCTAACCCTCGTAAGTCTGACCGCTAGCGACTGTGGGCCATACGATCTCCCACGCTCTAGTGGCGAGGGTCGGTCGCGCGCTGACTGCATTGAGTGGCTCGACGCCGCGATCGCTACCGTCAATGATGTTAATCCCGACACGCTCATCTTGAGTTCCTATTTTTGGTACGGCTTGGAGGATGGAACCGACGAGCCGGAGGCCCACGCTGCTGGCCTAGAGAGGATGCTGCAACAGGTTCCAGAAGACATCCGGATCGCGTTCATTGGCGACACGCCCCACATGACACAAGATCCCGTTGAGTGTGCGGCCGCCAACCGAGCCACTCTGGAAGTCTGCGGCCAATTAAGGAACGATGCGACGAGGCCCGACATTACGGCGGCGATGCGCGAACAAGTTGAGTTCGAAGGTGGCGAGTTCTTCGATCCAGTGCCCTACATGTGTTCTGAGACAACGTGCGGGATCGTGCTTGACGGTGTGCTGATCTATCGCGACCAGCACCACATCACTCAGACTTACTCCTTTCGCCTCGAAGGCTTCTTGCGAGAAGTCGCCGGCATCAGTTGAGCGGGAACGCTCAATCCCCTACATAGGTCCCGGGGCTCGCTTGCTATTATTCGAACCTCTGGAAGCGAACCCAAACTCAACCAGCGCGGTTCTGGCCCGGGCTTGCCCTTGCTTGCCGAGGGCTCTTACCGTCGCGTAGTGGAAGGCATCATGCACAGATTCTCCCTGGTCGGTTGCGGTCGCATCGCCCAAAGGCACGCGGAACTCCTAGGCGGCGGCCACGTGTCGGGAGCAAGCCTCGCCGCGGTTTGTGATCTCGAGCCAGAGAAGGCGCGTAGCCTCGGCGAAAAGTACGGCGTGCCATGGTTCACCGATGCGAGCGAAATGATGCGCGAAGTGCCATGCGAAGCCGTGAGCATTCTGACGGACAGTGGAAGCCACGCCGATCTCACGGTGAGTTTGGCACCGTTCGGACGCCACATCATCGTTGAAAAACCGATGGCGCTCACTCTAGAGGACGCCGACCGCATGATCCGGGTCTGCGATGCCAACGGTATTCGCTTGTTTGTGGTGAAGCAGAATCGGTTCAATGTTCCCATTGTCAAGACGCGGGAAGCGCTCGACGCTGGCCGGTTTGGCAAGATCGTTCTGGGTACCGTGAGGGTGCGGTGGTGCCGGGACCAGAACTATTACGATCAAGCATCGTGGCGTGGGAAGTGGGCCACCGATGGCGGGGTGCTGAGCAACCAAGCCTCGCATCATGTCGACGTCCTGGAATGGATGCTCGGAGACGTCGTGAGCGTGTTTGCGATGGGGCGCACCGCGCTCGTGGACATCGAGGCTGAAGACACTGCAGTTGTAGTCCTGCGATTTAGTTCCGGGGCACTGGGAATCATCGAGGCGACGACGGCGACGCGTCCCAAGGATCTTGAGGGTTCCCTCTCAATTCTTGGCGAATTGGGTTCCGTTGAAGTCGGTGGTTTCGCTTTGAACCAAATGAAGACTTGGCAGTTCGCTCAACCAGCGCCGGAGGACGAATCGGTCTTGGCCGAGTACTCGGTCAATCCCCCTGACGTCTATGGCTTCGGCCACCGCTCGTACTACGAACATGTGGTGGAGTGCCTGACGGATAACAAGGCTCAACTCATCGATGGCCTGGAAGGCCGGCGCAGCCTCGAGCTGATTACCGCCATTTACGAGTCGATCGAATCCGGTCAAGAGGTTCGACTTTCGTTCCAGCCTCGCTACTCCCGACTGGGACGACGTGATGGGTGATCCCCGAGTGTTTTCAACCGGGATTCGTGACGTTCAATTGGGCGACCGAGTAACCATCATCGAACCCGCAAATGTCTACGAGTGCACCCTTGAGGACGACGTCTTCGTCGGACCCTTCTGCGAGATTCAGAAGGGCGTGACTATTGGGCCACGCACTCGGGTCCAGTCGCATTCCTTCATTTGTGA
>JAEYWK010000211.1 GCA_023431345.1 Pseudomonadota bacterium
CAGCGCGATTCCGTCCAGAAACGTGCAAGCTCCGCGCGGGCGATGACCAACGCCGCCCCGCCATCCCCCTCACGCAGCTTGCGCGAGATCCCGCATCCGTCCCTCAGCTACGCTGCGCGGTAACACTACCGCCGCACGTCATGACGACGCGGGTACCTTTACTACGTGTGGCCGACCGATCCCAAGACGTGCCTTCATTCCGCGGTAACGTGAGAATGCGTCGTCGCGCCGCTCTTGAACGTCGTCGGCGAAGAATTGATCTTCGAACTCAATCGGTCCTGCTGCTACTGGCTCACCTCGATCGATCGTTAGTCTCCACTCGGACGGAACGGTCGGGTCGGTGACATCGAACAGAGCTAGCGGCGCGTCGACGGGGTACTCAGCTTCATGGTGTTCGAACGTCGCGTACCACAACCCGAGCGGTGACTTCGATAGGGCAAGGACCGCGTACTCGCGCCCAACATCAACCGGCCACCTCCAAACACCATTCGCCGCGGGGGGCAGCAGGTGGGTCATGTCCGGAGGCAGAGATGCCGTCGTGCACAGAATTCTCATATTCAGAGTCCAAGCGAGAAGGAGTCGATCGTCACCTTGGCTTCAACCTGCTGACCGGTCACGACGTTCTGATACCAATGTGTCTGGAACGCCGTCCCATCTGCTGCCTTGAAGCCGGTGCTGCTCATCTTGGACCACTCCCACGGCATTCCGCCATGGGTTTCGGCCAGACGGTTGGCGTCACGCAAGAGCTTCCTAGTGCCTGCGCCGGCGATCGCTTCGCCCTGACCCGCTGCCATCTCCGCAAGCTGGGCCTCGCTGGCGAGTTGCTTCGCCAGCGGTGCACCGAATCGGCTGGCAGGCAGAGCCTCAGCCACCCCCTTGGCTACGGCAACGCCTTCCTTCGCGACAGCCACCTCCGTGGCGACGACGCCCTTGACGACGGCGACCTCAGCTTTGGTGACCACGCCCATTGGGCCACCCGCAAACTCCATGCCCGGGTAGGACAAGACAGCGCTGATCCCGGTGGCCACGCCGGCAGCACCATCGAGCACCGCAGTTCCGTAGTTGCCACGATTCCACTCCCTACCCGCGTTTTGGAACAGCCATTCCGTAGCTTTAGCCATCAGCCGCGAGTCCTCGCCGATCTTCGCGTTGATCACCGTGCCGGTCGGATCCGTGTTGTTGATTGGATCGCTTCCGCAGTACGCGTAGTGATTGGGCCCGCCATCAAAGCCAATCGGATCCTTGCTCATCCAACGCCCGATCTCTGGGTCGTAGTCGCGCGCGCCGAACCGAACGAGCCCGGTGTCGGGGTCGTAGAGGCCACCAGCGAATCCGAACGGCTGAAAGCCTGGAGCCGTGTCTTGGAGCACACGTCCGAACTCGTCATACTCGAGGCGCTGGGCGATAGCGCCTGTCGTGGCGTTGATCACCAGGCGAACAGAGCCGAGATGATCCTTGACGACGCGGAACGGGACTCCCGCGCGCAGCAGGAACGTTGGTGCGCCTCCGCCGGCATAGACGAAGCGCGTGAAGACGCCTGCCGAAGTTACCTCCGAAGCTGGGCGCAGCGCGTCCTGGTAAAGCCACGCGCGAGCGAACTTCCCATCGACCTGCTTGCCGACGCGACGACCCAGGCCGTCCATGGTGTAAGTAATCGAAGTCGACTTGCCGGCCGTGCTGACCTGCGCGCTAAGCAGGCTGCCACCACCATCGTAGCTGAGCTCTAGGGAGCCGTTGGCGGCCGACCGGCGCACGAGGTCGCCATGTTGGGTTTGCTCGAACAGGAACGCCCCGTGGCTCTGGATGCGGTCCTGCGCGTCGAACGCAGCCTGCGCGAGGGAGGCGCCCTCCTGCAGCACTGCAACGCGATTCCCACGCTGATCGTACTGGTACGTAGTGATGGCCCCGTTGCGCGTAGCGGTCTCGAGCCTACCCGCGACATCATAGGTGTACTCGAGCTCCCGCACGGCCGCGGCGTTCGTTTCAGTAATGTGCACGACGCGCCCGAGGTCATCGCGCTCGATTTCTTGCGCGAAGGTTGGCACACCGTTTGTCGAAATCGAGATGGCTACGAGCTCGCCAAATCCGTTATTCTCGAAGGAAGAATCGACAACGCCAAGCGCGGCGCCAGTAACGAGACCGGTCGCGTCATCACGAGCGATACTCAGCGTTTGTCCGTTTCCGGTGGCGCTTTGGAGGAGACCGTCCGGATCGTAGGCAAACGAGACGGTGCTCGCGTCGTTGACGGTGAGTTGAGAGAGCTGAAAGTTGTCGTCGTAGTCAGCGGTAAGCTTCCCTTCGACAGGCCCCGACCACTCGGTGCTCGTCAGCAGCGGACCATCGAATCCAAACGAGACGCTCGCTCCATCAGAGCGCAAGACGCTGCCGAGCTTTCCGACGCTGTCGTAGCTGTACGTCGTGCTGATGCCAGAGGAGGTGACCTGCTTGAGGCGCTTGGCGACATCATACTCGAACACGACGTCGTTGCCGTCGGAGCGCTGCTCAAGAACTAGCTGATTGTCGTCGTTGAATTCGTACTTCACTGCGCCGACGGCCAAGCCCGCGAGTCCTTCTCCTGGAACCTCAGGAGGGGTGACGAGTTCGAGCAAACTCGATTTGTTCTTGTAGTCGAATGCGTGTTTGACGTCGCCAGGCAGGGTGATCAGCCGAAGTCGGTCATCACCGTCAAATACTTGCCCGATGGTCGCACCGTTCGGATCGGTGACGCCCAAAAGACGACCAACGATGTCGGGCTCATACGTCGTGGTCTGCTCTAGGGCATCCGTCACCTTGCGTAAGAATCCGTCACTGTCATCGTAGCCATACCTCTGAACGCGCCGTTCTTTGCCGGCGGTACGGGTGACGGTCGTAACTCGCCCGAACGCGTCGTGCTCGTAGCTCGTGGTACCAAACCCTGGCGCTTCGACCGCAACGGTTTGGCCAAGCTCGTCGAGAGTGACGAGCCGCTTACGTCCAGCAGGCGACGTGTAGGAGATCGATCTCTGCTTCCGGTCGAAGATCGTGCTCGACGCCAGGCCGTTAACCAGAGTCACACGCTCCCAGCGATTCGCGCTGAGAAAGTTGCCAGGCTCCGCTAGCGTCTTGGCTTCTTCAAAGGTCGTTTCGAGCACCCTACCGGACGGCGTGGTGATGGAAGCATCCGCCGGTAGCAGTACCTGCGCGCCGAAACCCTGATCGGGGCTCGAATTGGCGATGATGCGCGTGCCGTCCGGCAACAGCAATGGTGCTGCGGTAAGCTGGTCCGTCAGGACGACGCGCGCGCCGTCCAGCCCCGTGGTGGCGCGCAGCGTGCTGGCCCCATCAGCGACGGTCTCGTACTCGATCTTGGCGCCGCCTGGGGTGATGACGCTCATGCCCCGATCGCCGCTTTCCGACTTGGGCTCGAAGCGTTGTAGGTAGCCACTTGGTTCCGTGATCTGTCTGAGCAGCCCCAGGCCTTCGTCGTCATAGTCGAAGCTCCGCTCCGCGCCCTCGGGCGAGATGACGGCCTTGAGCAAGCCGGTCTTGGGCTCTTCGGCGAAGTAGTCGAGGCTGACCGTGCGATCGAGCGGGTCGGTGATGCTCTTGAGCTGGCCTTCGAAGATGTCGAGATTGGTGCGCTGGCCGAACGGGCCGATGATGGTCCCGGGCCGGCCTTCGTCATCGCGCTCGATGCGCGTGGTCAGGCCATTCTTGTCCTGGATGCTCGCCAGAAACCCTAAGTCGTCGTAGCCAAACTTCAGCTCGGTCACGCCGGTGACGGCGTTGATGGTCTCCTGGTGTTTGCCGCGCGCGTCGAAGCGGTAGAGCGTGTGGCCGTCGGACGAGGGAATGAGGCTGTCGATCGGCTTGTCCGATTCGACGAGCTCAGTGAGGCCGGGCGCGACCTTGTATACGGTCGAGCCGGTCGCGACGTAGAGCGCGCCGTCCTGGCTAAGGGTCGGGATCGCGCTCGGAGCTGAGGTCCGCAACGCGATCTTAGCGGCGGTGTGAATTTGTAGAGGGGTCCCTCCGTCGGAGGAGTTGCAAGACAACCAACGCCGGAGAAGCCCCATGAACAGCG
>JAEYWK010000226.1 GCA_023431345.1 Pseudomonadota bacterium
AAATTCCTCCTCCGCCCACGCCTGTGCACCTGCCATGGCGAACCAACCGAGGCCACCAAAGCCAAATTCCCGAAAAAGATACGATCAGTGCTCAGCAGCTCGCGCCGCCCCCCTCGCCTGAAGTGAACTCAGGCGAGCCTCCCCCCACGCGGCGGCTCTGCTCGGTGCTAGCTCGTGAGCTTCGTTGCCCCAGCAAACCGCTTGTCGCTCTAGCTCGCCGGAGATCGCGGCCGGCTCACTCCGCCGCGAGCTCACCCTCCGTCGCGCACTCCGTGTCGAGCGACGGCGAGAGGGTTCCCGAAAGCGTGGCGCTGCCTTCGGAGGTATTGATGCGGATGCGGCCCGCGCCGCCGCCGCCACCGCCGCCCGTCGTGCCACCGGGGCCGCCGTTGGCCTCGTCCGCGGCGGAGCCGATTCCGCCGTCGCCGGTGGCGGCGCCGCCGTCACCTCCCGGCGCGTAGTTGTCGTCCGGCGAGGCGCTCGCACCCGGCTCACCGCCTGCGCCCTGCCCGCCGCCGCCGCCGCCGTTCGCGGCGAGGATCCCGGCGACGACGACCTCGGTACCTTCGAGCAAGATGGCTCCGCCGCTGCCGGCTCCGCTCGCGCCCCAGTTTCCGCCCGCGCCGCCCACGTGCAGCGAGCCCGTCGCGCTGATGGTGAGCGTGCCTCCCGCCACGACTTGGATCGCTCCTCCACCAGCGCCCGAGTCGGAAGTGGTGCCCGTTCCGCCACTCGAGCCGCCATAGAGGGGCACGAGCTCAGGAGAGCCGTAAGTGCCGCCTGAAGCGCCAACGGCACCGGCGGGTGCGCCGCCCCCCTTCCCGCCCAGCCCGCAGTAGCTACCGCCGCCGGCGCCCGAGGTCGCGCTGCCAGGTCCTCCGCCGCCCGGTCCGAGGCCCTTACTGCTCGCCGCCGTCGGGCTGCTGAAACCGCCAGCGTTGGCCTCCGCCTCATAGATGGAATCGTGAATGGCTTGGATGGGTCCGCGCAGATCGATGTCGCCCGGCGCGAGGAGCACGAGCGGGCGCTGGCCAACTACCTCGATGCGCACCTGCGCGTCGGCGACGATGTTCTTGCCGGCGAACACCGCGAGCTCGCTGCCGTCGGTTTGCTCCACCACCGCGAACGCAAAGTAGGGCGCTCGGCTGACGAGGCCGGGTGAGTAGCAGCGAATCTCGCCCTTGTCGGTGTCGATCTCTGCTCGCGACGCGCACGTCTCGCCGTTGAAAATCATGTCCGCTTCCACGAGGAGCTCCAAGTCTTCCGGCAGATTGCTGGGCATGAAGCCGACCTCGGCCGCGTTCACCGCGGGCACGCCGCCAGCGCCGCCTTGACCTTCGTCGCCACCGCCACCGCTGCCAGAGGCGCCGCCTTCGCTGCCGGGCGTGGCGCTCTCTCCGCCTTCGGCGCCGCTGCCGTCAGCTCCCGAGCTGCCCGAGCCCCCCGCGGCCGCACCGGTCTCTGCGGAGTCGCTACCTCCGCACGCGACTGCAACCAGGAAAGATGCCGAAACTGCCAAAGCGCTGAAGAGGGCGATTCTCATACCCTTTTTTTCGCATCCGCCCCGCGCGATGGCAAGACCGCAGAAACCGTTCTGCCTCGCCCTCACGGCAAGCGGTGAGGCATCTTGCTCGATTGACGGGTTGCGGCGAGGGGCAGAGGGTTGCAGCCATGATGGCCTGCGTTCGGCTTCGCGTGCTGCGAGCTCTCGTGCTTGTCGCGTTGATGGGCGTCTGTGGCGCTGCTCACGCGAAGGACTACAAGAGCGCTGAGTCCATCACCCAGCGTCGCTTCGGCTTCGGGGCCTTCGAGGCGCGTATTCGCGCCGCGCAGGGGCCCGGGGTCATCACCACGTTCTTCTTGTGGAGGCCCGGCTCCGAACAGCCCGACGTGCCGTGGGAAGAAATCGACTTCGAGCTCGGCATCAAGGGGAACGACTACCAAACGCAGGTGATGACGCCGGGCACGAGCGCGCCGCTCTACCGCAAAGAGCACGCCGTGAGCCACCGGCTGCCGACGTGGCCTTGGGAGCGCTACTACACGTACCGCATCGAGTGGACGCCGGATTACATCGCGTTCTACGTCGACGGGCAGGAGGTGCGGCGCGTGACCGACAAGGTCGAGTTCGCGGCGCTGTTCAACACGGACGCAAACGGCGACACGCCGGAGAACGAGCGCATGGAAGTACGGCTCGGCGCTTGGCCAGGCCTCTCGAACATTTGGGGTTGGTCCGGCACGTTCGACGGCCGCAGCGTGCCGACCGCCATCTACGTCGACTACCTCAAAGTTTGGGACTACACGCCGGGGCAGAGCAACCAGTTCGCCACCCTGCTCTTGAACGACTCTTTCGACCAGCTCCGCACGGATTGGTGGTACTTCGCCGAGTGGACGTTCGAGTTTTCCGCCAGCGACTACGTTCGGCAGAATGTGGGCATCAAGCAAGGTAACCTCGTCTGTTCGCTGACCACGAGCGCCCAGCAAGGCTTCTTGCCCGAGCTACCGCCCGTCACGCCCTGGCCCGACCCCGTCGACCCAGAAGCGTTCATGCTCGAGGCAGAGAGCTACGACCGCTACTACGACACGACGGTCGGCAACAGCGGCACCCCAGCCTGCTCGACCACCGACGTGGACGCGGAGCTGACCACCGACCCGCAAGGCGGCGGGTGCAACGTGGGCTGGACCGCCGACGGCGAGTGGCTGGAGTACCGCATCTCGCTGCTCGAAGGGGGCTGGTACGACATGATCTTGCGCTACGCCTCGCTGAACACGAGAAACTCCTTACACGTCGAGGTCGACGGCGTCGACGTGAGCGGCCCGATCGTGGGCCCCGGGCAGGGCTCCAAGAATTACTCCGACGCGATCGTGCCGGAAATTCACCTCGGCGCAGGCGCGCACGTCATTCGGCTGGTCTTCGACAAGGGGCAGTTCAACGTCAATTTCTTGGATTTTCTGCGCATCCAAGCCGACGATCCCGACCTGTGCGCGGAGGGCTGCGACGACGGCGACGCCTGCACGACCGACGTCTGCGCGGACGGAGCGTGCGAGCACGTCGACATACCCGCGTGCGGAGTCGAGGCGAAGCCTTGCGACTCGTTCTGCGACAATCCCACCCCGTTCAGTGGCAACTACTCGTCGGGAAACTTGGGCGTAGCCGCTACTTGTCACGAAACCACGAGCCAGCTGAACGGCGGCGTCTGCGGCAACCTCGCGAGCTCACGAAAGCTGACCGTCAACGGCGTACCCATCTCGTGCAGCTCGAGCTGGACGCTGCCGCCCGCGGTGAACGGCGGCTACTGCGTGCAGACCACGGCCGGTGACTTTCCCTGGGCGTACTTCGTCACCTGGTGAGAGGGAACAGCGCCGAGCTACGGCACGAAGACGATGTTCGCGACCTGATTGAGCTCCGCCTGCGCGCCGGTGGCGGACGGTACCCCCGTCGCGGCGTCCAGCGCGAAGACCTTCACGTCACCGGAGCGCTTGTTGCCGACCACGAGGAAACGACCGGACGGATCGAGCTTGAAGTCGCGGGGCCAGTTGCCGCCGGTCGATACGGTCGCCTTGAGGCTGAGCTGGCCCGAAGGCTTACTCACGTCGAATACCGCGAGCGAGTTGGGACCGCGATTGCCAACATAAAGGTGATCACCGTCGGCGCTCAGGGCGATTTCCGATGACTGCCCCTCTTGCGGATCCGCTGGCAAGAGCGAGCTCAGCGTCTGGATGGGAGTGAGCGCGTGGGTGACCGCGTCGCGCGCGAAGACAGTCACGGTCTGACTGAGCTCGTTGTTCGCATACACGAACCTCCCCTGCTTTTCGAACGCCAGGTGGCGCGGGCCGCCGCCGGCGGGCACGGCGCCGAAGGGCGGATCGCTCGGCGTGAGCGCGCCCGTCGCCTCGTCGAGCGCGTAGACCAGCACCTGATCCAGGCCCAAATCAGCGACGAACACGCGCTGCCCCTGCTCGTCGTTCGCGATGAAGTGAGCGTGCGGAGACTGCTGGTTGGGGTGCGGGCCCTTGCCGCCCGCGTGCTGAACCGACGCCGCGGAGCGTAAGCTGCCGTCTTCCATGATCTCGAAGGACGCGACGCTGCCGCCACTGTAGTTGGCGACCAGCACGAACTTCCCGGACTTCGACACCGAGAGGTGAGCGGGATCGGCGCCCATGGATGGAACCTGGTTCAGCAGCGTCAGCGCGCCGCTCTCGTCGATCTCGAACGCCGAGACAGCGCCCGTCGGCTTCCCCTCGTAGGTGCCGACCTCATTGACGGCGTAGAGGTAGCGGCGCCCTCCCTTGCTGGACACAGCCAGGTAGGATGGGTTCACGCTTTCGTGCGCCAGCACGGGAGCGCTCACGGCGCCCGTCTTGCTATCGAAGGTGGCTCGGTAGATGCCCCGTCCAGTGCACGGTGATTCAGCGGTGCACGACCAACCCTCGGTGTAGGTGCCGAAGTACATGGCGACCTGCTCCGCGCCGACATCGCGGCTGTCTTTCGGGCCGCCCGCCGGATTGGGCCCGCACGCGGCCGAGAGCGCGACGCACACCGAAACAATTGCCACCAAGGAGGACCGCTGCGCTAGCATGGGAGGACTCGCCATACCTCAAGCCGCGCGGCGGCGTCCACGCCACCTGCAAACGACTAGAACGTCAGCTCGACGCTCGCGTTGCGGCAGACCGGGGCGCATTCGGGACCATTCGGAGTCGACTCGCGGTAGACGAGCTTCTTGCTATGCTCGAGCACGACATCACCGTCTCGCGTGAGGGTGAGCTCGAGCGAGGACGGTTCGCTCCAGGCAGTCAGGCGAAGCTCGTACTCTCCCTCGATGGGCTCGCACACCTGGCTGATCGCATCGCTCGTCCGAACCTCTCGGCAAGCCGCGAGCTGAGAGAGATAACCGCAGTCGAGGCTGGTGTCCTGCCCGCGTGCGGGGAGGTCTTCCGGAATGGAAAAGGCGCAGGAGCTGACCGCGCCCTCGAGGCTGAGCTCGACCACATAATCACCGTCTTGCCAGACGTTCCCGTCGGGCGCGATCCGCACGTCGACGCCGTTGACGCAGCCAATCTCGGAGCAGCTGTGCCCGATACTGCACGCGGCGCCGTTGATGAGCGCGCACGCCACCACCACGACCCAACTCCTCGTCCAAACCATGCGGCCAGCGTAGCTCGTTTCGAATGACGCGCCAGGTGACCGGCCGAGCGCGCTCAGGCGGGCTCCACGATCAGCGCGCGGCGCATCACCCGCCCGATCGAGAGGCCCTGCACGACGATGGAGAGCACGACCACCACGTAGGTGATGGCCAACACCACTTCGCGCTCCGGCACGAGCGCGCCGCTCTCCAAGCGCCCCGGGATCGACAGCGCGAGCGCCACGGAGACGCCCCCGCGCAGGCCTCCCCAGGTCAAGATACGGATCGCGCCCGGGGTGAACACCTGACGCCGTCGCATGAGGCTCACCGGCAACGCGACGGCGACGAAGCGCGCCAAGATGACGACCGGAAACGCCAGCAAGCCCGCCAGCAGCGTGAGCCCGCTGAACGAGATGATCAACAGCTCCAGGCCGATGAGCACGAACAGCACGGCGTTGAGGATCTCGTCCATCAGCTCCCAGAACTCGTCGAGATGCTCGCGCGTCTTCTCGCTCATCGCGCCGGCGCGCGCCTCGTTGCCGATGAAGAGCCCGGCAACGACCATGGCGATCGGACCCGAGACGTGCACGGCGTAGGCGAGGGCGTAGCCGCCCGCCGCGACGGCCAGCGACAGCAAGACCTCGACCTTGTAGTCGTCGACGCGGCGCAGCATGGCGAGCGCGCCGTAGCCGAGGGCCAAGCCGAACGCGACGCCGCCCAGCGCCTCTTGCACGAACAGCCAAAACAAGCGGGAAAGGTCGAAGCCGACCGAGCCCGAAGCCATCTCGAGCAAGCCGAGGAAGGCCACGACGGCGACGCCATCGTTGAACAAGGACTCGCCCGCGATCTTCATTTCCAGCTCCTTGGGCGCGCCCAAGTGCTTGAGGATGCTCAGCACCGCGATTGGATCGGTCGGGGAGATCAGCGCGCCGAACAGCAAGCAATAGATGAGCTGAATCTTCACGCCCAGCAGGTTCAGCAGCCCGTACGTCATGCCGCCGACCAAGATCGTCGACAGCGCCACGCCCGCCGTCGCCAAGAATCCGATGACCCAGCGCTGCTTGCGGAGCTCGTTCAGGTTCACGTGCAGCGCCGCCGCGAACAGCAAGAAGCCCAGCATGCCTTGCATGAGCGTCTTGTTGAAATCGATGCCGGTCAGGTGAGCGCGAGCCTGGGCCTCGACCGCTGGAAACAGCTCGCCGATCGCCACGAGGACGAGCGAGCTCACCATGGCGATCAGCATCAGGCCGATGGTCGTCGGCAGCTTCAGGAAGCGATGATTGACGTAGCTGAAGAGCGCCGCGAGCGACAGCAGAGCCGCGGCGAGCTGGAAGACGTCCATAGTCAGACCCCTACTGGTTCTGGTGCCGGTCGCTCAAGCCCGGCACGACAAGACGCCTCGTCATCGGTCCGATCGGGCGTGATGACGCCCGCCGATCCTGGCTTCCGGCCGCACAGTGTGTCGCTATGACACACTAACCAACGTGGGCTTCGCGGCGGCGACGAGCGCCTTTTTCAGCTCCGCGAGGGCGAAGACGAGCAGACCAATGGCGGTCATCAGGCCCCACCACCACAGCTCGATGGGGGCGGTGTGAAAGAAGCGATTCAGGAGAGGCACGTAGGTGAGCGCCAGCTGGGCCCCGAGCATCGCGAGGGCGCCGAGCCACGCGCTCGGGTTCGAGAACAAGCCAATCTTCCACGAGGGCAGACTCAGGCTACGACACGCGAACAGGTAGCCCACTTCGACGACGACGATCGTATTGACAGCGATCGTGCGGCTGGCCTCCTCGGAGAGGCCGTAGCCTTGGGCCACGTTGAAGCAGCCGAAGGCAGCCGCCCCGACCGCGAGCGACACGAGCGCGGTGCGTACGGCGAGCGCGCGGTTCAAGATCGGCGCGTTCACCGGGCGTGGTTGGCGCTGCATGAGGCCGGGCTCGCGAGGCTCGAAGATCAGCGTCGTCCCGAGTAATGCGGTCGCCAAGTTGACCCACAGCAGCTGGATGGGCAAGACCGGGAGCGCTGTACCGAAGGCCACGGCCGCCAGCAGCACCAGCCCCTCGCCGCCGTTGGTGGGCAGCGTCCACGCGATGAACTTGACCAAGTTGTCGTAGATGCCGCGACCTTCTTCGACCGCCGAAGCGATGGTCGCGAAGTTGTCGTCCGTCAAAATCATCGACGAGGCGGAGCGAGCGACGTCGGTGCCGTTCTTCCCCATCGCCACGCCGATGTCCGCCTGTTTCAGCGCGGGAGCGTCGTTCACGCCGTCGCCCGTCATGGCCACGATATGCCCTCGCGCTTGCAGCGCTCGCACGAGCGAGAGCTTCTGCTCGGGGGCGACGCGCGCGAAGACGGCGACGCTCTCGGCGACCTCCGCCAGCGCTTCGGCGTCGAGCGCGGCCAGCTCGCGGCCGGTGACGGCGCGTAGCCGACCCGCTTCGTCGCGCGCTCCTCGCAGCCCGAGCTCCTGGGCGATCGCAGCGGCGGTGACCGCGTGATCGCCCGTGATCATCTTGACCTGGATGCCTGCCGCCGAGCATTCGCCGACCGCGCGCTTGGCCTCGCGGCGCGGGGGATCGATCATGCCCATCAGGCCCAGGTAGGTGAGCGCCGCTACGTCCTCGTGACCGGTGCGCCGAGTGCCCTCGGGTAGGCGACGCCGCGCCATGACCAGCACGCGCAGCCCGCGCGCGGCCATCGCCTCCACCTCGCGCTGCGCCTTCGCTTCATCGAAGGCGCTGGCGCTGCCATCGGCCGCGAGCTGCTCGACGCAGCGGGCCAGCAGCGCGTCCGACGAGCCCTTGACATAGAGCACTGGCAGCGCCGCTGTTTCATGCAGCGACGCCATGTACATGTGCGCGGACTCGAACGGGACGACATCGAGCCGCGGAAAGCGGGCGAGCTCCTGCGCGTCGAGGCCAGCTTTCTGGGCGGCTACCGTGAGCGCCGCTTCGGTAGGATCGCCCTCGACCTTGATCTCGCCGCCGACGGTGACGAGGCGCGTGTCGTTGCAGAGCGCGCCGGCACGCAGTGACTCGAGCAGCGCGCTCGAGCGATCGGCGCGCACCTTCGCTCCGTCGAGCTCCAGGCTGCCCGCGGGGTCGAAGCCCACGCCGGTCAGGTGAAACGGTTCACCGGCGGCCACGAGCTCGGTGACCGTCATCTGGTTCTCGGTCAGCGTACCCGTTTTATCCGAGCAAATGACGGTGGTGCTGCCGAGGGTTTCGACGGCGGGCAGGCGCCGAATCAGCGCGCCACGCTTTGCCATCGACGAGACGCCCACCGCGAGCAGGATGGTGACAGCGGCCGGAAGGCCTTCCGGAATGGCCCCCACCGCGAGCGCGATCGCCGCGTTGAACGCCTTGGCGACGTCAGCCCCTCGCAGCCCTTCGATGACGAGCAGCGCTGCAGCGAGCCCCAGAATCACCCAGACCAGCACTCCCGAGAGCTGCGCGATGCGCCGAGTCAGCGGAGTTTCGAGCGCGGTGGTGGCGGCCATCAACCCCGCGATGCGGCCGGCCTCGGTCGCGCCGCCGGTCGCTACGACCACGCCCTGACCAACGCCGTAGGTGACACCCGACCCCGCAAACGCCAGGTTCAGTCGGTCGCCGACCGCCGTGTCTTCCGCGAGCACTCCTTGGCGCTTCTCGGAGGGCACGGACTCACCCGTCAAGCCCGCCTCCTCGACCTTGAGATCCTTGATGTCGAGCAGCCGCAGGTCTGCCGGCACGGTGTCGCCCGATTGCAGGCTCACCACGTCGCCGCGAACCAACTGCTCACTCGGAATGCGGCGAAGCTGGCCGTCACGCAGCACGGTCGCTTCGGTGACGAGGGTCTTCGAGAGCGCCGCGATCGACTGTTCGGCGCGGTATTCTTGCAGGAAGCCGATAACGCCGTTCAGCAACACCACCGCGCCGATCACCGCTGCGTCGACGTAGTCGCCCAGAAACACGGAGAGCCCCACCGCGCCGACCAGCACCACCACGAGCGGCTGGAGGAACTGCTCGGCGAGCTTGCGCACCCAAGAAGCCCCCGCGTGAGCTGGGATGACGTTTCGCCCCTCTCGCTCGAGACGCTCGGCCGCCTCGGCTGTCGAAAGTCCTTCGGCCCTCGCCGACACGGCGTCGAGCGCCGCCTCGACCTCGAGTGCGTGCCAAGGCGTCGCCTGCGTCGTCGTTCGTAGGGGGTTGTCGAGATCTGGCCCGGCCATTCGATCCGTCCGTGGGTGATGGTTATCGAAGCTCTCCGCGAAACTGCGCCGCCATCGAGCGATATCGATGGCTTACCGCAGTTCCTCACTCGACGACACCTGGAGTCCGTGCAAACTAGCGGGCTCAGGAGACCGACCATGAGCAAGATGCGCAGGAATCGCCAAGAGCCGAGCGGCGTGGTCGCACCCCCGCCGAGCGGATTTCATTCGCTGCTGGTCGCGGTCGATCTGACGCCCAGCTCCGACCGCGTTCTCGGCCGCGTTCCACGTCTCCCTCTGACCGACGATGCTCGGGTGACGTTGCTGCACGTCGTCCCCGAGAGTCTCCCCGCTGGCGACCAGCGACGCGCCGAGCGAGACGCCAAAAAGGCGCTCGCGACTGAAGCGCGGCACCTGATTTCACAGCTCGGGAAGAAGGTGCGCGTCGACACGCGGGTGAGGGTGGGCGCCGCCGCCAAGGAAATCGCCGAGTGTTCAGACGAGCTGGAAGCAGAGCTCGTCGTCATGGGCCGAGGAACCGGGCGAGGCCTGCGAGCGGCTCTCCTCGGCTCGACCGCCGAACGCGTCGTGCGGCGGGCTCGGCGGCCGGTCCTGGTCGTTCGCCTGCCAGCGCGATCCCCCTACAGCCGCCCCGCGCTCGCGCTCGATCGCGACGAGGCCGCGGAAGAGGTCGTTCGGCTCACGCTGCTCACGCTCCCGCCACCCCGTCCTCGAGTCCTCGTTTTTCACGCCTTCAGCGTCCCTTACGAGGGCATGATCTACCCCAGCCTGTCCGAAGACGACGCGCAGGAGCAGCGCGCGGAGCTCCGTTCGCGGGCGGTTCACGAGCTTTCCACCCTGGTCTCGGGGGCGCTGGCCAAGGCAGGCGTCGCGCGCGAGGACGAGCCGCCTTGGAGCACGCAGGTGCTGCATGGCTCACCCCGGCTCGTCATCGGAAAAGCGATCCAGAATGCCGAGCCGGATCTGCTCGTGCTCGGCACGCACGGGTACTCCGGCGCGGCCTATGTGCTGCTCGGGACGGTGGCGGGTGATCTGCTGCGAGCGGCGCCGTGCGACGTGCTCATCGTTCCCCCGCCCTCGCATCGTTGAGGGCCGAGTCGTGAGTCGAGATCGATCGTCCGAGCGAGGTCCCTCTCCGGAGCGCGCTGTCTTCGCATGAATCTGCAACCCTTCGTCGTGTTCCTGGGTGGCCTCGTCGTCATCGTGTTGGGAGCAGAGGTGCTACTGCGGGGGGCGACCCGCATCGCCGCCATGCTGGGAGTCAAGCCCATCCTGATCGGCTTGACTGTCGTCGCCCTCGGCACCAGCGCGCCCGAGCTGGCCGTCGGCTTGACGGCGGCCTTCGAAGACAAAGGAGCGCTGGCGGTCGGGAACATCGCGGGCACGAATATCTTCAACATCCTGTTCATTCTCGGCATCAGCGCGGCGATTCGGCCGCTGCCGCTGCAGCTGCAGAGCATCCGCCTGGATGTGCCGGTGATGATCGCCGCCGCCATCGCGCTGTGCGTGATGGCGATCGATGGCGTGCTGAGCCGCGTGGAAGGGTTCATTTTGGTGGCCGCCGCGCTCGTTTATACGGTGGCGCTCATCCGGCTGAGCCGCCGCGAAAGCCCCGCGATGAAGCAAGAGTTCGCTGACGAGTTCAGCGGGCAAGCGCTGGGAGCCGGACGTGGGCTGGCCCGCGGCAGCTACTACGCGCTGCTGCTCGTCGTGGGCATCGGCCTGACGTTGCTGGGCGCGAACCTGATGGTAGACGGAGCGGTCAGCCTGGCTCAGGCGTTCGGCGTCTCCGACGCGCTGATCGGCCTGACCGTCGTCGCCATCGGCACCTCCGCGCCGGAGCTGGCGACGACGGTCGTCGCTACGATCAAGGACGACCGTGACGTCGCCGTCGGAAATCTCATCGGCAGCAGCATCTCGAACATTCTCGTCATCCTCGGGCTGACTTGCATCGCGGCGCCGCATGGGGTCGATGTGAGCCGTGACGTGCTGTACATCGACTTGCCGCTGGCAGCGGCGGTCGCGATCGCGTGCTGGCCTGTATTTCGTAGCGATCGCATGATCTCGCGCCGTGAGGGCGTCGTCTTCGTGCTGACCTACCTGATCTACTTCGGCTTCTTGATCTTCGTCCGAGCCTGATGCGCGCGCCCGTCGCGATCAGGGGTCGCGGCGCGGCGACAGCGCGGGCGGAGTGTTTTCGACCCCTGCGACTCGGCGTCGGAAGAGGGCGACGCGCGCGAGCAGCAACGTGGTCACGGGGACGGTAATGGAAAGCAGGATGATGATGAGCCACGGGTGCAGGGCCGCCCGAGAGTTGCCCATCGAGAAGTAGAGGATGCCGCCGAGCGTCACGCACCAGCTGCCGAACGTGTAAGCCAGCGCGGGCGGGTGCATGCGAAGAAAGAAGTCAGGCAGGCGCAAGAAGCCGAGCGCCGAAATGACGACGAACACGCCGCTGAGGACGAGCAGCGCGCCGACGACTACCTCTGCCCAAAGGGGGACGTCGCTCATTCGATCACCTCGCCGCGCAGGATGAACTTGGCCATCGCCGACGAGCTGACGAAGCCGAAGAGCGCGATCAGCAGCGCCGCCTCGAAGTACATATCACTCTGGTGGCGAATGCCGAGCACGAGCAGGACGAGCATGGCGTGAAAATACAGGAGATCGAGCGCAAAAACCCGATCTTGGGCGCGTGGCCCGCGGATCAGCCGGACGAGCACGAGCAGCGACGCGAGGGCGTAGCAGCCGAGCGCGAAATGGATGGACCACGAGAGCACGGTGCTCATTCGAAGATCTCCTGCAGGGGCTTCTCGTAGCGAGCCTTGAAGCTGGCAACGAAGGTCGCTTCGTCACCGACGTCCCAGACGTGCAGCAAGAGGGCGCTGCGGTCGCGCGCGAGCTCCGACCAGACGGTGCCTGGCACGACGGTGGTCACCATGGACAGCGCGGCCAAGCCGAGCGGGTCGCGCAGATCTAGCGGCACGACCACGAACCTGGCGTCGGGCCGCCGCCAGCGCCACGCGAGCACGCCCGCCGCGACCACCAGGTTGGATGCGAGGACGTCGCGGCCGACCACCAGGATGAAGCGCGCGACGACGAGCGGGCGACGCACCCTGACCTTCGTCGCGCGCAACTTCGAGGTGAGGATCGGCACCGCGAGCGCCAACGACAGCCCGAGCACGATGTGTCCGGCGCTCGTGGACCGCGCCAACACCAGCCACAACGCCCAGAGCGCGGCGGAGAGCAACGGCGCGGGGAGCACCCTCTCGAGGAAGCTCAAGGCGAGGCCTCCGCTTCCGCTGAGGACTGGCCGGGGTTTGGCCGAGCTTTCGCGAACAGCACCGCTTCGATGTACTGGTTCGGGGCGTGCAGCCCCACCGCGGTCGCGCTGGCGTAGCGCATCACGGGCTCGGCGAACGCGGTGAGCGCCACGCAGGCACCGATCAGCGCGAGCACCGCGGCCGCCTCCACTCCCTTCAAGCGAGGCGCGGAGCGTCTACCCGCCGACCAAAGGTGATGGATACCGGCTCTGGCCAAGGCGATGGTGGCGGTGAGGCCAGACAGGAGCAAGAGCCCGAACAGCCACCAACCGGCAGGGGCCGGATCGGAGAGGTCGTTGACGAGGGCGGCGCCACCTTGGCTCTTCATGAGAGCGCTCAGCAGCGCCGCTTTGGCCAAAAAGCCCGAGAGCGGGGGCAAGCCAGCCACGAGCATCGCCGCGCACAGGAACGCCAGACCCAGCACCGCGAGCGATATGGAGAATTCGCGGCCTACGAGCGGCATCTCCTCGTCGTCGAGGTTGGTGTCCTCTCCTGGCAAGAAATCGACGTCGAAGAGCCGGGCCTGCCCCGTTTCACCGCTGCGCTGCAGCAGCTCGACGAGCAAGAAGAGCGCGGCGACACCCAGCGTGGCCGTCAACAAGTAGAACAGCGCCGCCGCCGTCACTGCCTCCGAGCCGACACCCAGCGCTGCGAGCAGCGTGCCCGACGATACGATGATCGAGAACGACGCGGCGCGATCGAGGCGGAGGGAGCCCATGAGCCCAATCGCCGCAAACGCGATGGTGGCGAGCCCGCCGTACAGCAGCGCCGGTCGACCGAACTGCGCCGAATCCCCGACGTCGCCCGAGAAAAACAGGGTCCAAAGCCGCAGCAGCGCGTAGACACCCACCTTCGTCATGAGCGCGAACATCGCCGCCACCGGCGCGCTGGCGGCCGAGTAAGCCCGCACCAACCAGGCGTTGAGCGGCCAAACGGCGGCTTTGATCAGGAACGCCAGCGCGAGGATCGCGACGCCGGCGTGCAAGAGCCCACGATCGCGCGGCGTGACCTGGTCGAGCTTGGCGGCGACGTCGGCCATGGAAAGCGTGCCCATGACCCCGTACAGCACCGCGAGCCCCACCAGGAACAACGACGATGCGAGCAGGTTGACCGCGATGTAGTGCAGGCCCGAGCGCACCCGCGGGAAGCCCGAGCCGTGCAGCTGCAGGCCGTAAGATGCGGCCAGGGTCACCTCGAAGAACACGAACAGGTTGAACAGATCACCGGTGAGGAAGGCGCCGTTGAGCCCCATCAGCTGGATCTGAAACAGGGCATGAAAGGACACGCCCGCGCGCGCCCAGCCGGCCTCGGCGTACAGCGCGGCGCACAAGCCCACCACGCTGACGAGCACCAGCATCAGCGCCGACAGGCGGTCGGCGACGAGCACGATCCCGAAGGGAGCTTGCCAGTTCGACGCCAAGTACACTTCGATTTGGCCCGCAGGGCCGGCGCTGTTCACGCGCCACAAGAGCGCCGCGGCCGCGAGTAGTCCGGCGCTGATGGCGAAGAGGCTGATGAAGGGCCTGAAGCGCTTACGCTTCTCGCCGAGCACCAGGAGCAGCGCGGCGGTGACGAGCGGCAGCGCAACGGGCACGACGATCAGGTGCGAGAGGAGCTGGTTCACGAGTCTTCCCTCGTTCCGTCGACGTGATCCGTGCCGCTCAGGCCGCGCGAGGCGAGCAAGACGACGAGGAACAGCGCCGTGGTCGCGAAGCCGATCACGATCGCCGTCAGCACCAGGGATTGCGGCAGCGGGTCCGTGTAGTGCTCGAGATCGAGCGGCACGCCCGGCTGCACGATCGGCGGCTTGTCGATGAAGATGCTGCCAATGCTGAAGATGAACAGGTTCACGGCGTACGACAGCAAGGTGAGCCCCATGATCACCTGAAACGTACGCGGGCGGAGGAGCAGCCAAACTCCGGCCCCACCGAGGACGCCGATGACGAGCGCCAAGACCGCTTCCATTTTATTCCGCCTCCGCGGGCGCTGCCGGCGCGGGCGGAGCCACCGCCTTCCTGTGGGCGCGTATCGACTGGTGAGCAAGCGCGGTGAGCATCGCCAGCGTCGCGCCGACGACCACCGCAAAGACAGCGAGGTCGAAGAAGGTCGCGCTCGGCAGGTGAACCTCGCCGACGAGGGGCAAAGTAGCGTGCGCGGTGTGGGTGGTGAGGAAGGGGTAGCCGACCACGACCGCGCCCAGGCCGGTGATCACCGCTAGCATCAGCCCTGCGCCGATCAAGCGGGCGGGGCGCAGCCGGAGGCGCGCCTCCACCCACAGCGTCCCCGCGACGACGTACTGCACCAGCAGAGCGATCGCGACGATCAAGCCGGCGACGAAGCCGCCCCCGGGTTCGTTGTGCCCGCGCAGGAAGAAGTGCGCGGCGACCACGAGAGACACCGGGAGCAGCAGGCGCGCGATGACCGCCGGGACCATCATGTAGCCGCGCGCCGTGTCCTCGGCCGTGCGCGGCTTCACCAGATCGGTGACGACGTCGCCCGGGAGGAGGCGCTGCTGCTTGGGTAGATCGATGCTCTCGGCTGGGGGGCGAAAGCGGCGAAGCAGGGCGAAGACGGTGAGCGCGACCGCCCCGAGCACCGTAATCTCGCCGATCGTGTCCAGAGCGCGGAAATCGACCAGCATGACGTTGACCACGTTGCTACCGCCGCCTTCCGGCAGCGCGCGACTGAGGAAGAAGGGCGAGATGCTGTGCGGGGCCGGGCGCGTCAAGAGCGCGTACGACAGCGCCGCGAGCCCGCTGCCAGCGCCGAGCGCGAGCAGCAAGTCGCGGGCGCGCCGAGCGCGGTCGCGCAAGGTGGTTTCGACCCGTACGTCGCGTTGACGCATCGGCAGCCAGCGCAGGCCGAGCAGGAACAGCGTGGTCGTGACCACCTCGACGACGATCTGCGTGAGCGCCAGGTCCGGCGCGGAGAACCACGCGAACGTGACGCACGTGACGAGGCCTGCCCCGCCCATCAGGGTGATCGCGGCCAGGCGGTGGAACTTCGCCATCACCGCCGCCCCGACCGCGCACACGGCGCCGATGATCCAGAGTAGAACGAACGCGGGCGACGCTGACAGACGAGCGCGATCGCCCCACGCCAGCGGCACGCCGCGCGCCGCGAGCAAGGCCGCGACCAGCGTTACGGCGATGATCGTCGCCACTTGGGTCTGCAGGCGCCGCGTCGACACCAGGCGCAGCGCTCGGCGCGCCCAGCGCGTCAGCACGAGCAGCGCGATCTCGAACACCCGTCTGCCGTTGAAGCGGGCGATGAGCGGCGGATCTGCGAAGCGCCCGCGCTCTTGGTGCTTGCGGAGCCAAAGGTAGCCCGCGACTCCGGTCGACACTGCCACCAGGCTCATCACGAACGGCACGTTGAAGCCGTGCCAAACGGCGAGGCTGTAGTCCGGCAGCTCGCCACCGACGACGGGCCGGGCCGCCGCGGCCAGCGAAGGCCCGATCGAGCGCGCCGGAGCGACGCCCACGATCAGGCAGCTCAAGACCAGCAGCTCCATCGGGATGCGCATCCAGCGCGGCGGTTCTTCGGGGTGACGGGGCAAGTCCGTCGACGGGGGGCCGAAGAAAATGTCGTAGCCGAAGCGAAGCGAGTACACGACCGCGAACACTCCCGCGATGGTCGCCAGCGCGGGCAGCACGAGCTCGACCCAGCTGTGGGAGGAGAGAAACACCGTCTCGGCGAAGAACATCTCTTTCGAGAGGAAGCCGTTGAGCAGCGGTACGCCCGCCATGGCGCCGCTGGCCACGAGCGCGAGCGCCCCCGTGCGCGGCATGGACCGCATCAGGCCATTCAGGCGACGGATGTCGCGCGTGCCAGTCTCGTGGTCCACGGCGCCCGCCGCCATGAACAGCGACGCCTTGAACGTGGCGTGGTTCATGATGTGAAACACGCCCGCGACGGCCGCGAGCGGGCGGTTGAGCCCGAACAGCAGCGTGATGAGGCCGAGGTGACTGACGGTGGAGTAAGCCAGCACTCGCTTGAGATCGTGTTGGAACATCGCGACGTACGAGCCGAGCAGCAGCGTCGCGACGCCGGTGCCGCTGACGAGCCAGAACCACAGCTCGGTCCCCGACAGCGCGGGCCACAGCCGCGCGAGCAAGAAGACGCCCGCCTTGACCATGGTCGCGGAGTGCAAGTAGGCGGACACCGGCGTTGGCGCCGCCATCGCGCGAGGCAGCCAGAAATGAAACGGAAACTGCGCGCTCTTGGTGAAGGCGCCGAGCAGCACGAGCACCAGCGTCACGGGGTAGAGCGGGTGCGCCCGGATACGATCGCCCGACGCGAGAACGATATCGAGCTCGTAGCTGCCGACGATGTGCCCGAGGACGATCACGCCGCCCAAGAGCGCCAGCCCGCCGCCTGCGGTCACGATGAGCGCCATGCGGGCGCCAGCCTGCGCGTCGGCCCGGTGGTACCAGTAGCCGATAAGCAGGAACGAGACCAAGCTCGTCAGCTCCCAGAAGACGACGAGCTGCAGCAGGTTCCCCGACATGACCACGCCCAGCATCGCGCCCATGAACGCGAGGAAGAACGCGTAGAAGCGCGCCACCGGATCCTCCGGCGACATGTAGTAGCGCGCGTACAAGGCCACGAGCGCCCCGATGATGGTGACGAGGATCGCGAACATCCACGCGAAGCCGTCGACACGCAGGACGAGATCCAGCCCCAGTGAAGGAACCCAGGCGATCCTCTCCTGGATCACGCCCCCTTCGCGCACCCGAGGAAACAGGCTGATCACCCAGGCGCTGGCCGTGACGGACACGAGCCCGGCGAAGCCTGCCAGCGCCGTGCGGGCCCTCGTCGGGAGCAGCGCGGTGATGACGCTACCGATGAACGGCAGGAGCAGCAGGGCGACCAAGGGCATGGCGCGGGCACTCTAGCTCGTGAGCGCGCACCGGCATGGCTCGAATCGACATCGTGATGCTCGAAGCCCGCGCGCTCTGCGGCCTACGCCGCGCACGACTGGGCATTTTCCGCGGGCATCCGGCAGCCGTGGCCGCCATACGCCCGCTCGGGCCCCCGATGGTTGCGCGGGGCTCCGGTCAGCAGCGTTGACGTTGGTCGGCCGGTGCCAGCCCGCTCTTTGTGGATTTGTGACCCAATCGAAATAATTGGCGCCAGGGCTCTGTTGCTTCGGACGAAGCTCGTGTGCACGCTGCGTCGACGCGACGGCCCGCGGTCCTTACCGGGTGATCGAAGCGAAGAGCTCAGTTAGGTCGTGAGCGTCGCCTGCCTTCGGACTCACGATGAAGTCGACGGCGCTGCCAACCGCGACTGTCGCTTCGACTTCGAACGATACCCCCACGTCATCATCGAAGGCGACCGTCGCCTCCCACACCACCTGGGAGTCGACGCGAACTTGCGCGGCGATGCCGTCGCCACCCGAGACGTCGCGCTTGGCAACGCGACCACGAATCCAGATGGGGCCGTGCACGTGGCTCGTCCAGCGCCGAACGATCCAGTGCAAAGGCACTTGGTTGGGATGCTGCTGGTCGCGGTAAATTGCGGACCACGGTGGCCACTCCGTCGACGCTTCCCAGAGCGCCTCCGAGGCTGCGAAGTGTGACAGCAGCCTGAGTGGCTCTTTGCCCGACGGAAGGTAGCCGTAGCTCCAGCCGCACTGGCCTTGGGTGCTCGAGAAGCCTTGACGCGAGTCAGCGAGGGGGACCTGCGCGGACTCAGCCGCGTTGGCCGCGCTGACGGGACAGCAGCCGGGCGCGCAGGCCTCCGTGCCATCCACGCCGCCAGCACCCGCGGCCGCCTCCCCACCCGCGCTGTTCTCCGGCTTCTCGGTGGGGTGTGGACCACGCACGGATCACGCTCAGGCCGCCTCGACGGCTGCCGTGTAGCGACGTGAGAAGTAGCTCCAGAAGCCCGGCAGGCGATCGCTCTGAAGCGTGGCTCGCAGCGTGAGCACGTT
>JAEYWK010000229.1 GCA_023431345.1 Pseudomonadota bacterium
GGCGCGCCCGGTGCAGCCGCGAGCGGCGCGCCGCAAGAAAGACAGAACTTGCTGGTGGGCTGATTCGTAGCGCCACACCGCGTGCAGACGATCATGAGGTCGACTCCCGAGAGCTGCGCGCCCCGCCGTCACCTAATTTGGCGGGATCGACGCGGGGCGCAGCATACCCGGTTTCACACCAAAAGGCGCGAAATCGCTCGGGGTTGTGGTCAGCCAGGTAGGCCGGCCAGAGGACGAGGGCGCAAGCTTCGAGGTGAGGCCTCGGGCGCCCCGAATCAGCGGTCTTTTTCGTCGACGACGCGGGCGGCCTTGCCCTTGAGCTCACGCAAGTAAAAGAGGCGGGCCTTGCGAACGACGCCCCTCGACAGGACCTCGATGCTCTCGAGGCGCGGCGAGTGAAGCGCGAAGATACGCTCGACGCCGACGTTGAAGCTCACCTTGCGCACCGTGAAGGTGGAGCGAGCGCCAGCGCGGTGCTTCTGGATGACGATGCCGCGGAAAACCTGCACGCGCAGCTTGTCACCCTCGACGATCTTGTAGTTGACGGCCACGGTGTCGCCCACGCGAAAGTCCGGCAGATCCGTACGGATGCTCTGGGATTCGAGGGCGGCAATTTTCGAGAGGGTCAGCATGGGATTATCCGCGAAAAACTCGGTCGAAACAGCGGCGGCGGCTGAAAGCCAGGCCGGCGGAGGACCGAAGGCGCGGCATTATGCATCCCGAACTCGGCGAGTCAAGGCAAGTCTGGGAAAAGCCGCTAGCTCGGGCTTGACGAGAGGCGGCTCGAGGGCTAATCCGCCACTCCCCACAGCCGGCCTCGGTCGTCGAACGTCGGTGATGTGGGCAAGACCTGTAGGTAACTCGTCATGAATCAGTACCCCGGCGTGATCGGGCGCAAGCTCGGTATGACTCAAATCTTTGCGGAAGATGGCTCGGTCATTCCGTGCACGGTCGTCGAATCGAACGCTGTCGTCATCGGCAAGCGCACGAAAGAGAAGGACGGCTACGACGCGCTGATCCTCGGAACGGGTGAGCTCAAAGAGAAGCACGCCAAAAAGCCCCTCGCCGGTCAGTTCAAGAAGGCGGGCGTCGCGGGCAAGAAGACGCTGCGCGAGTTCCGCTGCAGCGCCGAGTTCGCCGCGGGCTACGAGACGGGCGCGGAGCTCAAGGTCGATCAAATCTTCGAAGAAGGTCAGAAGGTCGACGTGCAGGGCGTGAGCCTCGGCAAGGGGTTTCAAGGCGTCGTGAAGCGCTACCACTTTGCCGGCAACATTCAGACGCACGGTACTCACGAGTACCGTCGTCACGGCGGCTCGATCGGCACGCGCATGACGCCCGGTCGCGTCAAGCTCGGCATGAAGATGCCGGGCCACATGGGCAACGAGACGAGCAGCGTCCTCAACCAGCGGGTCGCGAAGGTGGTGGCCGATCAGAACCTGGTGCTCATTCGCGGCAGCATCCCCGGCGCACGCGGCGGCTTGGTCGTCGTGCGCGGCGCGATCAAGAAGAACGGCGGCAAGAAGAAGTGAGAGGCCGACCGGTGAGCTCGTCTCGACCGGTCAGCACTAGGGCTCTTTGAAGCAGCTTTTCGTGCCCTTTCGAGCCGAGCGAGAGATCGCTCGGCTCGATGGCATTTGGGTGGTCGACAAGCCGCCGGGCCTCGTCGTGCACGGCGGCGACGAGCGCTTGGCGGGTGATCTGGTGTCGCGCCTGAGCTCGCTGCTGCGCGCCGAGGGTCATGATGGCTACTTGGGCGTGCATTCGCGGCTCGACGTGGGCACCTCGGGCGTCCTGCCGTTCACGATCGACCGCGCTCGCAACGCCGAAGTGGCGGCGGAGATCGAGGCCGGCAAGAACGAGCGCATCTACGTGGCGGCGGTCTCGCTTTCGGGGCGGAGCCGTCTCGCGAGCTCGGGCACGCTCGAGCACCAGCTAGTCGCGGACAAGCGCCGCGCGCGCGTCGTCGCTACCGGCGGGGATCGGGCCGTCGCGCACTACCGCGTGCTCAGCGAGCGAGGTGGTCGAGCCCTGGTCGAGCTGCGGCCGGAGACGGGCCGGATGCATCAGCTGCGCGTGCAGCTAGCGGCGATGGGCGCGCCCATCGCCGGTGACTCACTGTATGGCGGCGCGCCGGCGTGGCGGCTGATGCTGCACTGCCAAAGGCGCCAGGTGCTGGGCCAGCGCTACGCCTCGCAGGTTCCGATCGAGCTCTCGGGCTGGGCGCTCAGCGGCTCGGGTTTCGCCCCCCTCGGCGAGTTTCGTGAACGCCTGCTCGACGCGGCCGTGCTGCGCGCGCCGCTGACGGCGCAGACGCAGGTGTTCCGGGTCGTCGCCGAGCAGGGCGACGGGCTGCCGGGCGTCACCATCGATCGCTATGGCGATTTCGCGGTGCTCCTCGTGGCTAGCGAGGAAGCCGAGCAGCAAGCCCAGGCCATCGCGGATTTCCTGGTCGAGCACGGGGCCACGGGCGTGTACCTGAAGCGGCGCGAGCGGCGCGATCTGCGCCGGGCGGTGGCGCTCGACCTCGCTCCCGGCGCGCCAATCGCGGGGCAGCCGGCCCCTTCGCCGCTGGTGGTCGAGGAGCACGGCATGCGCCTCGCGTGCGAGCTTGCCGACGGGCTCTCGACGGGGCTGTTCCTCGACCAGCGCGACAATCGCCGGCGCTTGCGCGAGCTCGCGGCGGACAAGCACGTGCTGAACCTATTTTCTTATTGCTGCTCGTTCAGCGTCTCCGCGGCGCTGGGCGGAGCCGCGCGCGTGACCAGCGTCGACGTCGGCGGTCGCGCGCTCGAACGCGGGCGCGCCAACTTCGAGCTCAACCTGCTCGATCACGCCAAGCACGAGCTCGTGCAGACGGACGCGGTGCGCTTCGTGCGTGGCGCGGTCAAGCACGGACGGAAGCTCGATTTGATCGTCTTGGACCCGCCGAGCTTCGGCACGGTGGGGCGCGCGACGTTCAAGTTCGACCGCGACATCGTGGGCTTGATGGCGGACTGCCTGCGGCTCCTGACGCCGGGCGGGTCGCTGCTATGCGTGACCAACCACAAGAAGACGAAGCCGGCCCAATTTCGCCGCTACCTCGAGAGCGCGGCCGAGCAGGCGCGCCGCCAGATTCGCGTCAAAGTGCTGCCGAGTCAGCTCGATTGCCCCGACGCGCTCGATGGGCCCCACCCCAGCCAGAGCCTCCTCGCCACGGTCGTGGTATCCGAGGAGCGGAGCTCGCGTTGAAGAACCGCGCCAACCCCTACGCCAAGCCCGACGCCAAGACGATGGAGGCGCGCGCCAAGGGCTATCCTGCGCGCAGCGTGTTCAAGCTGCAGGAGATAGACCGCCGGATGCGGCTGTTTCGGGCCGGCCAGAACGTGATCGACCTGGGGGCTGCCCCCGGCTCGTGGGCGCTCTACGCGAGCGAGCGCGTCGGGCCGACGGGACACGTGTACGCCATCGACATCAAGCCCATCTTGCAAACGTTCGGGGAAAACGTGCAGGTGCTGGAGGGGGACGCGCTGTCGCTCGACAGCGCGGCGCTGGCCGCGCACGCGCCGTACGACATCGTGATGAGCGACATGGCGCCGAACACCAGCGGCTCCAAGTTTCAAGATCAGGCGCGCAGCACCGAGCTGTTTCTGCGAGCGCTCGAGGTCGCGATCGCGCACGGCAAGCCTGGCTCCCATTTCACCGCCAAGATCTTCATGAGCGGCGACTACAAGGCCGCCGAGCTGCAGGTGCGCGCGGCCTACGAGACCGTGAAGACCATCCGCCCCGAGGGCACACGTCAGGTGAGCTCCGAGGTGTTCGTCGTCGGCATGGGCAAGAAGTAGCGGCGCCGTCAGAACGCGCTTTGGCCGGTGAGGGCCTTGCCGAGCACGAGCGTGTGGATCTCGTGGGTGCCTTCGTAGGTGAAGACGCTCTCGAGGTTGAGCATGTGTCGGATCACCGGGTACTCGAGCAAGATACCGCTCGCGCCGAGCAGGTTGCGGCAGGTGCGAGCGACCTCGAGCGAGATGCCGACGTTGTTGCGCTTGCAGAGCGACACTTGCTCGGGCGAGAGGCTGCCGTTTTGCTCTTTGAGGCGCGAGTAGTGATAGGCGAGCAGGTCGGCCTTGACGATCTCGGAGGCGCAGTCGACCAGCTTCTCTTGGACGAGCTGCTTGCGCGACAGCGGCACGCCGAACTGAATGCGCTCGTTCGTGTAGTTGACGGCGGTCTCGAGGCACGATTTGGCGGCGCCTACCGCGCCCCAGGCGATGCCGAAGCGCGCTTGGCCCAGGCAGCGCAGGGCGGCCCCGAGGCCCGGCTTGTGCTCCATCACGTTCGCGGCGGGCACGCGGCAGCCGCTCAGCACCACCTCGCCCGTCTCGCTGGAGCGCAGGCTCATCTTGCCGTGGATGCGCGGTGTCTCGAAGCCCTTCATGCCGCGCTCGACGATGAAGCCGCGGATGGATTCAGCGCCGCCGTCGTCGACTTTGGCCCAGACCACACACAGGTCACAGAACGGCGCGTTGGTGATCCACATCTTGGTGCCCGAGAGCACGTAGTCGCTGCCGTCTTTGCGGGCGCGCGTGGTCATCGAGCCAGGATCGGAGCCGCTGTCGGGCTCGGTGAGGCCGAAGCAACCGATGAGCTCGCCGCGAGCCATGCGCGGCAGGAAGCGCTGCTTCTGTTCTTCGCTGCCGGCGGAGTAAATCGCGTACATGGCGAGCGACCCCTGCACGCTGACGAAGCTGCGCAATCCCGAGTCCCCGTACTCGAGCTCTTGCAGCAAGAGGCCGTAGGTCACCGCGCCCATGCCGGCGCAGCCGTAGCCGCTGATGCTGGCCCCGAGCAGGCCCATCGCGGCAAGCTCGGGGATCAGGTCTCTGGGAAACTCTTCGTTTTCGTAGAGCTCGGCGGAGCGCGGCGAGTAGCGCTCGCGAATGAAGCGGCGCACCGTGTCGCGCACGAGGCGCTCTTCTTCGGTGAGCAGCGGTTCCAGGGACGTGAGGGCGTCGAGGGGTGCGAGCGACACGTTGGCTCTAGTGTACCACGCGCGGCGCCCAGGGGGCCGGGCAGCAAGTGCGGGTAACTCCCCGGGAATCTGCGCGGCGTGGGGCGCCGGAAGTTGGCCCGGATGGCGCCGGACCGCTATGGCCGAGGGATGTCCGGACCGAGGTGGCTCATCGCGCTCGGCTGCGCCGTCGGCGCGGCGTGCTCAGCCGGGCAGATGCGCGACGGCGCGCGCGAGGAGCGAGCGACGCCGCAGCTCGCGGGGCCGTTCGCCTCGGCGCCCGCGCCGCCGCCGCTCGTGGTCGCGCCCGCAGCCAAGCCCGAAGCTGCATCCGAGCCTGCGCTCGCGCCGGAGCTCGAAGCACTTCATGAAGCGCCGGCCGAGGCCCCGAGCGAGGCGCCGTTGGCCGTCGTCGAGGAAGCGGCCGAGGCCGCGCCGCCGGAGCCGGAGTACGTCGCGCCGACGCTGACGTCGGTGGCGCGCGAGACGTGGATTTACGCCCGCCCGTCGCCCAAGGCGCAAAAGATCGGCTACCTCCGGGTAGGGGCCGTGGTGAGCCGTTCGCTGAAGCCGCACGGGAGCGAGGGCTGCAAGCGCGGCTGGTACCGGATTCAGCCCGAGGGTTACGTCTGCGTCGAGAACGCGGCCATCCTCGACAGCGATGGGCCGAGCCCGTACGCGGAGCTAGCGACGGTACGCCCGGATCGGATGGCGCCGCTGCCCTACTCGTACGGGCGCTCGCGCTACCCGACTCCGCCGTTCTATTCACGCCTGCCGAGCAAGCTGGAGCAAGAGCGCAGCGAGCAGGAGCTCACGGGGCACCTGCGCGCGCGCACGGCGGAAGCTTGGAAGAGCCTTCCGAGCAACACCACGCCGCCGCTGCTCGCGGCGGGAAAGCGCGTGCCGATGCCGTGGGGCTTTGCGCCGTACAGCGCGGCGACGCCCAGCCGCGCCATGCCGAACAGCGGGTTCGCGCTGCTCGGCGTCTACGAGCACGAAGGGCGCCGCTTCGCGCTGAACACCGACTTCCAGCTGCTGCCGCTCGATCGGCTCAAGCGGGTGGAGGTGAGCTCGTTCCACGGCTTGCGGCTCGACGAACAGGTCACGCTGCCGCTGGCGTTCGTGCGCTCGAACAACGCCATCTTGTACACCGGCGATCCGAAGACGACCGGCCTGCGCATCGCGCGGCGATTGGGCTACCGCGAAGCGGTGCCGCTCACGGGGCGGGAGGTCGTGGTGTCGGGCATTCGCTACCTGGAGACGAAGAGCCACGATTTCATTCGCAACGAGCGGCTGGTCAAGGTGGATCGCTTCAAGAACAAGCCGGGCTGGGCTCAGGGTAAGCGTAGCTGGATCCACGTATCGATCTTGCAGCAGTCGCTGGTGATGTACGAGGGCGAGACGCCCATCTACGCGACGCTCGTGTCGACGGGCATCGATGGGATCGGCGACCCGCTCGAGACGCGCTCGACCGTTCGTGGTCAGTTCTTGGTCCATACCAAGCACGTCAGCATCACCATGGACAGCGACGCCGAGGGCGACGAGTTCGATCTGCGCGACGTGCCCTACGTGCAGTACTTTCAAGATGGCTACGCGCTGCACGCGGCCTTCTGGCACGACAGCTTCGGCCAGCCCTACAGCCACGGCTGCGTGAACCTGTCGCCGCTGGACGCGCGCGCGATCTTCCACCTGACCAATCCGCCCGTGCCGCAGACCTGGCACGGCGCGATGAGCCTGAGCGGCGGCACGTTGGTGCACATCACGCCGTAATCGCGGGGCGACGAGGCGGGGCGAGCGTCGCTGTTAGCCGGTGATTCGGCGCGCGTAGTCGGAGGGTTGTTCGAGCCGCCGCCCCGAAAGGCGCTCGAACGCGGCCGCCACGGGCAGGGCCTTGGCGCCGCCGGGCAGGGCGACACGGTATGCTTCGGGGCGAAGCTCGCCCCGCGTGAGCTCCCACTCACCTCCGTGAGTCGAGCGCAGCACCTCGCCCAAGTAGGCGCCGACCAGCACCGCCGCTCGCCGTACCCAGATGGCTTCCGGATCGGCAGGCGCCAGAGGCGGAGCGAGCAGCGTGACGTAGCGATCGAGGCTGCGCAGCGACGCAAAAGACAGGTCGAGAGGTAGCTCCACGCTCGCGCAGTACAGACCGACGGGTGACTCTCCGAGACGCCCGCCGAGCTCGCTCAGCTTGCTGCCCTCGGGCCATGTCGCGGGGGCCCAGGGCGCCGGGGGCGCGACGTCGAGCGCCACGCGCTGACCGAGCGGCTCGGCGCCGGGGTGCGGCAGCGGTGACTCGCCGACTTGAAGCGGCTCTCCGCGCTGCAGACGGGCGTCCATGTCGCGGAACGGCGCGAAGCAGAGGCCCTGTCCTTCGACGTGCAAGCTGCGCAGATCGGCGGCGGCACCGAGCCATTCGCCTGCGTATGCCTGGCGCAAGCACTCGCCGGCGTACGCGCCCAGTCCGAGCAGCACGCGGCTCCGCAGCTCGGTGCGCGGACCCACTGCGCTGCGGTAGAGCAGGCTCAGCGCGGCGTCGAGACGCGCGATACTGAACAAGGACAAATCGTAGGGCGCGAAATGGCGAGAGACGGGCGCCTCCGTCAGGTAGCGGGCCGTCACCATCGCCGCGAACGACAGCTCCTCGGCGGCGGCGCGCGCCGGCACCGCCTCGAGGCGGCGCGACAGCCCCTGCTCGAAGTCGAACAGCGGCGCGCGGCCGTCGCCCTGGGCGAGGCGTAGCTCTTTGTCGTCCCAGGGTGAGCTGCCGCTGCCTACGAGCGGCTGCTTGAGCCCGAGACCGCCCGCGGCGGGGACGCGGGCCGGGGCCGCTGCGGCGGGGACGCGGGCCGGGGCAGCCGCGGCGGGCGCAGCTCCGACGCGCGGGCGCTCACGCGGGCTCGCTTCGAGGCTCGCGAGCGCAGCCGCGAGCTCGTCGGCCGCGTGGGCATCGGCGTCGAGCAGGCGTTTTTCCAGGCGTCTGGCGTCAGCGTCGCGCCCCTGCTTGCGGGCGACGACGGCGGCGACGGCCAGCGCGTCGATCGAGCTTTCATCGAGGCTCAGCGCCGCGTCGACCGCCTGGCGCGCGGCCTCGGGCGAGGTTTGCAGCAGCACCAGCGCCGCGAGCGCGTGGGCGAGGGCGGGCATGGCGGAGCTCTCGGGCTCGATCGCCGCCAGCAGCTCAGCGAGCTCCGCCGCCGAGCGAGGCGAAGGTAGCCAGGCGTCGCTGCGCGCGAGCGTCCACGCCAACGTGAGGCGCGACAGCTCCGCCGCTGGATCTTCGGCGTGCGCGCGTCGCGCCTGCGTTTCGGCCCGATCGACGTCGCCGAGCTCGAGGAGCAGGCGCGCCGCCGCGCCGCGCAAGTCGGGCTCGATGAGCGGCGCGCGGCATAACCGATCGAGCGCTCGTCGCGCGGCGGCTTTGCGCCCGAGGCCGAGCAGCGCGCGCACCTCGAGCAGCGAGAGCTCCGCGCTGCTCTCGACACCGAGCTGCTCCACGGCCGCTAGCGCGCGCTCGAAATCACGCTCGGAGAGCCAGGTCGCGATCGCGAAGACGGTGGGCGGCTCCGCGGGAGCGCGCGGCGCGCCCGGCGAAGGAGCGGTGTTGCGCTCGCCTGGCTCGGGGGCGCTTTCGTCGAGCGCGCTCAAATCGATGTCGACCGGCTGGAGACTCGGGTAGCGGCCGCTGCTGGGAGGCGGCGCCGAGACCGTGTCCCCCTGCGGACGTGAATCGGCAGGGCCCGGCTGCGGGGCGCGCGACGACTCTCGCAGCCGGAGGTCGAGGCTCGGCGGCGTGAGCTCCAGCTCTGGCGGCGGCGCGTAGCTGGGAGCGACATTTTCGCGAGGCGTGAAGCGCGGCACCAGCGGCGCACGCGGGATGCCGGGCGCTTGCGGCGTCTTCAAGCGCGCTTCGAGCAGGGGCGCGCTGGGCGGCGCTTCGCCTGGGTCGGTCGAGCGCTCGTCTTCGTCTCGGCTTTCGTCGCTCGCGGCGGGCGGAGGCGGGACGGTCGCGGCGTTGAACGATTTCGCGTCGGGTCGCAAGGTGCCGCGCTCGGCCGCTGCCAGCATCGCTCGCGCTTCGGCGAAGTCCGGACAGCTGCGGAGCAGCTCACTCAAGCGAGCGATCACGCCCGATAGGTCGAGCTTGCCGCGTTGATAGAGGATGCGCGTCGCGAAGTAGGTCGTCGCGTGGACGTGCTCCTGCCCGACGCCCAGCTGAGCCAGCAAGCGTTGGGCTTCCTCGAATGAGCCGGCGTTCAGCCGCGCTTCTATCTCGGCGTGCAGAGGGTGGTCGAGCGGGGGCGTTTGAGCTCAAGAGTAGCGAGAGCCATCGCCTCGCGTCTAGAATGCGGATCACGGATCCGCGGGGCGGGGTCAGAGCGTCCGGGCGCAGCGGAAGCCGACGCCGTGGCTCTGCGACTTCGGGTCTTGCGCGTAGCGAAACGAGGGGTGCAGCCACTCGGCAAACGAGCCGTTCCAGGCCCCGCCGCGGATCACCCGCTTTTCTCCGCTTTCTGGGCCGGTCGGGTCCTTCAGGTCGCCTTCCTGGTAGTCGCCCTGCCAGTCGGCGACCCACTCCCACACGTTGCCGACCACGTCGTAGGGCCCGAAGCGCGAGCGACCTGCCGGAAACTTTCCGACCGGTGCGGTGGTCGCGTAGCCGTCGTCGGCCTCGTAGAGCGCGCCCGGAAACTGCTGCAGCACGTTGTTCTGCTTGGCCCAGGCCAGGCACTCGCTGCCGCAGGCGTTCAAGTGCTGCGATGTCGGCGCTTCGTCACCCCAGGGGTAGACGCGGCCGTCGGGGCCGCGAGTCGCGTACTCCCACTCGGCCTCCGTCGGCAGCCGCTTATCGTTGTTCTTACAGTAGGTGTTGGCCATCTCCCAGCTCAAGCAGTTCATCGGGTGCTCGGCTTTCTCGGGGTCGGCGATGGTGCAGAGGGCCGAATAGGTCTTCTTGTCGGCGGAGGTGACGTTCGCCCACTCGACCTCGGCCACCGCGCGCCGGCATTTCCCGACGTCAGAGCACTCGCGGTATTGCTTGGCCGTGACCTCGTAGAGATCGACGCAGAAAGCGCTCAGGCTCACGTTGTGGCTGGGCTTCTGGTTGGTCGGCGCTTCTTTGGCGTCGGAGCCCATGAAGAACTGTCCGGCCGGGATCAGCACCATGCCGGCCGGGCAGGTGGGAGCGGGCGCCGCGGAGGCGCTCGGCGCGGCGAGCGACGCAGCCGGCACGGCGGAGGCGCTCGCCTCCGCGCTCGCGCGGCTCGCTTCAGGCTTTGGCTTGCCCAGTAGCAAGAAGGCGGCCGCGCCGATCGCGACGGCCGTGCCGACCCCGATGCCCAGACCGAGCTTGCTCTTGGTGGGGGCGGCGGCGGTGATCGTCGAAGGCGAGCCGGTGGGGGGCGAGCCGGTATGGGGCGAGGGGCCGCGCGCCAGCTCTGCCATCGGCGTGGGCTGCGTCTGGCCCGCGGACATAGCGGGGAGCTGTCCCGTGACCAGCGCGGGGTGCAGCACGGTGTCGGAGAGCGAGCCTGCCTGCGCCGCCTCGAGCTCCTTCCAGAACTCACGGGCGCGCGCGTAGCGAGCTTCGGTCTTCACCGCGAGGGCCTTCGCGAAGACCTGCTCGACCGCGTCGGAGACGGCGGCGCCGAGCGCGCGCGGGGTGGGCCGGCGCTCCGGATTGCCGGAGGCGAAGGCCAGCTGAATGAGGTCATCGCCGTCGAGCGCGCACCTGCCCGTCAGCATCTCGACCGCGACGAGCGCCAGCGCGTACACGTCCGTCCACGGGCCGGTGGCGCCGTAGCCGCGGTTGAACTGCTCGGGGGCGCCGTATTGCGGGGTGAACGAGGTGATGCCCATGCCCGTCTTGGCCAGCGCGGCCTTGAGCTGGGTGTTGTCGCTCATCATCTTCGCCACGCCGAAGTCCAGAACCTTGACGGTGGCCTGGCCGTGGCGCGCTCCGTCGCCGAGCACGAACAGATTGGCAGGCTTGATGTCGCGGTGAGCGATGCCTTTGCCGTGAGCCACGTCGAGCGCGCTGGCGGCTTGTCCGAGCAGCGCGAGCACCTCCTGCACGCTCCACGGCGGCGCGCCTGCTGCGCGCTCGGAGTCAATCAGCTCGTCGAGCGGCTTTCCCTCCAGCCACTCGAGCACCATGTACGGCATCCATTGGCCGTCCGGCGACGTATAAGTGCCCACGTCGCGGGCCTGCACGATGCCGGCGGTTTGGCTGCTCAGCTCGGTCAACAGCGCGCCCTCTTGAATGAAGGCGTCGCGCAGCTGCTCGCGCTGATCGAGCGGCGCGTTCGAGAGCCCGTTGAAGAACTTGATCGCGACCGGCTTGTTCCAAATGGTGTGGATGGCGCGATACACGAGCGCGAAGCCGCCTTCACCGACCAGCTTCTCGATGCGGTATTTCTCGGCGATGGTGTGGCCGGCGATGCCGAGCGGGTCTTTGACGCTCATAGGATTCGTTGGCGGAGGAGCCTCGTAGGATACGGGCGTTCCGGGCAACTAGGTTTCAGAAATGTCTGGCGCTGGCCCACTAGCCGACTCGCGCGGGGCGAGGGCCGCGGATGACCCCGCGCTCGGCCAAATCTGCCAGCAGCTTCGCCGCTCCAGCGAGCACGGCTTCCGTAAGTGGCGAGCTTGCCGCAGTCGCCGCGCCTTGCACAGCCGCGCCGAGCGCATCGCCAGCGAGCAGGCGCTGCACGATCGAGTAAGCGAGTGGAGAGAGCTCGAGGTAGCGCACGTCGTGCTCGGGGCTACGATAAACCAAGAGCGAGACGGGGCGCTCCTGTGGCGGCGCGTGAGCCGTGATGTCGGCGTCGAGCTCGTGCACGGCATAACGGTACGCGACGAGCCGTAACGCCTCCGAAAAATCGACGCCTTGCTCGAGCGTCAAGGGCTCCGACTGGTGACCGCGCGGCAGGGCCGGGCGCGCCGAGACCTCGATGTGCAGCGACTCGTGCAGCGCCAGCTCCGGCAAGTAGCTCGGTACCCGCGGGTCGTTCGCCCAGAGCGGCCCACAGAACTCGAGCAGCTCCGGCGTCACGTCGCGCAGGTAGTGCGTGCGGGGCCCCGCCTCGGCCAGGAAGCGATCGAAATACTCGTCGAACAAGGGACCCAGGCGCGCGATCGTGCGAGGGATGGACAGCCGCATCGCTTCGCGCAGGTTGCCGCGCGTCAGCTCGCGGTAGACGAGCAGCCGCTCGTAGCTCTCGAGCAGGGCGGCCGTGTCGGCCTCGGGCAGCGCATAGCGCTCACACAGCGTGCCTAGCAGGGCGCGACTGGGCGCCGGGCCCAGCAGTAGCTCCCCCATCACACTCTCAAGCGCCCGCTGCATCGCAGCTCCCCACGCTCTGGTCGTACACCGCCCGTAGCTTGCTCAGCTCCGAGATTAGCTCCGCGAGCGGCGGAACGTCGTTGTCGCGCTCGAGCAGCACTGGGCGCGGCCCGCTGCGCGCCAGCGTGAAGGCGAGCAGCTCGAGCACCGGGTCGGCGACACTCTCGCCGTGCGTGTCGATCAGCAGCCCCGAGGCGCGGCGCGTGTGTCCGGCGACGTGGATCTCGGTCACGCGCGTCAGGTCGAGCGCGGCGATGAAGGCGCGCGGATCGAAGCCGTGGTTGCGAGAGTTGACGTAGACGTTGTTGACGTCGAGTAGCAGCCCGCACTCGCTCTGCGCCAGCACGCCCTGCAGAAAATCCAGCTCGGATAGCTCCGGCCGCCCCGGGTGCACGTAGTACGTGATGTTCTCGAGCGCGAACGGTACCCCGAGCACGTCACTCATGCGGCGTGCGCGCTCGGCGACGCGCGCCACGTTCTGCCGCGAGTGCGCGAGCGGGAGCAGCTCGTGCAAGCTGCGCGCGCCCGCCGAGGAGAAACACAAATGGTCGCTATGGAACGGGGAGCGTGTGCGCGCGATCTCGGCGCGGAGCTCGCGCAGGTACTCGGGGTCGGGCTCGTCGACCGCCCCGATCGACAGCGTGAGGCCGTGGGTGACGAGCGGGTAGCGCTCGACGAGGCGCTCGAGCTGCGCCGGATAGTAGCCGCCGCGCCGCATGTAGTTCTCGGGCGAGACCTCGAAGAAGTCCACGGGCAGGTCGGGACCTTCCACGACCTCTTCGAGAAAATCCCAGCGCAGGCCGAGCCCGACTCCCCCGAGCGCGCGCGGCGACGAGCCGGAAGCGGGGCTTCGCAGCACGTCAGCCGCAGGTTCCAGCGCCGCAGCCTGCCTTGGCACCGGCGGCCTTCTTCTTGGCGGCAGGCTTCGGGGCCTCCGCGGGCTTGGCGGCTTCGGCAGGCTTGGCCGGTTCGGCGGGGGCAGCCGCTTCAGCTGCCGCAGGAGCCGCGGCGGCCGGAGCGGCGGGCGCATCGGCGGCGGCAGCGGTTGGCGCTTCTGCGCTGGCATCGGCGGCGGCGTCTGCTGGCGTCGCTTCGGCCGCGGCGGGCACCTCGGTTGCTTCGACCGGGCTCTCAGCGGGTGGTGCCGACCCGCCGCAGGCGACCGTGCCCAGCGTGATCAGGGTGGCGAAGATCGAGGTGTAGCTCAGTGATTGCGACATCGTGGCTCCTTCAAGGTCGAACGGGACGAAGCCCGTGAGTCTAACCGCGGGCTCCCCAGCAAGCGTCACAACCGGTACGTGGCCGCGCCTTCCGGGTTTCAGGTCGCGCCATCTTTTCTGAAAATGTCAGCGATTCCGGTTATTTGGTGCTCGGTTCCGCGGTTAGGTCGAGCTCAATCCGCGCCGACTTGCCCACCCACTCTCCCGCTCGGGCCGCGCTGAGCGGGTCGGGCGTGCCCGAGGCCGAACGCGCGCCGATGTCGTGGGGACCGAGCGGCAGGACGAGCGGCACCGCGCTCCGGATCGACAAGCGCTGCCCGCCACCCTCGGCCGGCGCCGGCTGCAGCTCGACCCACACGTCGGCGCGAACAGGCGCTCGAAAGCCGTGGAGGAGCAGCGTGCCGATCACGACGGCGCGCACACGACCCGAGCGACCTTCGCCCGAGAGCGCGGGCCCGGACAGGTTGTCGATCGACACCAGCTCGAAGCGCGCTTTCCCGAACTGCGCGCGCTTGTCTTGGGCGACGCCCGCGCCGAGCTCGAGCCAATCCAGAGCGAGCTCGCTCGCGCTGCGACCACCCAGCTCGGCGCCTTCGGGCACGCTGCTCTCGTCGATGGTCAGCTTGCTCAAGTCGACCTCGACATGGCCGCGCGTGAGCTCGAGCCGACGCGGATCGGTCCGCAGCTCACCGCCAGAGACGGCCACGCTCCCGCTCACCTTGGCTTTGCGCGAGGGTACGCTGAAGCGCGCTACGCTCGCGCTCGTGAAGCGAAAGCTGCGCGGCGCGAGCGCGCTCGGCTCCGCGCTGACGCTCGGCGTCGCCAGCCAGGGCTCGGTGCGGCGCGGCGGCTCGACCTTCTTCGAGCAGCCCGCACAGGCCAGCAGCAGCGCGAGACCGAGCGCCCTCACCGCCAGACTCCGAGCGAAAGGCCCCAGCCGAGGTAGCTGCGGCTGGCGTCGACCGAGCCGCTTACCCGCCACTCCGTGCCCTCCGGGAACGCTCCGAACACGTCGAACGGCAAGACCTTCTGGTCGAAGCCGAACGTCGCGTGCAGGCGAGCCCCCTTGGGATTGCTGGCGAAGCGTGATGGCTCGAGGTAGGTGCCGCCGCGCAGCCGTAGCCAATGGGGAATGATTTCGGTTTCGACGCCGAGGTGAGGAGACAGGCTGGTGCGCTCGCCCGAGCGCTGCACGGTTCGTTGCAGCATCGATTCGATACCGACGGCGTTGTCGACGGGGCCAGACACCATGATCGAGGTCGTTACCAGCACGAAGAAGCGAGCCTGCTCTTGATAGCGCTGGCGCAGGCGGCGGTAGAGATCTTTCTCGACGCGCGCCCGCTCGCGGTCGTCGAGCTCAGCTTCCGCCCGCAGCTCCCGACGCAGCTGACGCAAGCGCTGGCGGCGCTCGCGCTGCGTCTCGCCCGCGATCGACTCGCGCTCGAACAGGCGCAGGCGCCGCTCTCGCTCGTGCGCGCGCCACTCGAGGTAGCGCCGCATCGGCTGGAGCACGATCGAGGGGTCTATCCAGCGCGGGTTGAGCGGTCGAGGGCCCAGCTGCGCCGCGAACCCGACGTTCAAGTCCCACGGTAGGCTCACCTGTTCCGGCAAATAGAGCCGATTCTGCGGGTCGTCTTCGTAGATGACGAAGGTCTCGCTCTCGGGCGAGGCGCGAGTCGTGAAGCCATCGTGGAAGGCGGCGCCGAGGCGGATTTGCCAGTCGGTGGGGCGCCAGATGAAGCCGGTCTCGAAGCCGGTACCGACCGTCGAAAACAGGTCCTTGCTGGCGACGCTGGTCAGGTTGTCTTTGGTTACCGAGAGGCCGGTGGTGCGCATACCCACGCCGACCAGGAACTGACCATCGGCGAACGAATGCGCCAGCTGCAGGTGACCGATGGCGATTTCGGCGGCCAAGCGATCGCGCTCGATGCCTTGGGCAGCCCCGCCGGGGTCTTCACCGCGCAGCAGCAAGTACTGTTGGAAGTCGGTGGCGAAGCCGAAGCCCCAGCGCCCGAACTGCAGCTGCAGCGCCAAGCTCAAGAACAAGAAGTCGAACGACTCCGATTTGGGTAGCTGGGTCGGCCGCCCCGAGTTCCAAAAGTCGCTGTTGTCGAGCGCGGATGGAAACGTGATCCCGAAGCCGACGTCATAGTCGAAATGACCGTACGAGTAGGGTGTGCGCGCGGCCGTGGCGGCGGGGTTGATGGCGGCGCCTTCGACGCCGTCGGCGATCGCGACGAAGGCCCCCGCCAGGCCGATCACGCGGTTGGCGGAGAGGACAGGGCCTTGGTGCAGATCCAGGCTGTAGTCGTTGGTCCTGATCGGCTCGCCTTCGCCGGGCAGCGCCGCGAAGACCGGTCGCGCGAAGGCCGCGAGCGCCAGCGCCAAGAGGCCCGAGAGCCCGACGCGAGAGGCTCTAGCCAGCAGCGCTTCGCGCTTCACGAGCAAGTCGCAGCTCCGTTTTCAACACCGAGAACAGGATGCCGACGGCAGCCAGCGAAAACACGCAGAGCACAGGGCCGAGGGCGCCCGCGAGCGCGGCGAGCAAGGTCAACAGCACGAAGGTGTCGCGCTTGAACAGCGGGGCGAGGAAGGCGAGCTTGCCGCCTCCGCTGCTAGCCTGGCTGAGCGGGTACTTGAGTAAATCGCCCGACCCGATCTTGATCAAGTAGCGATACTCGAGGCCGCTCGCGAGCACGCCGCACGCGACGCACACGACGCCGGCCCACAAGTAGAGCTGATTGCCGCTGGCCCGGTACAAACCGAGCCCGGAGCCTCCGAAGAAGCCGTAGTTCGTGAGATCGTCGCCGATGGTGTCGAGCCACTCTCCGAGCCGCGAGCCGCGGTGGCTGACGCGGCTCATTTCGCCGTCGCAGCCGTCGAGCACGCTCTGAGCTTGGAACAGCGCCGCGCCGAGCACGAGCGAGCCGTAACTGCCCTGGGCCGCCGCCACCGCGCCGGCCACGCCGATACCCAAAATGGCGACCGAAACCTGGTTGGGCCGCAGCGGGGTGCGCACCAGCCAGCGGGAGATGGCGAGCGAGATGTAGCGATTCAGGTGGCGTGAGGTCCACCCGTCTTGCGGCTTGCGCAGCGACCGAAACAGCGCCGCCTCGGCGCGGCTTGCGCTCTCGTCGGAGACGACGTCGAGCGGGGCGAACGAGTAGGCGACACGAGGCGGCGCGCGCACTTCGGCGACGGCAACGCTCTCCCCCGGCGCTTGCGCGTCCGCCAACTCGCGCAGCGTCGCGCGATGCACGAGCAGGCTGGCGGGGGCCGTGAGCGTCGCGTCGCCTGCCGGCGGCTCCGTCAGGATCGGCAGGCCCAGCCGCGGATCGTCGAGCAGCGCGCGGAGCTCGCTCTCGGCCGGCAGCACGACGGCGCGAGCGCCCGCCGCCTGCGCGTCGAGCGCCAGCCGCAAAGCCAAGGGCAACCCGCCGATGCGGCGGCGGGCGGCGGGTGCAGGCGTGAGCACGAGCGAGAAGCTCACGTTCGGGGACCTCGGCCGGGGGGCGAGCTCATGCGCGGGCGAGGGCTAACACCGGGCGGAACGGCCGACAATCCCCGGGAAATAGGGGCAAGGGCCGAGGCTTTCCGGGCTTCGAACACGGGCGCCCACCGGTGCTATAACGCCGGCCGTGCCGTACTCCTCAGAGTTTCGTTGCTTCGCCGGTTGTGAAGGCTCGTGGCCCGTCACCAGGCCGATCTATCGCTGCCCCAAGTGCCAGGGCTTGCTTCAAGTCGTGCACGACACGAGCGCGCTCAAGAATCGCAGCGGCGCGTCTTGGATGAAGCTGTTCGACGATCGCTACCGGCAGAACGTGTGGCCGTACGGTTCGGGGGTGTGGGGTAAGCGCGAGTGGGTGATGCCGCAAGTGCCGGACGAGATGATCGTCAGCATGTACGAGGGTGGCACCAACCTGTTCTGGGCCGACCGCTACGGCAAAGAGCTGGGCGTTCCGGACCTGTGGGTGAAGCTGTGCGGTAACAGCCACAGCGGCTCGTTCAAGGATCTAGGCATGACGGTGCTCGTGAGCGTCGTGCGCATGGCGATTCAAGAGGGCTTGAAGGTCAAGGCCATCGCGTGCGCCTCGACGGGCGACACCAGCGCCGCGCTCGCGGCCTACGGTGCCGCCGCCGGTCTGCCGGTGGTGGTGCTGCTTCCCCACAACAAGATCTCGACCGCGCAGCTCGTGCAGCCTCTCGCGCACGGCGCGATGGTGCTGGGCCTCGACACGGATTTCGATGGCTGCATGGAGATCGTCCAGCGCTTGGCTGCCGAGGGGCTGGTCTACCTCGCCAACTCGATGAACCCGCTGCGCCTCGAAGGCCAGAAGACGGTCGCGATGGAGATCGTGCAGCAGTTCGACTGGCAGGTGCCGGATTGGGTGATCTTGCCGAGCGGCAACCTCGGCAACGCATCCGCGCTCCACGCCGGCTTCAAGCTGATGCGCGAGCTGGGCGTGATCACCAAGTACCCGCGGCTGGTGGTGGCCCAGGCCGAGAACGCCAACCCGCTCTACCGCGCGTGGAGCGCCGGCAAGCGCACGGTCGACGCGATTCAGGCCAAGCCGACCCAGGCGACCGCGATTCAGATCGGGAACCCGGTGAGCGCGCCGAGGGCGATCCAGGCGCTCGAGGAGCTCAACGGCATCGTCGAGCAAGCCAGCGAAGAGGAGCTGTGCGAGGCCGCCGCGCGCGCCGACCGCACCGGCATGTACACGTGTCCGCACACCGCCGTGGGCTTGGCGGTGCTCGAGAAGCTGATCGGACGTAACGTGATCAAGAAGGGCGAGCGCGTCGTGTGCGTGTCGACCGCCAACGGCCTCAAGTTCACCGAGTTCAAGGTGAAGTACCACGAAGGGTCGGTGCCGGGAGTCACCGGCAAGCTCAAGAATCCGCCCGTCTTGCTGCCGCCCAGCTTCGACAAGGTCGTCGACGCGATCACGCAACGTTTCACCTGACTCGCGGAGCGAACGACGAGGGTCGCGAAGCGAACGACGAGGGTCGCGAAGCGACAACGAAAAAAGAGCCGCGCAGCTCGAGGCCGCGCGGCTCTTTCTTTACGTTGCGTTGACGGGTTTTAGAACGTGTAACGGGCCGCGGCGCCGCCACCTTCTGGTGACGCGTACGGGGCCACCACGAGCTTCGCCTTCTTCGGCAGCTTCTGCACCTTGGCGGCGGCGGGGGCGGCGCCATCGTCGCTCGTGAGCAGCACTACGCCCGTGACGCCGAGCGTGATGGCGACGCCGAACGCCATGTCGGCGATCAGCGCGTTACGCTCCGTGTCGTCGGCGGCGCTGCCGGTCGGCGCGTCGTTGAAGTCGCTCTTTGCGCCGAGCGCCTTGATACCGAAGATGGTGCCGACGATCGCGCCGGCCCCGGCGATGCCGAGCGTGATGTACGCGGGCACTTTGCTGCGCGGCGGTGGGGGAGGCGGCGGCGGGGGGGCCGGGGCGGGCTCGACGACGGGCTCGGGGGCGGGCGGCGCGGGCGGCGGCGCCTTGGCCACGAGCTCCAGCTTCTGCTCGCTCGCTTCGCCGCCCTTGACGTCGACGTCGATTTCCTTGGCCTCGAAGCCGTTCGCCAGCACCGTGATCTTGTGCGGGCCGGGCGGCAGCTTGAGCGTCATCGGCGTTTCGCCCGGCTGGGGCGTGCCGTCTACGGACACGGCGGCGCCGGGGGGCGTGGTTTGCAGCGCGACTTCGCCGACGAGCTTGGCTTTCAGCTCGCTCAGGCGGGTCTTGGCGTCGGTGGCCTTGTCGTCGCCCAGCTTGGCGATCTCGGGATCGGCGAGGACCTGCTCGTAAGCGGCGATTGCCTCCTCGATCTTACCCTGGCCGTCGACGGACTTGGCGGCCCAGTAGGCGGCCTGCGGTGACGGCAAGAGCTCGTTGGCCTTGGAGAAGCCGGCGAGCGCGGCCGCGAAGTCACCGGCAGCATAGGCCTTCTCGCCTTCGCCGTAGGCCTTACGGGCGGCATCTTTCGTCTTCTTGTCCGGCGGCTTCGGCTTGTCGGCGGGCTTGGCGTCAGCGACCTTCGCCTCGGGTGCCTTGGCCGGGGCCGGTGCGGCTGCGGGATCGGCCGCGAAGGCGGGGGCAATGCCGGCGCTGACGAACGCGCTGGCGGTGAAGGCTGCGACGAAGCGTGGCAGCAGGGGGTGACGAGTACGGTTGAACATTGAGCCTCCGGCGGCCCTGGGGGCGCCGCCGGGAAGGCTAGACCGGGGCGGAGCCCGACGACAAGCCCCGAGGGGGGCGCGCGCGTCGTTCCACCTGGCTATAGTCTCGGACGGTTTGGTCTCTTTTCGGTCGCCGGCCGGGCGTTGGCCCTGGTCGGGACGCTGAAGCGCACATCGCCCATGACGACAATCGACTCGAAAGACCCTTCGTTCGCGAGCGAAGGCTCGAGCGCAAGCGGGGGAGCTGCGGCGCCGGCCGGCAACGTAGCGCCGACAGCCGCTCACTCGGCGAGCGGCACGGCGCTTCTCTCGCTGCCGTCAGCGGAGCCTGAGCACGAAGGGCCGCGCTCCGCGGCGTCACTGGCGCTCCAGCGCTATGAGCTCGACGCGGCGATCGCACGTCGCAGCGGCCCGCGCGCTGAGCTCTCTTCGCTCGCGGCCAAGCTCGCCGCCGCAGGTCGCGCTGGCAACGAGCAAGAAGAGCGCGTGGCCGCCGCCGCGCTCGCTCGCGCACTTTCAGCGCGCGGCACCGAGCTCGACGCCGCCACGCGCTTCGCGCGGCGCGCGCTGCTGCTAGGCGAGGACGCAGCTCTCCGCGAGGAGCTCTCGGGCTGGTTCAGCGGTTTGGGCGAGCCGCTGCTCGCCGCCGCCACGCTGCGACCGCTGCTCGAGCAGCCAGGCGCGGACGTGGCCGCGCTGTCGCTGCGCGTTGGCGCGCTATTCTGTCGAGGCGGCGACGCGCGGGCTGCTCGTGAGGCGCTCATCGTCGCCGCGCGCGAGAAGCCGAGCGATCCGCTGGCGGTCGAGCAGCTCGCGGCGATAGCGGCTTGGAGCACCACGCAGGTCACGAGCGAAGAGGCCGCCCAGGCCTACTTGGACGCGGCCGATCGGCGCGAAGCGTCGGGTGAGCGCCCGGCCGCGTTCGAGGACCTGATCCGAGCCTTCGAGATGGCTCCGCATCTCGGGCCCGTCGTCGAGCGTCTCGCCCAAGCGCTCGCCGGACGCGGACGGGTCGGCGCCGCTGACGAGGTCCGACGCGAGCAGGCGAGGGCGCTGCCGGAGCACGCGCGGTCGATCCACCTCCGGCGCATGCGCGACGCCCTGCGCGACGGCGATTTGCCGCGCGCGGTGGGCGCCGCGTTCGACGCGCGGCTCGACGCGGAGCTGGACTTGCAGAGCGTGCTGGCTGCCATCGAGCACAGCCGCGGCCAGGCCGCCGACAATAGCGTCGGCTTCGACGAGCTGATCGAGCGCGTCGGGATGCACGAGCTGTTCGCGGCGCGCCTCGAGCTCGGCTGCGACCTGCTCGCCGGGCGCGAGCTGTCGCGCGCGCGCATCGCGCTGGCCCGCTTGTATGCCGTCAGGCTGGGACGGGCCGAGCGCGCGGTCGAGTGCTGGCTCGACGCGCTGGTGGTGGACCCGAGCTCGGTCGAGGCGAAGGAAGCGCTGCGGGCCCACGCCCTCGCGACGCGTGATTTCGCGCCCATGATCGAGGCGCTCTTGCGCATCGGGGATGCCAAGCCGCAAGGTCGGGCCGAAGAGCGCCTGGCCTGCTTGCGCGAGCTGTTCGCGCTGGCCGAGGAGCGCGCGAACGACGCCGGGCTCGGCGCTTGGGCCGTCGAGCGGCTGCTGGCCAGCGGCGCCGAGGACGAAGCGCTGCGCGACGCCGCTCTGCGGCTACGGCCGCAAGTGGAGCGCGAGGACGCGGCCCTCGCTCAAGCGAGGAGCAAGCTCACGCAGGCCCAAGGCGAGGAGCGCCTCGAGGTGCTGTCGCGCATGGCGTCGGTGCTGCAAGGTCGCCCCGATCAGAGTAGCGAATACCTCGCCGTGCTGCGCGAGCTCACGCAGATGGTGCCCGAGGAGCGCAGCTACCAGCTCGCGTTCGAGCGCGTGCTCACGAGACTAGGTCGACAAGAGGAGCTCGAGGCTCACCGGCGGGTGCTCGCCGAGCGCGTCGGCTCGGACCTCGAGCGCGGCCGCTTGCGCCTCGCGCTGTCGGCTGCGCGTCGCAAGCGTGGCGACATCGACGGCGCGCTGCGGGAGCTCACGCCGCTGCTCGACGACGCGGGAGCCCAGCCGGCCGTCGCTTGTATGGCGCTCTTGCTCGCCGCGCAGCGCGGCGCTCCCGCGCTGCGAGCTCGCGCGCTGCTGCGCGTCGCGGCCGGTTTGGCGCCGTCGCTGCGGGCGGTGCTGGGCAGCCTCGCGGCCGAGGCCTTGCTGGACGGTGGAGAAGTCGAGCGCGCGCGCGTTGCGGCGGAGCAAGCGTCGCACGCGGACCCATCGCTCGCCCGGCCCGTCGCGGTGCGCGCGCGCGTGGGCCTCCTGAGCGGGGATCGCGCGGGAGCGGAGGCGCTCGAGCGGGCCATGGGCGTGGTCGTGCCGCGCGCGCGCGCCTGCGCGGAGCTCGCCGCCGTTTACGAGCGGCTCGGTGAAAATGCCTTGGCGCTCGCCTGGACGCAGCGTCGCATCGCTCTCCGCCCTGGCGACATCGAGGCCGCGTGCGAGCGTCTGCGCCGCATGCGCGCCTCGGGCGACGCCGCCCGCCTCGCCGACACGCTGGCCTGGCTCCTGTCGCAGAGCCAGCCGCTGCTCGAGGTGGCCGACGACGTCGCCGAGGTGCTGCGCGAGCTCGCTCAGGTGCTGCCGGAGCGCGCGAGCGCGCTGGCGCGCCGGGCGCTCGATGTGCTCGGCCCGCGTCACACCCGCTTGCGCAGCGCGGTGCTCGCGGTAGCCGACGAGACCGGGGAGCAGAGTCTAGGCATCGCTGTCGTCGAGCGCTGGCTCTCCGCGGGCTCACCCGGTGGCGAGCGGCCAGCCGTGCTGCTGGACCTTTCACGGCGCCGCCGGGCCGCCGGCGACGCAGACGGCGCCGCTCGCGCCTTGCTGCGCGCCGTCAAGGAGGGCGCCCCCGCGCGCGACGTGCTCCCCGAGCTCGAGCGAGCGTTGCCGACGCGCACCTCGGATGGTGAGCTCGCCTTACTCGAGACGCGCGCGGAGGCTCTCGGCGCGCACCCCGAGGCCGATCAAGCCGGCACGACGCGCGCATTTCGCGAGCTCGGCGCGGCCCTGTTCGATCTGGCGTCGGACACCGAAGGCGCATTGCGCGCCTGGGAGCGCGCGATGGCGCTCGACCCCGAGCGCGGCCCGGAGCGGTTCGCGGCCGACGTGACCGCCTTCGTCGGCCACGACGCCGCGTTCAGGCGGCTGAAGGCGCTGTCCGTCTCGCGCGCGGAGCCGAGCCAGGCCGCGAGGCTGCTCGCGGTGGCGGCCGGCGTGGCGCTCTCGGCCGGCCGCATGCAAGACGCCTTCGAGGCGTCGTCACGCGCGCTCACGCTCGACCCCTCGCGCGCCGACGTGTTGGCCCTGGCCGAGCGCACCGCCGGCGACGAGGACGTGGAGCAGCTCGAGCGCATCTACGACTCCCTCGCGCGCGCCGCGCTCGGTCGCTACGGCGAGCGCGCCGTTCATTACCGGGCGGCGCGGCAGCTCGAGCGGCGCGGCGAGGGCCGGCGCGCGCTCCGGCACGCCATCTCCGCGTTCGAGGCCGTACCCAGCGAAGGCGTGGCCTATGTCACCATGGCTCGGCTCGCCGAGCGCTGCGACGGCTCGGGCGACGTCGCGAGCGCCATCGAGCGCGTGGCCATGGAGAGCGCTTCTCCCGAGCTGCGCTCGGCGTGGCTCCGGCGGGCCGCGCTGTTCGCGGGCCCGAGCGAAGAGGGCCTGCGCCAACGCATCGACGTGCTGCTGCGCGCGCTCTCGGTGAGCGGCGCGGTCGATCTGCTGCGCTCGCTGGCGGAGGCGTGCCTGGCGCTGCTGGAAGTCGCCCCGGAAGAGCGCGAGACGCTGCTCCTGCGCTTCTCGAACGCCATCGCGAGCCTGCTCGGCAAGGTGGATGGCCCCGAAGGGGCGCGCTTGGGCATCGCAGCGTGCCGCGCCGCGCTGGGCACGTTCGACGCTCCCGACTTGGCGCTGGGCGCGTTGCAGCAGGCCTTCGAGAGCGATGGCGATCTCGAAGAATACGCGGAGCTGTTCGAGAGTGCCGCCGCCCTGGCGCGCTCGCCGAACGCGGCCGCGACGGTGGCGCGCCTCGTCGAGCTGTCGGCTCAGAAATGGTCGGGAGCGGGAACGACGCTTCTCGAGCTAGGGGCTCGCCTCGCGCACGCGCTCGGCGACCGCCAGGCGGAGACGTTGCTGCTCGTGCGCGCCGCCTGCAAAGAGCCGGAGAAGGACGAGCTCGTGCAGCGCGCGCAGGCCGCCGCGCGCGCGTTCGGCGATCCGGCGCTGATCGAAGCCGTGCTCGAGGCCGTGCCGCCGCGCGAGCGAGGCCGAGCGCTGCTCGAGCTGGCGAGCGAGGCCGATGCGCTGGCGGCGCGAGAGGAAATCTTGCGCCGCGCCGCGGCGGTAGACGATCTGCCGGACGCGCAGCAGGTAGAGGTGTTCGAGGCGATCGCGGCGCTGCTGCGCGAGCAGGGCCGCCACGAAGAGCTCGAGCACCACTTGGTGCAGGGCATGGAGCGGCTCGGCTTGCCGCCGGTGAGCCAATCGCGACTCGCCGCGGAGCTGTCGGCGCTGATCGGCGCGCGCGGCGAGCCCGAGCGCGCCATCGAGGTGATGCGACGCGCGCTGGCCGAGACGCCCGACAACGAGAGCTTGTGGTCCGACCTCGTCGCGCTGGCGCGGCAGGCCCGCGATCGGCGCACCGAGGCGGAGGCGCTCTCGCAGTGCGTCGAGCGGAGCACGGACGACAAGCAACGACTCACGCTGCTGCGTGATTTGGCGCTGCTGCAAGAAGAGCTCGGCGACGATGAAGCGGCGCTCGAGCGGTGGGCGGCCGTCCTCGAGCTCGATCCCGACGACACCCAAGCCATCGCCGCGCTGGAGCGCAAGGCCGAACGACACGGCGACTACGAGACGTTGGTGCGTCTGCTCACGCGCCGGGCCGCGCTGGCCAGCATGGTCGACGACGTGCGACGCATCCGCCTGCGGCGCGCCTCGGTGCTGGAGCAGCGGCTGGGCCGGCCCGACGAAGCCGTCGCCGAGCTCGAAGCCCTGATCACGGCGACCGGCGACAACCTCAGCGTGCTGCGCGTGCTGGCCGACCTTCACGAGCGTCAGGGCGCGCCGCTGCGCGCGGCGTCTCTGTGGCTCCGCAGCAGCGCCATGGCCCCTACCCGCGAAGAAGCGGCCGACCTCTCGCGGCGTGCCTGCGAGGCGTACTTGGCCGGCGGTGACGTCGAGGCGGCGCGGCGTGTGCTGGAGGGCATGGGCGCGTGGACGCGCTCGGAGCGAATGCTCGAGCTCGGCGTCGAGGTCGAGCGTCGGCGGCAAAACTCAGTTGGGCTGGCGGAGGCGCTCGATGAGCTGGCCGCGGCGTCTTCGCGCTCGGAGGCCGAGCGCGCCGCGCTGCTGGTCGAGGCCGCGCGCACGTCGCTCGCCATCGGCGACACCGAGACGGCGCGCTCGCAAGCGACTCGCGCGGCGCAGCTCGCGCCCGAGCACGCCGATGCCCAGCTCGTCGCTCGCTACCTGTCGTACCTGTCGCAGGGTGGGTTTGCGGACGCCTCGGAGGCGCGGGCGGCCGCGAGCGAGCTCTCGGCCCTGCGCGGCGACCTCGAGGTGGAGCAAGCGGACCTGCGAGCATTCCTGCTCGCCGAAGCGCTCGACGCAGCCGGAGACGCGGAGGCGGGCTTGCGCGAGCTGATGCGCTGCCGCGCCGAGCTCGGGGACACCGCTCTCGTTTCCCTCGCCATCGCGGAGCGCTTGGAGGCGTCCGAGCCGGCGCAAGCGCTGCCGTTGTTCGAGCGCGCCCTCGCCGCCGATCTGCGTGGCGTGCGCCAACGGCCTCGGGTCGCGCTAGCGGCCGCGCGCGCGGCCAAGCGCCTGAACGAAGGCGATCGCGCGGCTGGCTACCTCGACGCCGCGCTCGGTGATCCGCGCACGCGCGATGAAGCGCTGGCGCTCTCGGTGAGCTTGCCGCTGCAGCGCCGCTCGAGCTCGTCGCCGCAGCTCCGCAAAATCTCGTCGAACCCGCCCGCGGAGGGGGGCGTCGACCGACAAGCGCCCACGCTGGTGGCGACGCCCGCCTTCGACGCCGGGCGCTACTCGCAGCAGCCGCCGCCGGCCGTGCCCGAGGAGCGCTTCGGCCCGATCGAAGCGGCGCCCATCACTCAGCGCATCCCGTCGCCAGCGCCGGACACGTCCGCGTCCAGCGAGCCGCGGTCCGCGCGCCGCGGAGCGGCCGCCGACGAGGCGGGCCTGGCCGTCCCGTCGTTGCCGCCGGCGAGCCCGCGCCAGCCCGCGGCGCCTCGCGGCCTGGGCTCGATGCGACCGAACGTGTCCGGTCGCTATTCGCTCGCGCCGGAAGCCGGGGAGGAGCGCGTGCCGGCTTCCGCTCCGCCACCGGCCGCGCCGGGCTCGCAGCCGCGGTTTCCCTCCGTGCGCATGCCCGAGCCGCGTCCCGCGTTCGAATCGCGCCCGGAAATTCAGGCGGCGCTCGACATGTCGGCGACGTTCGTCGGCCAGGTGGCGACGGGCGAGCAGGCGCTCTACGACGCGCTCCGTCGCGGGTCGGTCGAAGCCGGCATGGAGCTCGTGCGCCAGCTCGAGCCGCGCCCTTCGCGCGCGCACGACCTGGTCAGCGTGGCGCGGCGGCTGGCGCTTTTGCAGCCGGGTGACGTGCAGGCGGTGTCGCGTCTGCACGGAGCGGCGCTGCTCGACCGCGATCCGGTCTACGCTCGCGCCACCGAGCAGGTCTTGGCCGTGCTGACGGCGGGCCAGGTCGTCGAGCCTCCGCCGCTCTCGGAGCAGCCCGAGCAGCCCGACGCCGTGCGCTCGTTGCTCTTCCGCGAGCAGTCGAGCCCCGCGCTCGAGGCGCTCTCATTGGTCTGGGAGGGCGCGGAGCACGTCTTTCGGCGCGACCCCAGCACCTACGGCGTTACGGGCCTCGAGCGCGTCCCGGCGGGGGCCCCCACGCCGCTCGCGCGGGTGTACGCGGCGCTCGCGCGCTCGCTCGGCCTCCTGCGAACGCCGCTGTTCCAGCGTCGGAGCGCGGGGCCCGTGACCGTGAGCCTGGCGCTGCTCTCTCCGCCCGCGGTCATCCTTTCGGGTGACGTGCGGCAAGACAGCCCCGAGCTACGCTTCCACCTTGGCGCCATGCTCGCGGCCGCGACCCCTCAATTTGCGTTGCTCTTCGGTTCACCCGAGTCGCAGGGCCGAGCCGTCCTCCGCGGCTTGGGCTTCGCCTTCGGACCGCCCCGCGCGAGCGCGGGCAACGTCGGTGCCGTCTTGAACCTAGCGGAGGTGCTGTGGGAGAGCATCCCGGCGCGTTTGCAGCGCCGCCTGCGCGAGCTGTGCGACGACCCAGATTCGCTCGACTACGACTCCGCGCTCGCAGCCGCCAAGCTCGCCGTGCGCCGCGCCGGCCTGTTCGCTGCCGGTGACTTGGCCGTCGCGCTGCGGCAAGTCGCGCTGGAGGAGGGCTACCAGCTCGACACGGGCGAACAAAACATGCGCACCTTCGTGCGCGACAACACCACGGCGCGGAACCTGTACTCGCTCGCTCTCGGCGCGGAGTACGCCCACACCCGATTTCAGCCGGCGCGGGGAGGGCGCTGAGCCATGCGTGAGCGGGTGACGCGTCAGCAGAGCGCGACACGCTTGTCAGAGCTGGCGCTCAGCGCAGCCTGCAGACGCCGCTATTTGTCGAGCTTGGCACGGCTATCGCTAGTCGCGCTCATCAGCATGCTGTCCGGCTGCATCGTCGAAGATCCCCCCGCGCTGCGTGAAGCGACGCGGACGCCGCCCCGGCTCGACAATCGCGGCGCGCGTCCGCTGCTCGACCAAATCATCGTCGCGCGCATCAACGACACGATTCCGTTCACCATTCCGGTGACGTCAGAGGACGCAGGCGAGGGCCTGACGGGCGTCTTGCTGCTCGACTACCTCGACGACTCGAGCGTCCCGACCGTGATCGCGCCCTACAGCAACCTCGCGCCGTCCACCCTCGACGACGAGTCCGAGCGCGTCTTCAAGTTCGACTGGGTAGTGACGCGGCTCGTGGACCCCGGGTGCCATCGCATCACGCTGCTGGCCGGCCACGCCTCGACGATGTTCGACCTGAAAAACATCGTCGACCGAGAAGACTTGGACGTCGCCTACTGGTGGGCCAACATCGATGTGACGCCCGAGAACGCCAACCGCCTCCAAGGTTGCCCCGACGCGTCGCGCCCATTCGTGGAGCAGAAGCCATGAGCCCTGCTCGCGCGCTGTCCTGGGCGTCGCTGACCCTGCTGCTGGCGAGCGCCGGTTGCACCGTCTCGGCCGTGAGCGGTCAGGATGACCCTCGTCCCAACAACTCGTGCCAATCCGACTCGGACTGCTCGACCGGTAACTGCGGGGCCGGTGTCTGTCAGGCGGTGCGCGGCCAGCTCGAAGCCCTGCTCGTCTCCGTGTCGCCACCCACCGACAGCACCTTGCCCCACCTCACGTTCGTGACGCGGCTCGACGACGTCCCGACCAGCGGCGGCGTCAAAGACGTGGAGCTAGCAGAAGCCGGGCACGTCCTGGGCTCGCTCGTGATCGCGGACAAGGCCAAGTGCTATCCGACCTTCGTCAGCCCGGACCCGAGCCAGATAATTTTCCAGGCGCAAGATCGCGCTTCTCTCCCGGTCCAAGTGTCTTTCGAGCTGCGCGAGCGGCTCCTGGGCGTGCCGCAGCAGAGGTACTTGACCTCGAGCACGTACGATCAGGCCAAGGGCGCCTACACGTACGACGTCCGCGTTCCTGCAGGCGAGTACGATGTTTACCTGGTTCCCCCGGTCACGCTCGCCGATTGTCCGATCCCGCCGCAGCTTCGGCGCGGGTGGATCGTAGAGCCAGGTAACTACGCCGTGCCGTTCGCGGTGGCGCCAGTCTTGAACCTCACCCTTCATCTCCGTTGGCCAGTCGGCAACGAGAGCTTGACCGGCTGGCAACTCGACATCATCGAGCCTGTGGGCGGCAAGGTCATTTCGACCGTGGCGACGCTCGGGACACCGACCGACGGTCCCCAGACGGTCGACTACGTCGCTTACCTTTCGTACTCGGAGGTGGTTGAACCAGAAGGCTCGGTGCCGAACCTCGAGTCGGCGAACGACCTGCTTCGCCTCAGGCCGCCTGCCGGCGTCGTTGCGCCCACCGTCTTCTTCGACCGCTCCGCGCTCGGGCTGTTCAACAAGGAAGAGGCGACGCTCCGGGTGCTCACCCGGCTCCCCAAGCCGGTCGAGGTCGAAGCTCAAGTAGCGCGAGCCGACAGCGGCGCCCCCGTCCGCGGCACCGTGACCCTGATTTCGACCGAGATCAGCGGCGTCGACACGGGGGTCATCGCCTCCTACCGGGCCAGCGCCACGATCGACGAGCAGGGCGTGTTTCGCGTCGAGCTGCCACCGGGCAAATACCGGGTGCAAGCGGTCCCCCCCTTTTTGGCGGGTGAGCTCGAGCAAGATGCCGGAGGCGCGGCGGCAGCTTACGAAACGGAATGGGAAATTCCGGCCGATATCCCGTTCCAGGCCGGCAAGTTGCTCGAGCTCCCGCCGCTCAATCAGATCACCGGGCAGTCGCGCTTTCCGGGGGCCCAGGTGCGGGCCGTAGCCACGCCGCTTACCGTGCTGCCGTTCGACGAGGCGCTGGGCAAGGGGGACTTCTTGCCCCGGGCCGCGTCGGGCCTGGTCGATCCCTCGGGGAACTTCACGTTGCTGGCTGATCCAGGGCGCTTCGATATCTCCGTCCAAGCCCCCGATAGCTTGGGCTTCGCTTGGTATGTCCGACCCGGAGTCGCGGTTGCCGACTCTCATCAAGATTTGGGGCGCGTCACCTTGCCAACTCCAGTGGCGCTCACCGGCACCGCGACCGTGGGCAAGAGCAAGGTGCCTGTTGGCGCTGGCGTCGTGCGCGCCTACGCCTACTTGGATAAGCAGCTTGCCTACACGCGAGATCCGAAAGACGCTTTCTCTGTCGTGCAAGTCGCCGAAACGCGCACCGACGACGATGGCGCATTTCGGCTGCTGCTACCGTCCAGTATCACTGCCCCAAAGTGAGGCGCCGTCCGACTCGCGTCGACTTTAATTCTAGTCACACCTGATCGCGCGCTGAGCATCGCGTAGAAAAGCAATGTCAGCGCGGTCCACCCTCGGGAATGGAGTGGCGATGAGCGCCCTGGCATAATATTGTGTCGCCGTGCCTCTATCGAGCGCACCCAGAAGCCTGCCTCCTCCGCCTCCCGACCAGGAAGCGGATTTGGCGGGTGCCCTCCACGAGGTCTCGAACGCCCTAACGGTCGTGCTTGGCTGGTTGGACGTGGCGCACTCACGTCTCGAGCCTGGCGCGGCTCGCGACGCGATCGAGGTGGCGCGCACGCACGCTCGGCTGGGCCACGGCATCTCGCGCAGCGCGATCGGGGCGGAAGCTCCGGATTCGACCGCACAGGCCAGCGGCCGGAGCGTGGCCGAGAGCGCGCTGATGGGCGTTCGCCCTCCGGCCCATCAACGCGGGGTCCAGCTCGACCTCCAGCTCTCGGATTCGGGGACGGCGCTGCTCGGCAGCGTCGGCTCGCTCCTTCAAATCCTCACCAACCTCCTCCTGAACGCGATCGACTTCTCTCCGCGTGGCACGACCGTGTCACTCGGTGTTCGAGAAGATGGGCCGTGGGTCATCTTCTCCGTGAGCGACCAAGGGCCCGGTATCGACCCCGAGCGCGTCGCCACGTTGCTCACGGCGCCTGCCTCCACCCGTCGGGGTGGTGCTGGAGTCGGTCTGCGGCACTCGGCCGCGCTCTCTCGAACCAAGGGCGGCTCGCTCAGCGTCGCGCGCACGAGCCCCGGCGCCTGCTTCGATTTGAAGTGGCCCATCGCCGAGCTGCGGACGGGGACGCTACCCAAGCGCGTGAAGCGGCCAACGGTGATGGGCGCTCGCGTCCTGGTCGTCGAAGACGACGCGGCCGTTCGGTCGCTGGTGGAGTTAGCGCTCGAGGCTCGCGGAGCCGAGCCCACCGTGGTTGCCAGCCGTCCCGAGTTCGACGCCGCGCTCCAGCGCTCGGGTGATCTCGACGCCGCGCTCGTGGATCTTTCGCCGCTCGCGGCGGACGCGTCCGGCGCTTTCCAAGCGCTCCGTGTGCGCCATCCCGGCATCCCCATCATCCTCATCAGCGGCGTCGCCAGTGGTGTCCCGGAAGAGCTGGCCTCCGACGTGAGCGCTTGGGTCCGCAAGCCGTTCGAGATGGGCGAGGTCCTGGCCGTGCTGGCGTCCATCCTCGAAGCTCGCGCGCGAGCGTAGCTTCGGCCTGGCGGTTGGTCCGCGCAGCTGCCCTCGCCGGGTCGCGCCGGCCGCCTGACTTCGCGCTGGGCGACTCCTCAGTGAACGCCAAGGAGCTTTGAGCACCGGCAGCCACCGCTGCGTGCTCGAGACCAGCGAATCGACCTGCCTGCGGGCCCACGTTGAACCGATCCACGTGCGTGCGGGCACACGTTGAATACCGTCGACCTGCGTGTGAACCGATTCACCTGCGTGTGGGCACACGTAGTCGTCACTCCTGCGAGTGATGACATCGAGCTGATTCCAGTCGGAGAGACAACGCACAGTGCAGCTGGTAAACCTTGCGAAACCGGGGGCCGTGATTCAAACCAGAAGGATGCGTGAGCTGCCGAAGGCCTGTCTGCTTGCCGGGCCTTTGCTGCTGCTGTCGGCGGTGGCGTGTCAGGCGTCGGTCGACGATGGTCTCGACCCCGGTACGAACACTGGCACCGCCGGTAGTGGCAGCGGCGCTGGAGGCGCCCAAAACCTAGCCGGCAGCGCGCCCCTTCCCGACGACGTGCAAGCACAAGCGCTCTTGCCCGCGCGTATCAGGCGCTTCTCCAACGCGGAGTATCAGGCAACCGTGAGCCAGCTCGTCGGCGCGGGCGCGGCCGAGGTCAGCCGAGACTTCGTTCCCGACTCACGCCAGAGCGGCTTTACGGTGAACGAGGCCCAACGGGTGGATCCGGTGCTCGCCGGTCAATTGGCGCAGGCAGCGCAGGTGCTCGCGGCAGAGCTCGAGCCGCAGCTGGCGGACAAAGCACCTTGCGCGGACCCAGTCGCGGGCGCCGCGGCGTGCGCCGAGCAGTTCATCCGGAACTTCGGCGCGCAAGCCTACCGCCGCCCGCTCGGCGACGACGAAGTGGCGCAGCTGCTGATCGTCTTCAACACCGCCTTCGACGGGGGCACCTACGAGGAAGGCATCTTGCTCGTGGTGCGCGCCATGCTGCAGTCGGCGGCGTTCCTCTACCTCACCGAGATTGGTGACGCGCAGGCAGCCAACATCAAGCTCACCGGCTACGAGCTGGCGAGCGCCATCAGCTATCTGGTCCGCGGCGGTCCGCCAACTCCGGGCTTGCTCGACCTGGCCAAGCAGGGCGGCCTCGATACGCCCGAGGGGCGCTATGCCGCCATCAGCGCGCCTGCTCTGGGGCTGTTCGAAGGGGCCGAGGCGCGCGATCGCGTGGTGCGCGTGGTGCGCGAGTGGCTCGGCATCGATCGCATCGCCGACACCGCCAAAGACAGCAACGCCTACGCGAAGTTCGCGGGCGCGAAGTCCGCGATCACCGAGGAGACCACGCAGTTTCTGTCAGAGCTCGTCGCCAAGCGCCAAGGCAGCCTGGCCCAAATGCTCGCTGCCGATTGGACGATGGCCAACGACACGCTGGCGGACGTCTACGGCGTCAGCGGGCCCGGCGGCGCGTTTCAGCTCGTCGCCACGCCCAACCGCTTGGGTATCTTGAATCAAAGCGCGTTCCTATCGGTGTTCGCGCACGCGCACGAGTCAGCGCCGGTGCTCCGCGGCGTCGCGGTCATGCGGCGCGTCGCCTGCGCGCCCGTCGCCGACCCGGTGGAGCTGCCTACGGCCGTCGTGCCGCCAGCGCCGGACAAGAGCAAGACGACGCGCGAGCGCTTCGACATCCACTCGACCGAGGGCTTGTGCTCGAGCTGTCACAACCAGATCGACAACTTCGGCTTCGCGTTCGAGCAGTTCGACGGCATGGGCGCCTTCCGCACGGTCGACAATGATCGCCCCGTCGATTCGAGCGTGGCCATCGCCGGCACGGACTTCGACGGCGCGTACGCCAACAGCAATGAGCTGGTCAGAGCGATGTCCACCAGCCGTCAGGTGCAGGTCTGCTTTGCTCGGCACGTGTTCCGCGCCATGGCGGGCACCTCCGCCGCCGAGTTCTCCGCCAGCGAGGACGACTTCGTGAAGTACTGGAGCGCCAAGGTGGCGCCCGAAGGCTCGACCGACGTGGCCATCATCGAAACCCTGCGCAACTACATCCAAAATCCGGCCTTCGCCTACCGGAGGGCGCAATGACCAAGTCCGCTACGCGACGCTCGTTTCTCCGCGCGATGGGCGCCGGTTTCGCGATCTTGCCGTTCTCGCGCTTGCTCGAGAACTCGGTGGCGCAGGCGGCGGGCGAAGCGTTGCCGCTCAAGTTCGTCACCATCTATCACCCGCACGGCTTGTCGGCAGAGTACTGGGCGAAGCGCAGCGCCGACACCGAGACGGCCTTCGACATCACCTACGACAACTGCTCGCTCCAGCCGTTCGATGACCCGGCCACCTACGGCAAGAGCTTCAAAGACAAGATCCTGGTGGTCGAGGGGCTCGATCACCTCTCCAACGCCAACGGGCACGACTCGGCCGGCACGATCTTGACCGGCAGCCGTATCGAAGGCGGCAACAAGCCGCAAAACATCTCCCTCGATCAGTACCTGGCCGTGAAGAAGGGGCTCGGCAGCGCCACGCGCGTCACCAGCGTCCAGCTCGGCGTCGGCGTCGACGGCACTCAGTCGGGCATGACGCTCTCCTACGGCGAAGGCGGCGTCGCGCTTCCCAAGATCATCGACCCCGTCAAGGCTTACGACGTACTGTTCGACGGCGTGGTCATCGGCGGAGGGGATCCGGCGGGGGACGCCGCCGCAGAGCGCAAGCGCAAGCTGAGCCAGTCCGTGCTCGACTACACCAAGTGGGACGTGAACCGGCTGCGCCAGAAGCTCGCTCCGCGTGAGCAGCAAAAGCTCGATCAACACCTGACATCGCTCGCCGAGCTCGAAAAGCAGCTCGGCGGCGGCGTGGGCGTGGGTGGAGGCGGGATGTGCGGGCTGCCGCCGCGGCCGGACGCGAGCAAGTTCCCGAACCTCAAGCAGTACAACGGTGGCGAGCCGTACTTCGACGCCATCACCAACGCTCACCTCGACACGCTCGCTCAAGCGCTGGCGTGCGATCTCACGCGCTTCGCTACGCTCTACATGAATGACCTGGCGTACGAGGGTAATCCGTACCAGCTGCCGGTCGACAATCACGGCTCCGTCGCCCACACCTACAACGCCTCGCCCGTCGGCAACGACGGCCGGCCCGGCGATGGTGATCCCGCCAGCTGGGTACCTCTGGCGAAGTTCAATCACTACGTTTACACGAAGATCGCCCGCTTCATGCAGAAGCTGGATCAGCTCGGCGTGCTCGACAGCACGCTGATCTACGTGACGAGCGATATGGGTAACCCCGCGCTTCACAGCACGCGCAACGTGCCCACGCTGCTGGCGGGCGGCCTCAACGGCAAGTTCCGCATGGGCCGGCGACTCAAGCTCAAGCCCGATTGCCCCACCGAGAGCCCGTGGTGCAGCTTGAACGACACGACGTTCACGCCCGTCACGAACAACAAGCTCCTCGTATCGATCGCCCAAGCCTTCGGCGACGACATCGAGACCTTCGGCACCCAGCCCGACCCCGCTCACACCACCGGCGCTCTCTCCGAGCTCACCTGACGTTCCGCCCAGCGCCACGCCCAGAATCGCGCGGCCCCAACGCCCCCCCCGCGCCCACGCTCAAGCGCCCCCCCGCCTCTCTCTCTCTCTCTCTCTCTCTCTCTCGATCTTCCACCCTTCCCCCCTTCCTGTTAACAATCTCCCCGTCGACTAGGGCGGGGAAGGGTAGTGGCGTTCGACGAAGCACAGCCCCTCGCCGCCGTTCAGGTGTCCTTGCGCGCTCTGAACGTATTGCACGAAGTCGCGGTAGTCGCGCAGCGCGGTCGCTGGTGAGCCGGCAGCATCGATCGCCACGTCGTAGCCCAGCTGCTCGCCGGGAGGGAGCGCGCTGCCATCGCAGCTGCGAGCGGGCAAGGGCGCTTCTTCGGCGTCGGTGAACGCGGTCGGGTCGACGCCGAGCAGATCATCGAGCGTGAGCTCGTCCTCGTCGGGACGCCCCACCAGCCGCGCCGCCAGCGGATCGAAGCGCAGCGCGGGATCGTGAGCGGTGGCGCTGAACAGCACGTGCTCGAGGTGCAGAGTGAGCTGAGCGCGCGTCACACGGTTGGCGCGCAGCGCCACGCCGCGCTGGTATTCTTCGTCGGGGAAGGCTTCGCCCTGGTTGTCCTGATTCTGGCAGTTGATGAAGCGAACGGGGGTCTCGAAACCCAGCCTGAACCGCACTTTTTGCGGTATTTTTGCGAAATCATAGCCGTCGTCGCTGGTCTTGCAGTCCTCGCCGCGAAACGTGGCGGTCCCGACGTAGAGCACGGTTTGGCCGCGCTCGACCATCTCCGCGTAGGCCAGCGCGGCCTCACTATCGCGCGCGAAGTTGACGAAAGTGGCGTCAGCCGACGCGGGCACCAAGTCGTAGCTCAGCGCGTAGCGGTCATCGAGCGCGAGCGGCCCTCCGCCGCGCTCGGTTCGCGTGCCTAGCCGCGTGAGCAACGAGGCCCGCCCTTCGCCGCCCGCGGCGGGAGCGTCGCCAGCAACATGCAGGTCGATCGCCCAGGGCCCAACGGCCCGTGCCACCACGGCTCCGGTGCGCGACTGATCGGAGGGGTCGAGGTCCGGGTTGTCGGACAGCGTTACCTCACCGACCGTGACCAAGACCCGCGAAAGCTCGAGCTCCCAGCCATCGACGATGGTGACCTCACTGCCGGTGGGGAAACGGATGCCGTCTGTCGCGATGTCCTCGCCCGAGATCGTGATCTCGAGCTGCCCGCTGCCGGCGCTGTGTGAGCCGGTCTCCGAGCTGCAGCCTCCGGCCAGGAACGCCAGCAAAGAAATGCCGGCCGAATTGCGAAAAATAGTCCAAAAATGGCTCATGTCTCCTCCAGTAATGAAAACGCATAGACGCCGCTCGGGCGCCTGAGGCCCGCGTACAAATTGTCACTCGCCGCGTCGACGCCGGGTCGATCTGCGAAGTGGTGGACGCCGCCGTCAGCGCGGAGCGCTGCGAAATCGACGTTCGCGAGCATGCCGCGCGGATCGACGCGCAGCAGCAGCGTGTGCCCCGCGCGCGGCACCAAATCGAGCGGGATAGGCGAGACGATGCGCTGCTTGCAAATTGGGTGCTGCCCCGGCAGCGCGGGATCGGTCGGCGTGATGAGACGGCTGGCCCCCACGCTGAGCTCGCCGGTGAAAGGGTACCGCCGGCCTCCGCGCGCGGCTTCGCCTGCGATGCGCAAGATCGTGCGCTCGCTGCGGGGCGCGTCGACATCGCCGTCCGTCAACCACACCTCGCCGGTCAACGCGCGCTCGCTCGTCGCCAGCCCGGCTTCCCGAAACGGCTGCGGCTCGGGCGAAAGCAGATCGATCTCACGCCCACCCGCGACTTGCGCCACGTAGATGCCGGCGAGCGTGCAGCTCGTGTCCCTGGCCACCGACGTCGGCCGTGCGCGGTTCAGGTAGACGCCGCCCACGAAGAGCAGCGCCCTTCGCAGTGCGATGTGATAACCGAGGCCGTTTTCGTGCTCGAGCGGCGCTCCCGGGGCCGCGTCGCTTGGCCCTGCTGCCGCGCCGCGCAGCTCGAGCAGCTCTCCGCCGGTGGTTCCCACGCAGCCGCTCGTCGCGGTCGCCAAGACTCCGGTCACGAACGTGCGGCGCTTCATGGCTCTTCTCCTCCGAACGTGACCGCGAGCGACAGGAAGACTTCCCGAGGTGCTCCGGCCGCGAAATGACGCGCAGGGACCAGAGTAGGCAGCGCCTGAGAGCGGAAGTCGGAAGCGTAGTTGAGCTCCGCCGACCGATAGCGCACATCGAGCAGGTTGGTGACCTCGAGCTCGAGCGCGTAGCTGCCCGCCTGCAGTCCGAGCGCGGTGTCGAGGGTGAAGACGGCCTCGCTCCGCTGCCCAAACGGTAGCGCGCGCCGACCCACGTAGTCGACGCCGAGGCTCAAGGCTGCGCGCAGCGACGAGCCGCCGACCCTGACGGGCAAGTCCGCGAAGAGCGCGCTGTCGGAGCGCAAGACCAGCGCGGGAGCGTAGGGCACGAGCAGGCCCGAGTCGTCGAAGGTCGAGCGCACCAGCGAGGCGCTCGCAGACTGGTCGAAGCTCGCGCCGCGCAGCCGAATGAGCCCGTTCCAGCCAGAGCGGCTCGTCCCCCCGCCGAGCACGCTGCGTCCTTCCGTTTCGCTGAAGGCCAGGTCGCGATCGACGTGCGTATGGAAAAAGACCGACCGGGCCGCGATGCTGACGCCGCCCAGCTCGCTCGCGTAGCTGACGCCGCCGTCCGCTGACTCGATGCTCGCGAAAGGCGTCGCCACGTCTTGGCTGACGTAGCTGGGGTCGATGGCTCGCACGCCGTGGCCGTAAGCGAGAAAGTAACGAAAGCCTTGGAATGGACCCAAAGTCAGCGTCGCGCGCGGCAGCAGCTTGCTGCTGGCCGTCGAGGAGCGCTGCTCGGGCTCACGGTGCGTGCCGAAGCGTTGTTGAGCGAGGCAGCTGGCGTCGCCGGGTGGGTTTGCGGCCGACGGTCGCGACACTTCTTGCACGGCGCAGCGATCGAGCACGTTGAACAGGAAGAGCTCCCGGCGCACGCCGCCCTTCAGGCTCACCCCGCGCAGCGGACGCAGCACCGCTTCCGCGTACAGCGCGAGATTGCCGAGCTGAGCCTGCTGATCGACGTCCTTCTTGTAGGGCACGCTGGCTTCGTCGATACGCTGCCGCTGAGCCGCCACGTCGTCACCTCGCGCGTAGTAGCCGAGCTCGAAATCTTGCTTTCTGCGCGCCACGGTCGCGCTCGTGCGCGCGAAGCCGCGGCCGCCGTAGGTCGTCTCGTCGACCTGCAGATCGAGCAAATCACCGCGCTGCCCGTGGGGAGCTTGGATGGCTTCTTGCGGGTCTCCCAAGAAGCCGGTCAGGTTTTCGCGCACGCGCACGCTGCGGCGGATGACGAACAGCTGCTGCCCGAAGCCGAGCGCGCCGCGCTGCTGCTCCAGATCCGCCGACAAATGGTAGCGCGAGCCGCTGCCACCCTGACGAGCGTCGTAGGTGTCGAAGAAGTCCCTGCGACCCGCCTCGACGTCGTCGCGGCGTAGCACGCCCGCGCTGTGGTACTCGACGCCGTAAGCGGCGCCGCTGAGCCGGTAGCTGCCTCGCTCGCCGAGCCTGCCTTCGTATTGGGCCATCGCGCGCGCGCGTCGAAGATCGCGGTTCTGGCCATAGCCGTCGGTCTGATACAGCTCGGCGGCCGCCAACGTAGCCCCCGCGCTCGGAGCGAACTGCACGAGAGCTCGCTCGGCGCCGTAAGAACCGAGGGTGAGCTGGGCGGTGAGCCCGCCGCGCTCGGTACCGAGCTGGTAATCGGCGCTACCCGCGACCGCGTAGTTACCTTGACGCACGTCGAACGGCCCTTCGACGACGCGTAGGCCGCGCACGAGCTCGGGGATGATGAAGCCGGCGTCGGCGAAGCCGCTGCCGTGGTAGTTGCCGCTCTCGTTGATGGGCACGCCGCCCACGCTCAGCTCGACGTCTTGACCCTCGCGGGCGTCGAAGCCCCGCAGGTAGATGCGCTCGGCGTGCCCCTCACCACCCGCCCTCGACAAGTAGACGCCAGGGGCGAGCTTGAGCAGCTCCGTCGCGCTCTTGCGCGGGACACGGCTGAGCTCTCCGACCGTGAGGCGCAGATCGGACGCGGCAGCGAGCGGCGGCGCGAGCCGGCCCAGCACGGTGACCTCGGTCTCGCTCGACGCGGCTAGCGGTGCTGGCTCTGCCGGCGCGGCGCTGGTCGGCTCTGCCGGTGCGGCGCTGACCGGCTCTGCCGGTGCGACGCTGGTCGGCGCTGCCGGTGCGGCGCTGGTCGGCTCGGGGGATGAACCGAGGACCGGCACGGCCACGCGGATCCGCGCCGAGACGGGCGTCCCATCGCGGAGCGCTGGCTTGAAACGCCAGCCGGACACGGCGGCGAGCGCGGCGGCGTCGTGGGCTGAGTCGCCAGGGCGGAGGAGCTTCGCGTCGACCGCTTGGCCCTCCACCGTGACCGTGAGCGCGACGAGCACGCTGGCGCCGGGCGGCGCGCTGCCCTGAAGGCGAGCAGGGGGGCTTAGCTCCGGCTGCGGTAAGACGATCGATTGGGCCTGGGAGTGCGCGGCTAGCGTCGATGCGAGCAAGCCGCACGCCGCGCCCCAGGCGAGGCGCGAGAACGAATGAGACATGGGGAAATCCGCACGGCGGACGGCGCTCTGCGCGCGTGCGCATCGCCTCGAGAGAGGCACGCAGCGCTCGCTAGAGCCGTGAGCCCAGGAGCAATGTCGGCGAGCCGAAGCTACGCTTCGGAGGGTCGAAAGCAGTCTCGGCGAGCCGCAAACGACGTCGGCGAGCCGCAAACGACGTCGACGCCGATGGCAACCACGGCGTCAGCGTCGAGCAGCCCTCCGCGCTAACGTGGGCAGACTCAGGCTCGCGAGGCGGGCGGCGAAGTCTTGGGAGCCAGCATCAGCACGCCGAGCGCCGGGCGCTCGAGCTGCTCGCGAGCTACCCCGCAGCGCTCGACCGAGCGAGCCGCGGCGGCCACGTCGAGCGAAGGCGCGGGGCCGAGGAGCTGCTCGCGCTCCGCGCGCGCGATGAGCTCACAGTGATCGTGCTCATCGCCGCCGTGCGGCGCGGTGACGCGCTCTTGGTTGGCGGCGCCGGCTGCGTCCGCGTGCGCCTCAGCCGCGCCGTGCAGCTCGACCAGCTCGCCGTGCTCGAGGCAAACAGCGTGCGGAACGAGCACGAAATGGGCTACTTGGCCCAGCGAGCTGGTGCCGAGCAGCAGCGCCACGAAGGCAGCCAGGGCGCGCAACCTGGCCGAGATCGCCTGGCGATCACCGGGCCGGAAGCATCCTGACGCGCGCTGCATCGCCGGCACGCCTAACACGTCATCGCGCGACGTCAAGCCGTCGCGACCTTCGCTCAGCCCGCCAGGCCCACGCGCCGCGCCAGGTTCGACGTGAACACGCCGCGCGGATCGTACTTGGCGCGGATCGCCAGGAAGTCGTCGATGGCCGGGTACATGGCGCGAAACATCTCCGGCTCCACGTACGAGTCTTTGCCTAAGTAGATGCGCCCGCCAGCGTCGAGCACGCTGCGGTCGAGGCTCCGCAGCAGCTCCGGCGTGCCCTGCCGCACCGGAAAGTCGATCGCCAGCGTGTAGCCGGCGTGGGGAAAGGACAGCACGCCCTCGCTCGCTTGGCCCATGCGCTTGAGGATGTTCAAGAACGGCAGCTGCCCGCTCGAGGTGATTCTGGTCAAAATCTCGCGCAGGCGGCGCTCGCCGTCGTCGAAAGGGATCACGAATTGATATTGCGTGAAGCCGCGCCGGCCATAGCCGCGGTTCCAGTGCAGCAGTCGATCGAGCGGGTAGAAGAAGCCCTCGTAGTGCCCGAACGGCTTGCTCCGCGACTGGATGCGCTGAATCACGGCGTTGACGAGCCGCATGGTCAGTCGATTCAGGGTCAGCTCTGGCAGCTCGAAGGGCACGGCGACGCGCAGCGCCGACGACACGCGCAGCGGCTTCTTGCGCAAAGCCGGCGGCAGCTCGTCGAGCCTGGCATGGTCGCCGACCGTTACGGCTCCCCGGCCGAGGCTCGCGCCGCTGGCGAAAATATCGAGCGTGGCCACCGAGTAGGGGAACGCGCGATCTTGCTCCTCGAGCGTGGCCAGCATCTCGCCCAAGTTGCGCACGGTGAGCGAGCGTTGGCGGAAGTACGTCGTCTCGATCCGGCGCAGGCGGAGGGCCACGGTGAGCACGATGCCGAGCAGCCCCATGCCACCGAAGCAGGCGTAAAATAGGTCGGAGCGCTCGCTGCGGCTCGCCGTGACCACCTCACCGTTCGCTAGCAGCACGGTCATCGAGTCGACACAGCGGATGAAGCTGCCTTGTTCGTGGTGCGCCTTTCCGTGGATGTCGTTGGCGATGCAGCCGCCGATGGTCACGAACTTGGTTCCGGGCGTGATCATCGGGAACCAGCCGCGTGGCGCGAAGTCGGCGATGAGCTGCTCGAGGCTCACTCCGGCTTCGCACACGAGCGTGCCCGTCGCCTCGTCGAACTCGACGTAACGCGAGAGCTTGGTGAGCCCGAGCACCTGGCCGCCCGCGTTGACGGCAGCGTCGCCGTAGCTGCGACCCAGCCCGCGCGCGATGCTGCCGCTGCGGTCGAGCAGCTCACCCACCTGCTTCTGCGTTTCAGGCTCGCGCAGGTAGCAATCGACCCGCAAGTTCGCGCCCCAGCCCGAGAGCCGCGTCGGCCTACCCGTCTGCGGCCCCACGAGGGCGCTCTCGCTGCGGATTGCCAGGGGGGCTTCGGTCTGGGCCGTCACGGCGGGAGTTTACGTACTCATGAGCTACTTGGCACGGCTTCACGAGCGCTTTGCGCTGCCGGCGCAGGAAAATCCACGTCCCAAGGCGCGGTCGGGGCCTTGGTCGCAGAGCCGACCTCCACGCTCGTTCCTTCGCGAGGCGCGCCGTCCCCGTCGGGTCTCTCGTGCTCGAGCGCGCCCTGCTCGAGCACGCCTTCGAACACCGCTCGGTTGAGCTTCGCGCACAGCCCACCGACGGGGCGCAGCTCGGCCCCGTCGAGGCTGAGCGCGGGAACGGCGCCCATGAGCGAGCTCGTCAAGAGCACCTGGTCGGCGGTCACCAGATCATGGACGGAGAGTCGGCGGTCCTCCACCCTCAAGCCCCAGCGCGCGAGCAGACGCCGAACCTCCGCGGCCATGGTGCCCGGCAGGGCGTGCGGCGACGTCGGAAAGCAGGCGGTATCGCCAGTGATGCAACACAGGCTCGCGGTATTCGTCTCCGAGACTGACCCGTCGGCGTTGAGGATCAGCGCTTCGTCGGCGCCGTGGCGCTTGGCCCAATCTCCCGCTAGCCTGTAAAATAGATAGTTGAGCGTCTTGTGCTCGGCGAGGGGCGTGTGCCGGCGATGCGGATACACTCGGAGTGACATCCCGGCTCGTAAGCTGAGGGCGGGGCGGGGAACATACGGCCTAGCGCTCGCAAACAGCGTCTGCGCTGGCGGCGACCCGGCGGGGCTTCTCACGAGCGCCATCAGCTTCACGACCGCCGTCGTGTTCGAGAGCGCATTTTTTCGGATGAGTTGAGCGATCACATCGCCCCAGGTCACGTCCGGCGGCTCGCAGCGGAACAGCTCGCGCCACGCGCGCTCGAAGCGCTCCACGTGGGCGTCGAGCAAGATCGGGCGCCCCGCTTGAACCCGCAACGTCTCGAAGATCCCATAGCCGTAAGCCAGCCCTTCGCAATCCATCGGTACGGTAGCGGCGGCCCCGCTCGTGAACGCGCCGTCGTGCCAAACCGTGCCCTCGCCCCGCTCGGCTTCTGGGGCGGCCCCGCTGCGCGTCAGGGCCTGCATGAGCGTGCGGCCTTTGTGGATCGTCTCCTCGAACTCGCTGGCTGGGTCCGAGTCGAAGACGATGCCAGCCCCCACGGAGAACACCGCTTTGCCGCGCGTGAAGGTCGCCGTTCGAATGGCGATCGAGAGATCCATCGCGCCATCGAAACCGATGTAGCCGATGCTGCCGGTGTAGATGTGGCGGCGAACCGGCTCCAGCTCGTCGATGATTTCCATGGCTCTGATCTTGGGGCAGCCCGTGATCGAGCCGCCGGGGAAGGTGGCTCGCAGCACCGCGACGGCGTCCTGCCCGGGGTCGAGCTCGCCCCGCACGATCGAGACGAGGTGGTAAACGTTCTGGTACGCCTCGAGGCGCTTGTGCTCGACCACTCGCACCGAGCCGGGGCGGCACACCTTGCCGAGGTCGTTGCGTAGCAGGTCGACGATCATCGACAGCTCGGCGTCTTCCTTCGCGCTCTGCTCCAGCTCGCTTCGTAGCGCCGCGTCTTGCTCCGCCGTCTTGCCGCGGGGACGGGTGCCCTTGATGGGGCGCGTCTCGATACTGCCACCTCTGACCTCGATGAAGCGCTCCGGTGAGCTCGAGACGATCTGGTGAGCTCCCGCGTTGATGTACGCGAAGAAGGGAGCTGGGTTGAGCGCGTACATCTCGGCGAAGCAGTCGAAGGGGTCGGACGCGCACGGCGTTTCGAAGCGCCGCGCCACGTTCACCTGGTAGGCGTCGCCGTCGAGGATGTACTTTCGGATCGCGTCGACCGCCGCGCAGTACTTCGCTCGCGAGAGACCGGAGGTGAGCGCCGCGAAGGGCGGAGGAGGGGGCGGTCGCTCGCGCTCCTGGCTCGCGCGGAGCGCCCGCTTGAACTGCGCCGCCCTCTCGAGCCGGGCGTCGTCGTCGCCGTCCAAGGCCATCGCCAACAGCGTCGTTTCGTCGGTGAGCCGGTCGTGAATCACGAGGACCCCCGGCGCAGCGAGCTGCATCAGGGGTAGCTCGAGGTCGTCGACGCTCGTCCGCGGCAGCTGCTCCAAACAATCCTTGAGGTCGTAGGCGAGGTAACCGAGGAGCCCGCTCGACAGGGGGAGCTGGGCCCTCGTCTCCGCCAGGCGGCAGTGCGAGAGCACTTGGCGCAAGATGGTGAACGGATCCCCCGCGAGCTCCAGGCTCTGGTCGGCGCTGGTGAGCGTGGTGCTGGTGCGGCGCGCGCTCAGCGTGAGCCACGGGTACACCCCGAGCAGGTGGTAGCGGGCGCAGTCGAGGTCGCCTCCGCTCAGGAGAGCGACCGTGCCGGCCAGCCCCGCGAACCGGCGCGCCACGTCGACGAACGGCTCTTCGAGCAGCAAGCGCTCCGAGTGCACGCAGGTCACCCTCGGCAGCCAGGGCGGTAACGTCGCTACCTCTGCTTTCGTCATGAGAGCGCTCCTTTGAGGGGGCCCGAGCGAAGGAAATTCTCGACCAGCCGCAGCCCGTGCTGGGTGAGGAAGCTTTCAGGGTGAAACTGCACGCCGAACAGGCGATGCCGGACGTGCTGCACGGCCATCGGCACGCCGTCGGTCGACCGCGCGTTGACCCTCAGCACCTCGCTGACATCCGTGATCGCGAGTGAGTGGTAACGGGCCACCGTCAGCGGCTCGGGCACGCCTTCGAATAGCCCCGAGCCGTCGTGATGCACGGCGCTCGTCTTGCCGTGCATCGGCAGCGGAGCGCGGACGGTGCGGCCGCCGAAGGCCTCGTTCATGCATTGCATGCCGAGGCACACGCCCAAGATGGGCAGCTCGGCCTGACAATAGCGGATGAGCTCCGTCGAAACTCCGGCCGCGCTCGGGCTCTTGGGGCCAGGGCTGACGAGCAAGTAGTCCGGGCGCAAGCGCGAGACGTCGGTCACCGCCAGCGCGTCGGCGCGGACGACCAGAATCTCCAGCTCGTAGCGCCGAAACATCTGCACCAAGTTGAAGGTGAAGGAGTCGTAGTTGTCGACGACCAGGAGCTTGACGGTCATGCTTTTTGCCTCGAGTCTCCGCGCGGCCGCTACAGCATCGTGAACCCGCCATCGACGGGCAGGTAGGTGCCGGTCATGAACTGCGAGAGCTCACTGGCCAAGAACAGCACGGCTCCTGCCATGTCATCGGGGAGCGCGTTGCGTCGCATCGGGCAGCTGGCGGCAATCTTCGCCTTTTCGATGGGCGACATCGGCATCGCCGCGTCGGTCAACGTGAGCCCGGGCGCGACGGTGTTGACCCGAACTCCGCCCGGCCCCAGCTCCGCCGCCAGCGCGCGCACGAAGGCGTCGACGGCGGCCTTGGCCGTGCTTTGGGAGAGAAAGCCTTGATTGCCCCGCTTGGAGAGGCTGCTGGAAACCGCCACGATGCTGCCGCTCTTGCGCTCCAGCATCTCGGGGGCCACGGCGCGGCACGGGAAGAAGATGGCCTTGAGCTCGTCGTTGACCTTACTCTCCAGATCGGCCCACTCGTACTCGACGAACGGGCGGTGGCGAAAGCTCATGTGCGCGTTCGCGACCAAGACGTCGATTCGCTCGAAGCGCGCCCGCACGGCTCGTACGAGCGCGTCCACCTCGGCGGCGTCCGTCACGTCGCCCCCGAAGACCTCCGCGTTGCCGCCTCGCGCCACGATCTGGTCTCGAAGTCGTCGCGCTTGGGCTTCGCTGTCGCGGTAGTTGATGGCCACGCTCGCCCCGTGCTCGGCGAGCAGCAGAGCGATGGCGAGCCCGATGCCGCGGCTGCCCCCCGTCACCAGCGCGACCTTGCCTTGCAGTAGCCCCGAACCGGCTGCTGGCGTGGGCGCTCGGCGAAACGGGGAGGAGCGCGGTTGGGGGTCATCGATCGCTGGTGAGCGCGCGCGCTCTCGGTCGATAGCAGCCGCGAGGCGCTCGAGCCGAGGCGCATCGAACAGCGTCGAGACGCCGAGCTCGACGCTGAAAGCGTCCTTGATCCGGGCCAAGACGCGCATGGCGGAGAGCGAGTGTCCGCCGACCTCGAAGAAGTGCGTGTGGCGACCGATGTGCTCGATGGGCGCGTTGACGACCAGCGCCCAGATGCTGGCGAGCGTGCGCTCGGTAGCGGTCGCGGGGGGCTCGTAGCCCTCGCTCTGCTGCAGCGCGCCCGGCGCGCGTAGCAGGGCCAGGCGATTCAACTTGCCGTTCGGTAGCTGCGGCATCGCGTCGAGCAGCACGAAGGCGTCGGGTAGCATGTACGCCGGCAGTCGTTCACGCAGGAACTCTCGCAGCTCCGTCAGCGCCACCGCCTGCCCCGCGGCCGTGGTGTAAAACGCGATCAGTTGCTCACCCGCGCCGACCACGGCGCGCGCACGGATGCCGGGGAAATCGCCGAGGGCTTGCTCGACTTGCCGCACGTCGACTCGAAAGCCACGCACCTTGACCTGGAAATCCCAGCGGCCGATGAAGTCGAGCGAGCCGTCGGGAAGGAACCGGACGACGTCGCCCGTGTTGTAGAGGCGGTCGCTGGGCTCGGCTCCGAACCGGTTCGGCAAAAAGCGCTCCTCGGTCAGGCTCGGCGGGCCCTGGTAGCCGTCGGGAAGGCCCACAGAGGCGACGTGCAGCTCTCCCGGAACACCTTCGGGTACGAGGCGTTTCTGCCGATCCAGCACGTAGACCTTGGTGTTGGCGATCGGGGTTCCGATGGGAACGAAGTCGCTCTGGCCGTCGAAATTCGCCGTGTCGTAGTAGCAAACGTCGTTCAGCTCGGTGCAGCCGTAGTTGTTGAGCAGGCGCGCGCCCGGCAGCTGCTCGCGGAATGCCGACACGAGGTCTTGGGGCAAAGGCTCGCCGGCAGTAATGACGATCTTCAGCGCGGGGAGCGGGCGCGGGCTCGATTTCAGGTGCTCGAGGACGCTGCGCAGCTGAGACGGTCCGAGGTTGAGGCGGCTGGCGCGATACTCGCCGAGCGCGCTCACGAACGCGGCGGAGTCGCGGACCGTCTCGTTGCTCAAGAAAGCGAGCGGGCAACCGTTCAACAGGCCTGCGAACAGCTCCTTGATCGCGACCGCAAACGCAAACGTCGTCTTCTGCGCCACGACCTCGCCCGCCTCGAACGGCAGCCAGGCTTCGAGCGCGCTCAGCCAATTGTCGAGCTGCCGGTGGGGCACGCGGACGCCTTTGGGCGTCCCCGTCGAGCCGGACGTGTACATGATGGCGGCGAGCGCGCCGGGTGTTCGGCGCTGCCCCGCGCGACGACCAGGCTGGCTCGGCTCGGCGTGCTCGAGACTCTCCAGCTCGAGGCAATGGGGCGCGCCAGGCCCGAACGAGCTGGCGTGGCGGGCGCTGAGCACGACGGCAGATGGGGCAGAATCGTCGAGGATTTGCCGCAGGTACGCCGGCGGGTAGGCGGGATCGAGCGGCACGAACGCGGCGCCGGCCTTCCACACGCCCAGCAGCGTCGCGAGCAGCTGTCGGCCGCGCTCGAGGCAGACGCCGACGCGATCGCCTTCGGTGACGCCGCGCGCCGCCAGCGCGTGCGCGATCTGATTGGCCTGTCGCTCGAGCTCGAGGTAACTGCACGCTCCTCGCTCGTCCCAACAAGCCACGGCGCCCTGAGATCGCTCGACTTGCGCCTCGAAGCGCTGGACGAACGACAGCCCAGGAGCAGGCGCAACGGACGTGCCGCTGTACTGCGTGAGCAGCTTCTTCCGATCGGCGTCGGTGAGCAGGGTCAGCTCGAGCAAGCGTCGGCTCGGGTCTTTGAGCATACCTTCGAGCAGCTGCTGGTGCTGAGCGAGCAGCCGCTCGACGGCTTCGCGAGTGTACAGATCGGAGGCGTAGACGACCTCTACCTCGAGCTCGTCGCCCCCGCCCGTGTACGAGAGCTCGAGCTCGCAGCGCGCAGGGAAGTCGTGAGCGTCGAGCAGCTGTCGGGCGGCTGCGTCCTCTTCGCCAGGTCCCGGGAAGGAGTCGAATTTGACGCCTCCCGGTAGCGCGTGATCGAACGAGCTGCGCGGGAAATTCTGGTGGCGAAGAATCACGGGCACGAGCGGGTGATCGCCCGCGCGTCGCGGCACGTTCGTCTCGTGCAAGATCCGTTCGAACGGCACCGCGTGCTCGAACGCCGCGAGCACGCGCGCGCGTACGTCCGCGAGCAGGTCGGAGGCGCTGCCTTGCTCGTCGACGGCCAGTCGAATCGGCAAAATATTGATGAAGAATCCGATCAACGGCTCGAGCGCCACGTCCGTCCGGTTGGAGGTCGTGGTGCCGATGCACAGGTCGTCGCGGTGCGTGTAGCGGGCGAGGGTGACGCCGAACGCGGCCAGCAGCGTCATGAACAGGGTGCAGCCGTGCTGGCGCGACAAACGCTCCAGGCCTTGCGCGAGCTCGCTGGAGTAGCGGCGTACGAAGCGCCCGCTCGTGGTGCACGTCTTGGTGGTGCGCGTGCGCGCCGTGGGCAGCTCGAGGGTGTCTTCGTAGCCCTCCAGGGTTCGACTCCAGTAGTCGAGCTCGCGCGAGGCGTCCGCCGTGCGCTGCTGGGCCGCGTAGTCCCTGTATTGCAGCGGCAACGGCGGTAGAGTCGGGCGCTCAGCGCGCGCGAACGCGGCGTAGGCCGCCTGCAGCTCCTCGAGGAAGATGGTCTTGAGCGACCAGGCGTCGGCGGCCACGTGATGGACGTTGAGGAGCAGGAGGTGTCGGTTCTTCTTCACTGCGAGCAGTTGGGCGATGAAGATCGGGCCGCGCCGCAGGTCGAAGCGGTGGTCGAGCAGGCTCTGCACGTGCGCGAGCAGCTGCGCCTGATCCACCGCGATCACAGGCAAAGTCAGGCGCTGCGCTGGGCTGACGAGCTGAACCGCCTCCCCCTCCGTCGTGCGTTCGTAGCGGGTGCGTAGGCTCTCGTGACGAGCGACTATCTCACTCAAGCTCTGCTCGAGCGCGACGACGTCGAGCTCGCCTTCGACGGCCAAGATGAAGGGCAGGTTGTAGCTCGTGCTATCGGGGCTACGCTGGTGCTGCAGCCAGAGCCGCTCCTGAAACCAGGAGAGCGCGCTCGCCTCACTCTTCGGCCGTCGCATCGGCGGCGAGTCAACCATGACGTGAAATCCCGAACCCTCGTCAGCGGTCATGCGCAGTCCTCCAGAGGGTGAGATCGTCGGTGAACCCCCGCGATCGGTAACCCTCGGTGTTGGCGTGACTAGCTTCGCACAAACTCAAGCGCGGCTTAAATTTTCTGCGTAACTCCGCGGGCTGATCCCGCCGCATTCGCACCTAGGAGACTGGTGTCGAATGGCCGCGCCGCGTGTGCGACGCCGCCCGCGCGCGCTCGAGGGGCGGCTCCTTCTCGCGCGACGCGCCGGGTCAGCCCTCAGGAAGCGAGGACGGCGGGCGTCTCGTGGGCGACGGAGGCGAGCAGCATCTCCAAGCTGGTCATGGTATGGGGCTTCTCCAAGAAGCCGACCACGTTGGGCTGCTGCAGCAGCGAGGACGCATCTTCTTGCTGAAATCCGCTCGTCACCACCACCGGGATGGTGCTTCGGACCTGGCGCAACAATTCGAGTGTCTGCTCGCCGGATTGCCCCGGCATCGTCAGATCGAGCACGACCAGATCGATGCTCGGGCGCTGCTCCAAGAGCTCGATGCCGCGTCGGCCGGTGTCGGCGGTGACGACTCGGTGCCCGAGCTCGCTCAGCATCTTGCCCGTCACCAGGCGCACGGCCGGTTCGTCGTCGATGAGCAGAATGCTGCGAACGGGCGCGGTCGGGATCGCCAACGAGGGGCTGCTCGCGCGGCGCTTCATCGACTCTTGCGCGACCGGCAGCAAGACCGCAAAGCTCGAGCCTCGCGCCGAGGTCTCGTCGACGCCGAGCCAGCCTCGGTGCGCTCGGATGATGCCAGCGGCGGCGGCAAGGCCCATCCCGCGGCCCACACCTTTCGTCGAGAAGAACGGCTCGAACAAGCGCTCGCGCGCCTCGGGGCGAATGCCGCAGCCGGTGTCGGTGACGGTCAGCTTCACATAGGTGCCAGCGGCCACCCCGTAGCGCTCACTGTCGGCAGGCTCGAGCCGCATGGATTCGGTGCGAAGGGTGAGAGTGCCGCGCTTACCCTCCATGGCGTCGAGCGCGTTGAGGATCAAGTTCGTCACCACCTGACGTAGCTGGAAGCGATCCGCGCCCACCAGCGGCAGCGCGTCGCCGAGCTCCAGCTGCAGGTGCGACTTCGACTCGACGGTGGCGTGCAGTAGCCGGAGCGCGGCCGACAGCTCCCCGTTCATCTCGAGCCCCTGGATCGAGAGGCTCCGCCGGCCTGCGTAGGCGAGCATTTGCTTGCTCAGCTGCGCAGCTTCCTGGGAGTAGGTGAGGATTTCCGTCAAGCAGTGCGAGAGCACGGGCGGCGCATCGTGCGGGAGCTTGCGCCGCGCCACCTCCGCGTTCCCGACCACTCCGCAAAGTAGGTTGTTGAAATCGTGCGCCACCCCGCCCGCCATGACGGCCAAGCTCTGCAGCGCCTGGCTGCGTTGCAGCTCCCGCTCCAGATCGCGCTGGCGGCGCTCGGTCACGATGCGGTCGGTGAGATCTCGAACCACGCGCAGCGTGAGCTCGTCGCGCGAGCCCTTTGGCTCGAATCGCGTCTCGGTCACGAGCAGCAGCGTGCTCGCGTTCCGTTCGAGGACGACCTCGTACGAGCGGCGCTCCCCGCTGTTGGGCGTGGTCGTCGCGAGCCGGCTCCGGCTCTCTTCCGTCAGGAGCTCCGAGAACGTCTTCGTCGAGAGCTCCTCGCCCTCGACGCCCAGGGTCGAGGCCAGTGCCTGATTGGCGAAGACGACGCGACCCTGCGCGTCGAACAGCCCGACGCCTTCTCCCAGGCTCTCGACGATCGCGCGCTGCATGCGCTCGCTGTGCTCCCGAGCCTCTATTTCACGGCGCAGCTCGGCGTTGAGCGCGATGGCGCGCCGCCGCGAGTCCACCGCGAAGCCGAGGCCGCCTGCGAGCACGAGCTTTACCAGCAGCGCAGCGAAGCCCGCGGTCCGGCTAGTCCCGGCGCTGGCAGGTAGCTCGCGCGCCAGGTCGCGATCCATCAGCGCGACGACCACGATCGCGACCAGCGCGCCCCTCATGCCGAGCCAGGCAGCCGCGAGGATGCACAGGCCCAGGCCCAGCATGAACGTCGAGTTGCCGAGCAGGCCATGCAGCGTGGGGAACGACGCCCGGTACGCCACGAGCAGCGCGGTGAGGCTCAGGCACTGCACGATGACGCGCTCGCGCACCGCCGCCTCCTCCGCCTTCTTCGGTCGCGCCGAAGCACCCGGGCCGATCGAACCGAGCATGCGTTCGGTCATAGGCTTTCACGGCCCCGTCATCAAGAGCTCTCCGCGAGCGTCCGGCGCCGTTACGCCTCATCGCGCGGGAAAGACGCTTTCCGCTGACGGAGGTGCTCGGTCCTCGCAGGGTCCTTGGGCTCGCGCCGAGGGTAGGGCAAAAAAGTACTCGATGACTTCAGGGCTAGAGAATGCGCGCTTCGGCCCCGCAATGGCTGAGGCGCTCGCCTGGCTGCCCCACCTTGCGGCGGCTGACGTAGACTCGTCGGTAGGCACGCCCCGGGAGGACGACGATGAGATCAGCTCGGCTCTGGTTGCCTGCGAAGTTTGGGCTCATTGGCCTCGGCCTCGCCGCGTTCAGCGGCTGCGGTGGCAGCGCCGATGACGGTGGCGCTCCCGGGGCAGGCAAGGGCGGCGTCGGCTCGAGCGGCGCGGCAGGCACGGCGGGGACCAGCCGCAGCGGGTCGGCGACGTCGAACGGCGGCAGCAGCGCCGGCGCGCCGAGCGCTCGCGAGTGCGACGAGGCAGACTGCGGGGGCGCCTCGAATCAGGGCGGTCAGGGTAACGACGGTGGTGAGCCGAGCGCGGGGGGCGCCGCTGCCGACGCTTGCGGAGGTTGCTCTTCGGAAAGCGTTTGTGTCTATCAAGTGGGCGGCCCTGGTGCTGGCCGCTTCCTCTGCGCCACTCGCAATCCATGTTCATGCGACGTCCAAGGGCCAACACCATTCGAGCTCCGCCTCGAGGGCTCGAAACCGAGCTTGGTTGTTGGTCACGGCCATCAAGCGTTCGCGGAGGACGTGCAATAACGTGCAAGCGAGAAGGCATCGGCTCGAGGTAGGGGGAGAGCCATGACAATCACTAAGCGTGGGATGCTGGTAGGGGTGGGCTGTGTTGCGGCCATGGGCTGCGCGTTCGATGCGGCGCTTCCAGGGGACTTGGACGGATCGGCCGACATGCCGGCCGCGGCGGAAGACGTTGGCAGCGTTCAAAGCGCCGTACTGACCTGGATGTCCGGTCCATTTGGGATCTCGGCCGCGGGCTGGCACGACGAGCGCGTCCTGATGCCGACTGCGACTCACGTGTGCACGCTGAGCAAGCTCTCGGGTCAGTTCCTGAGCGAGGCTGAGGAAGTCAGGGTCATCAGGAGCAACGAGAACTGGGTGCTTCAGGCTTTCTCGGGTGGCGCGCCCGTGAGCGGCGAAGCGCGCTGCTACCGCAAGGACGGGTTCACCGGGCTCGACTCAACCAGGTTCATCTCGTCGCAACAATCGGTCCACCCTTGGACCAGGATCTTGTCATCGGGTCCGCAGACCGGCTGCCAGCAGGAAGCCGACAACGCGCTATCCGGCAGCGCCTTCACGTTCATCAACGGCTTGGGCGGCGATCTGGCCGGCGGCGGAGAGTGGGTGCGAGTCGAACAATCGACGGTGGATACGCAGCCCTCGATCTTGAGAGGGCAAACCTGCGCGCCGGGCGAGTCGTTGCACGGGTCGTCGCATTCGTTCCGCGTTGGTCCGACCTACAATCGCATCGCGACGTTCTACACGACCGACGATCGCTGGGGCGACGCGACCAGCTCCAACACCGTGTTCTCTGCCTCTGGAACTCAGCGCGTCGTCATGGCCAAAACGCAGTTTACCATGTGCGCCTTCACCGAAATCAAAGGCAAGTTCTTCGGCGGTGGCGAATCGGTCAAGATCAGTAATGAAATGGTCGACGGCTACGAGCGCTGGGTCCTGACCACGCACAAGCTGTCCGGCTCCGACCACGTGAGCGCCAAAGCGCGCTGCTTCGCCCGCGTCCAAACGACGTGACCGACGGTCGCGGGGTGCCCTCACGTGGCACCCCGCTCGATCCCGGATTCAATCTGCGCGCTGATGATCGTGGGGCTCTTCATCAGCGCAGCCAACAACGCTGGAGCGGCAGCTCGGCGCCGAGCAGTTCGGCGCGCTCAAGCGGCTTGGTCGTCCGTGGATCATCCAGCAAATGATGCCCCTGACTTCCGTGGACTGACTGGACGGGGCGCGGAGCACGTAGGCGCCAAAGCGCGTTGCCTGGTCCGGATGGTGGACGCGCAATTCGGACTAGCATTCGGTCCTCAGAGACGCCGCTAGCTTCGGCTGCCCGGCTCATGTTAACGGTCAAGGTTTCTGAGGAGAATAACTATGGGTAGGACGGGTTTCGCTTGCGTAGTGGCATGTGTGAGCTGTGGTTTGGCCTGGTCGACGCCGGCGCGCGCCGACGAGCCCAAAGTGACCAGCGGAGTGGCAGCGGGCACCAGCGACGCTGCAGAGGGCGGCGCCAAGGCGCAGGTCTCGGTCCGCTCTACGGGGAAGCCAGTTACCGTGGCCGCCATTCTGGATCGCTCGGTCGGCGTCGGGAACGTCGGTGGCAAGGCGGCTACCATCGTCACCGTCCGCTACACGGACATTTGCAGCTCCCCGTGCACGTTCGAGATGGATCCGGGGCTGCGTGAGCTGGCCGTGCACGGCTCGGGTGTGAGCGGCACCGCCGAGAAATTCGAGCTCAAGCCCGGACCCCAGGCGTTCGTGGTCGAGCCCGGATCTTCGGCGCTGGCCGTAAGCGGCTACGGGTCGGGATCGCGCTCGGAGCTGAGGTCCGCAACGCGATCTTAGCGGCGGTGTGAATTTGTAGAGGGGTCCCTCCGTCGGAGGAGTTGCAAGACAACCAACGCCGGAGAAGCCCCATGAACAGCG
>JAEYWK010000263.1 GCA_023431345.1 Pseudomonadota bacterium
ATTGTAGGCCGCCCCATAAGCATTCTTCTCAGTCAAAATACGCCTACGGGAAACTGCACGGTAACACTCTGCCATTCCCATACCAGCAACCTCAAAGCCATTTGCCTGCAGGCGGATATCATTGTAGCAGCATTGGGAAAAGCGGAGTTCCTTACCGCGGATATGGTAAAGGATGGAGCTATCGTAATTGATGTGGGCATTACCCGGGTAGAAGATAAAAGCAAAAAGAAGGGCTATGCCATTAAGGGAGATGTACACTTTGAAACAGTGGCTCCAAAATGCAGCTATATTACCCCGGTGCCGGGCGGAGTGGGCGCAATGACCATTGCCGCACTTATGCAGAACACTTATTTGGCCGCTACGCAGAAACAATAGTGAGAAGTTTGTAGTTTATGGTTTAGACGTTTGTAGTTTTCAAACACAATACTGTAATTGCAGCACTAAAAATTTTACATCAGATTTTGGAAAAAGCAATAAACATCCCGGTAACAACCCTTCCTATTATGGAGTCATTTTATACGCTCCAGGGAGAAGGCGCGCACCAGGGAAAAGCCGCTTATTTCATACGTCTCGGCGGATGCGATGTAGGCTGCGTTTGGTGCGACGTAAAGGAAAGCTGGAATGCCGATGCGCATCCGCAAATATCAATTGATGCCATTGTAAACACCGCGCTGCAGAGTATCCCTGCCACCCATCAACCATCAGGCGATAATAAAATTATTGTGGTAATTACAGGCGGAGAGCCGCTACTCTACGATCTTGAATTGCTTACAAAAGCATTGCAGGCTGCCGGCTTTCGTACACATATTGAAACTTCGGGCAGCTGCAAAATGAGCGGCGTATGGGACTGGGTATGTCTTTCTCCAAAAAAATTCAAGGCGCCACTGCCAGAAGTTGTTTCACTTGCTGATGAACTGAAAATAATCATTTACAATAACTCGGATTTTGCGTGGGGCGAAAAATTTGCGGCATTGGCCAGTGCGGGCTGCAGGTTGTTCCTGCAACCGGAATGGAGCAAAGCGGCAACTGTTACTCCCCTGATCATTGATTATATAAAAGCAAACCCGCAATGGCAACTGAGCCTTCAGGTGCATAAGTATATTAATATTCCATAAAAGGATTTGAGACAGCGATCAGCAATCAGTTACTGAGTTTTCAGCTTGCTGTGTAAGATTTCGTTTCGGATTTCGAGTTTCAGTCTTCGAATGAGTTTGCTATTTGCTTTTTAGATGTTGAGGCTTTATTGATTTTCTTTCCTCAAAATATCCTTCATAATAATAGTAGCGTGTTCTCTTGAGTTTTCAATGAACCAGCTATGTGTGTCCATACCGCCACAAACCACACCGGCTAAGTAAATGTTTTTTTTATTGGTTTCCATGGTTTCGGGATTATAGTCGGGACGTAACTTTTCATCATCCGATAAATGAATACCTGTTTTTCGTAAAAAGCCAAACTGGGGCTGGTAACCTGTCATAGCAATCACATAATCGTTCGGTATGGTAACCATTCCGTCGGGGGTTTGTATATCTACCCTGTCGTCGTAAATAGCAGACAAGGTGGAATTAAAAAAGGCTTTAATGCTTCCTTCCGAAATACGGTTTTCCATATCCGGTTTCACCCAGTATTTTACCCGTTTGCCTATCCCGCTATTCCTGATCACCATCGTTACTTCGGCGCCCTTGCGAAAAGTTTCGAGCGCGGCGTCAACAGCGGAGTTATTGGCACCCACCACTACCACTTTCTGCATAGCATAAAAATGCGGTTCTTTATAATAGTGGGTTACTTTGGGTAAATTTTCACCCGGTATGTTCATCAATACGGGGATATCATAAAAGCCGGTGGCCAGTACGATGTACCGGGTTTGATATGTTGCCTTTGTTGTAATTACCTCATAACCGTTATCCCTGCCGTTAATGGATTTTACTTCTTCCTGCAAGTGCACATCCAGGTGGTTGGACACCGTGGCACGCCGGTAATATTCCAGCGCCTCATTTCGGGTAGGCTTAACCGATATAGACACAAAAGGAATCCCTCCAATTTCCAGCCGTTCAGAAGTGGAAAAGAAAGTCATATTATAAGGATAGTTGTAGAGGGAATTGACCAGGCATCCCTTCTCCAGGATGCAATATTTTAATCCGGCTTTTTTAGCTTCCAGTCCACAGGCAAGCCCGATAGGACCGCCACCAACGATAATGATATCCAGCATGTATTTGAAAAGATTTATTAAACACTTATGGCAGGCATACAATAAGCAAAGGTAGGGACTGATTTTGAAATTGCTTTTTCAATCATTTACAATAAGTCACCGCGCATCAATGTTTCCCCTCGCTTATAAGGATCAGCGCAAAAACAGCATAGTTGATAATGTCGTAGTAATTGGCATCAATACCCTCGCTGATCAGTGTTTGTCCTTTGTTGGCTAATATTTGCTTAATCCGTAATAATTTTGATAAAATAAGATCAGTAAAACTTTCCTGGCTCATCTCCCGCCACGCTTCCCCGTAATCGTGGTTTTTATTTTCCATCAATGCCTTTGCGCCCGCAATTACTTTATCGTATAACTGTTGCACTGTATGCATATCCAGATCTTCGATCTCATCTGATTTCAGTTCCATTTGCATGAGGCCTACTACGCCATAATTCAATACACCTCTGAATTCCGACGCAATATCATCATCAATTTTCTGTGATCCGTTTTCCTGGATGGTACGGATGCGCTTGGCTTTAATATAAATCTGGTCAACAATAGAAATGGTTCTTAACACCCTCCAGGATGTGCCATAATCCGTTGTTTTCTTTAAAAAAATATCCCTGCAGGATTTTACCGCGGCATCATATTGCTGAATGGTTGTCATTATTGGGCTACTCATTTAATACGGGATGGATTATTTTTGTTCTTTGCTGAAGTTTCAAAAATAAGCCGAAAACAAATAATGTACACTTTAAACTGCAAAGGACGATTGCTGGTGATGGACAAACCCTGGGTGATGGGCATTATAAACATCACGCCTGATTCATTTTACAAAGAAAGCAGGAAGCAACATGTTGATGATATAGCACAGCTTGCGGCAAAGATGATAGCGGAAGGTGCAGACATTGTAGACA